>NZ_JAFCWN010000002.1:0-452131 GCF_049897585.1 Agrococcus sp. TSP3-2-1
TCGCCCGAATCGATCGCGGCCTGCTTCATCCATCCGCGGAGCGTGTCTGGATTCACGCCCGTGCGCTGTCCGATCCGCACCACCGCCGCGTTCAGCGACAGCTCCGGATCCTCCTTGCGCGCCTCCTGCACGAGCCGCATGGCCCGCTCCCGCAACTCCTGCGGGTACTTCTTCGGTGCTGGCATGGCCATCATCCTCTCGGGGAATCAGACCCTCCACCAGAACCGGGGCGATTCAGAGTGACGAGCAATGCGGGTTCCAAACCTTGGCGTGAGCGGATCAACGCCAAGGTCTTCTCCGTCCTCGTGATCGAGGACCGGTCGCCCGGGATGCGACGTGCATCCGTAGTGACGAGCGACCGTGCGGGAGTACTCCCCTTGGTCCGCCCAGTCTAGCCGCGCTCGCCGTGAGTCCCCTGGACGTCCGGCTCAGGCGCCGCGCTCGCGGGGAGCACGCCCTAGTCGAACAGCGGCCCCGCCTGCGGCCGCCACCACTCGTCGTCGGGCGTCACCGGCATCCGGCGCTTGTGCTCGGTGCGCGTGTAGCGGTCGACGATCTGCTCGGCGACCTCGGGCTCGACGTCGCGCCCCTCGAGGAACGCGTCGATCTGCTCGTAGGCGAGGCCGAGCTCGGCCTCGTCCGTCTGGCCGGGGCGCTCGTCGAGCAGGTCGGCGGTCGGCGCCTTCTGCCACAGGCGCTCTGCGGCGCCGAGCTCGCGCAGCAGCTGCTTGCCCTGCCGCTTCGTGAGGCCGGCGAGCGGCAGCACGTCGGCGCCGCCGTCGCCGTACTTCGTGTAGAAGCCCGTGACGCCCTCGGCCGCGTGGTCGGTGCCGATCACGAGCATGCCGAGCTGGCCGCCGATCGCGTACTGCGCGATCATCCGCGCCCGCGCCTTGACGTTGCCCTTGTGGTAGTCGTCGACCTCCCCGACGCCCGCCTCGATCGACGCCTCGAGCGCATCGACCCCCGGCTTGACGTCGATCGTCACCTCGCGATCGGCGCGGATGAAGTCGAGCGCGAGCTGCGCGTCGTCCTCGTCGTGCTGCACCCCGTAGGGGAGCCGCACGCCGACGAAGCTCGCCTCGCCTCCCGCCTCCCGCGCACGCTCGACGGCGAGCTGGGCGAGGCGTCCGGCGAGCGTCGAGTCCTGCCCGCCGGAGATGCCGAGCACGAAGCCCTTCGCGCCGGTCGCGGCGAGGTAGTCGACGAGGAACTGCACGCGCCGCTCGATCTCCTCGGCCGGATCGATCTCGGGACGGGAGCCGAGGGCGGCGATGATCTTGAACTGGGCTGTACCGGTGGGGATGCGCTCCATGGCCCGAGCCTACGCTCGCGATGTTTCCGGAGTGCTACGGCTCCTGAGAGCACTCCGAGATTGACAATCGTTCTCACTAAGCCGTAGCGTCGACCCGTGCGGCACGGCGTCGCACTTGGACAGGAATCCCATGCGACCCATGCAGACCACCGCCCTCCTCAGCACCGTCGGAGCGGCGGCCCTCGTGCTGACCGGATGCGCCGGCCCGGCCGCCGGCGCCGGCTCGGCCGACGATCGGCTCGAGATCGTCGCCACCACGACGCAGCTCGCCGACATCGCCCGCGAGATCGTCGGCGACGGGGCGGAGGTGACGAGCCTGCTGCGCCCCGGCGCTTCAGCGCACAGCTTCGACCCCGGACCCGCGGCGCTCGCGGCGCTCGCCTCCGCCGACCTGCTCGTCATCAACGGCGCGGGCCTCGAGGGCTGGCTCGACAGCACGGTCGAGGCCTCCGGCTTCGCGGGCACGCTCGTCGACACCTCCGAGGGCATCGACCTCATCGCCGAGGGCCACGACCCGCACGAGGGCCACGACCACGACCACGAGCACGCCGACGGGCACGAGCACGCCGACGAGGCCCGCGCCGCCGAGCACGCCGACCACGACCACGCGCACGAGCCCGACGACCACGCGGGCCACGACCACGGCGCGTTCGACCCCCACGTCTGGACCGACCCGGCCAACGCGATCGTCCAGGCGGAGGCCATCCGCGACGCGGTCACCGCCGCCGACCCCGACGCCGACATCGACGCATCCGCCACCGCCTACCTCGACCGGCTCGCCGAGCTCGAGTCGTGGATGCGCGGCTCGATCGAGCAGGTGCCGGTCGAGGAGCGCCTCGTCGTCACGACGCACGACACGTTCGGCTACCTCGAGCGCGCGTTCGACGTGCAGGTCGTCGGCACGGTGCTGCCGAGCCTCGACGACAGCGCCGACGCGAGCGCCGCGCACATCGACGGCCTCGTCGCCGAGATCCGCGCGACGGGCACGCCCGTCGTGTTCAGCGAGAACGCGATCGACCCGCAGCTCGCCGCCACGATCGCCCGCGAGGCGGGCGTCGAGCTGCGGCAGGGGGAGGACGCGCTCGCGGCCGACGCGCTCGGCCCGGAGGGCAGCCCCACGGGCACCTACATCGGCTCGCAGCTCCACAACACGACCGCGATCGTGACCGCGTGGGGCGCCGAGCCGCTGCCGGTGCCAGGATCGCTCTCATGAGCGAGCCCGTCGTCGAGATCGCCGACGCCTCCTTCGGCTACGGCGGAGCGCCGGTGCTCTCGGGCGTCTC
The DNA here is from genome assembly GCF_049897585.1 of Agrococcus sp. TSP3-2-1. Classification (NCBI taxonomy): domain Bacteria; kingdom Bacillati; phylum Actinomycetota; class Actinomycetes; order Micrococcales; family Microbacteriaceae; genus Agrococcus; species Agrococcus sp. TSP3-2-1. The sequence goes on from NZ_JAFCWN010000002.1 coordinate 2,599, forward strand.
GTTCGAGGTGCGCGCGGGCGAGGCGGTCGCGCTCATAGGGCCGAACGGCGCCGGCAAGTCGACGCTCCTCGCGGGCCTGCTGGGCCTCGCCCAGCACGAGGCGCGCGTCTTCCGCGTGCCGAGCGCGCGGGGCGAGATCGGCACGCTGCCGCAGTCGAGCGAGATCGACCCGGCGTTCCCCGTCACGCTCGAGCAGGTCGTCGCCATGGGCCGCACGCCGCGGCTCGGGCTCAAGTGGCCGGGGCGCGCCGACAGGCGCATCGTCGCCGACGCGATCGAGGCGGTCGGGCTCGCCGAACACCGCGCGACGCGCTTCGGCGACCTCTCGGGCGGGCAGCGCCAGCGCGCACTCCTCGCTCGCGCGCTCGCGGGCCAGCCGCGCCTGCTGCTGCTCGACGAGCCGTTCAACGGCCTCGACCACGGCTCCCGCGACGCGCTGCTCGAGACGGTGCGCCGCCTCAAGGCGCAGGGCGTCGCCCTCGTCATCACGACCCACGACCTCGACCTCGCGCGCGCGGTGTGCGATCGCACGCTGCTCGTCAACGGGCGGCAGATCGCCTTCGACGAGACCGGATGCGTCCTCACGCTCGAGCGCGTCGAGGCCGCGTTCGCGAGCCACGTGATGGAGATCGACGGCCACACGCTCGCGACGACCGAGCACCACGAGGCCACGCACGGCGCGCACCACCACCACTTGCTGCAGGACGACGACGCCGCGGGCGTCCCGCCCCGATGACGCCCGTCGCGGCGCTCATCGACCCGATCACGCCGTTCTCCGTGCCGTTCATGGGGCGGCCGCTCCTGCTGCTGCTCGCGCTCGCGATCGCGGCGGGCACCGTCGGCGTGCTCGTGAACCTCCGCCGGCTCGAGTTCTCGACGGACGGCCTCACGCACGCGGTCTTCCCGGGCCTCGTGATCGGTGCGGCGCTCGGCGGCGCGGCCGGGCTCATGCCCGGCGCGATCGGCGCGGCCGTGGTCGCGGCGGTCGTGCTCGTGCTCATCTCCCGCCGCGGGCAGCCGCGCGACACCGCGGTCGCGATCGTGCTCACCTCCTTCTTCTCGCTCGGCGTCGTGCTCGTCTCCGCGTCGGGGGGCCGTTCAGGCAGCCTCTCCGACTTCTTCTTCGGCCGGCTGCTCACGATCACGTGGGCCGACCTCGGCGTCTCGCTCGCGCTCATCGGCGTCGCGGTGCTGCTCGTCGCCCTGACCGCGCGGCCGCAGGTCTACGCGGCGTTCGACCCCGCGGGCGCGCGTCGGGCGGGGCTCCCAGTGCTCGCGCTCGAGGTCGTCGGCACGGTCGCGGTCGCGCTCGTCGTGGTCGCCGCATCCGCGTCGGTCGGCACGCTCCTCGCGCTCGCCGTCGTCATCGTGCCGACCGCGGCGGCGCGCGCCCTCACCCGATCGCTCGCGGCGGCCGCGGTCGTCGCGATCGGCTTCGGCGCCGTCACGGGCTGGCTCGGGCTCTGGGGGGTCGTGCAGCTCGCGGTGCTCGGCGTGGATGCCGCGCCCGGCGCGACCGTCGCGCTCACGATGATCGCGGGCTACCTCGTGGCGCTCGCGATCGGCGGCGCGCGCGGCGGCTCGTCGAGGCGCGCGGCGCCCGCGGCGAGCACGGCGGGGGCGGCGTCGTGACGCTCGACTTCTTCTCCCGCGCGCTCCTCGAGGTGACGCTCGCCGGCGCCCTCGCCGGCCTCGTCGGCGTGCTCGTCGTGCTGCGCGAGCGCGCCTTCTTCGCGATGTCGCTCACCCACGCGACGTTCCCCGGCGCCGTCGCGGCGGCGATGCTCGGGGTCGCGATCCCGCTCGGCGCGGCGGTTGCGGCCGTCGCGCTCGTCGCGATCGCGGTCGGCATCGGCCGCATCCGCTCGCAGGGCCCGGCCGTCGCCTCGGGCATCATGCTCACCGCCGGCTTCGCGCTCGGCGCGCTGCTGCAGTCGCTCAGCCCGCTCGCGATCGACGTCGAGTCGTTCCTCATCGGCCAGGTGCTCGCCGTCACGGGCGCCGACATCGCGCTCACCGCGGCGCTGCTCGCCGTCGCGATCGTCGTGTGGGCGATCGCCGGCCGGCACCTCGTCTTCTCGAGCGCCGACGAGGGCGGCTATCGGCGCGCGGGACTGCGCCCGTGGATCCCCGAGGCGGTCGCGCTCGCGCTCATCGCCGCGACCGTCGTCGCGATCATGCCGGTCGTCGGCGCGATCCTCGGGGTCGCGCTCATCGTCGCGCCCGCCGCCGCCGCGCGACTCGTCGTGCGCGACTGGCGCGCGATGCTCGTCGTCGCGCCGCTCATCGCGATCGCGTCCGGCGTGCTCGGCCTCTTCGCATCGCGCTGGTTCGAGCTCGCCGCCGGCGGCGCGATCGCGCTCGTGGCCGCAGCCTGCTACGGGCTCGCCTGGATCCGGGCAGAGGCCGCCCGCCGCCCGCGTGGCACGATCGAGACGAGGACACCATGACCGCCCCCGCTCCCGCCCCTGGTCCCCGGCGCAGCACGAAGCAGCGCGAGGCCGTGCGCGAGGCCCTCGAGGCGAGCGACGAGTTCGTCTCGGCGCAAGCGCTCCACCAGACGATGCGCGCGGCGGGCTCGACGGTCGGGCTCGCGACGGTCTACCGGGCGCTCGCGGCGCTCGCGGAGGACGGCGAGGCGGATGCGCTGCAGTCGGCGGGCGAGCTGCTCTACCGCGCGTGCACCAAGACCCACCACCACCACCTCATCTGCCGCTCGTGCGGCCGCACCGTCGAGCTCGAGGCGGCGGCGGTCGAGCGCTGGGCGGGCCAGGTGGCCGCCGCGCACGGATTCGTCGAGCCCGACCACGTCGTCGACATCTTCGGCCTGTGCGCCGAGTGCGCGGCCGAGCGGGCCGCGCGAGGTCACGCCGCGCGCTGATCCTCCCCAGGTGACTTCTGCCCATCGCGCTCTGGCGCTTCCGATGTGAGACTGTCTCGACGAGACCGAGGGGAGCCCCAGTGACCGCTCAGCCCAGTGCCTTCCGACCCGGCAGCGACCAGCAGCCGACGCTCCTGCAGCAGCTCCAGCAGCGCGAGCAGCAGCACGCGCAGTCGCAGGAGCCGCCGGCCGATCGCCGCTCGCCCGAGCCCGGCCCCTACGACCAGCGCTCAGCCTCCGGAGAGCCGCTCGCGCAGGCGTCGATGCCCTACGGTCAGGGCTCCGTGGGCGGTCGCACCGCCGCGGGCACGGTCGAGAACCCCTACAGCGGGCAGCCGAGCTCGCCGTGGCCCGAGCGGCCGTCGCGCATGGGTCCGACGCGCCGCATCTTCGGCATCCAGCCGGTGCTGTTCATCGGCATCTGCCTGCTCGCGATCGTCACGCTCGTGACGGTCGTGCTCGTCTTCGTCGGCGACTTCGAGAGCCAGGCGTCGCGCGTCGTCTGGACGGTCGTCGTCTTCCTCGCCTTCACGGGCCTGCTCGCGCTCGACCTCGTGCTCGCTCGGCGCTCGTCGACGCCGCTCATCATCGGGGTCGCAGCGAACATCTACCTGCTCGCCGTGCTCATGATCTCGATCTGGATGCGCGGCACCGGTGCCGAGGGCGACCCGTGGGACGACGAGTGGCTCTTCGGCGAGCTCTTCGGCATCACGCTGCTGACGATCCTCGTCGTGCGCGCGGCGGCGGCCGGAGCGTGGGGCCTCATCTCCCTCGGCGAGCGCGGCCGCGCCGAGATGGCGCGCATCATCGGGCTCGTCGCGGCGGCGCTGCTCGGGCTCGTCGGCATCCTGCTGACGCTCCACTTCGCGATCGAGGCCTTCGGCTTCGACGTGACCGAGTGGTACTGGCGCGCGACGGTCGCGGCGATCGTCGTGACGGCGCTCGCGGCGTCGGTGACGGTGCTGCTGTTCTGGAATCGCCGGAACATCGACTGGCAGGAGGCGGAGGCGCGCGGTGAGCACCAGCGGCGACCCGTGGGGCAGCCGATGCCGCAGGCCGTGCCGCAGCAAGCTCCGCAGCCGGCGCCGCAGGCCGCGTCGAGCCCGCTCCTGCCCTGGCCGACGTACGCCGACGGCACGCCGTTCCCGATGGGTCCCGACGGCCAGCCGGTCTTCCCGCCCCAGCGCTGACGGCGGCGCCACGATGCGAGTCTTGCCGCGAGCACGCCGCATCGCGTACGATTGACCCTTGGCGCGGTCTCGGCCGCGCAGCGCACGCCTCCTCCAAACCCCTCAAAGGCTCGGCTTCGGCGTGTGCAGGCAAGTGATCTTGGGCAGGCCCTCGGGCCTGCGGTACCCAATTGGAGGCACCATGGCAGCCGTATGCCAGGTGACCGGAGCCGTTCCCGGCTTCGGGCACAACATCTCGCACTCGCACCGGCGCACGAAGCGCCGCTTCGACCCGAACGTGCAGCGCAAGACCTACTTCGTCCCGTCGCTCAAGCGCAACGTGACGCTCAACGTCTCGGCCAAGGGCATGAAGGTCATCGACGCCCGTGGCATCGAGGCCGTCGTCCGTGACATGCAGGCTCGGGGGGTGAAGCTCTGATGGCGAAGAAGGCGCAGGACGTCCGTCCGATCATCAAGCTCCGCTCGACTGCGGGCACCGGCTACACCTACGTGACGAAGAAGAACCGTCGCAACAACCCTGACCGACTTGTGCTGAAGAAGTACGACCCCATCGTGCGTCAGCACGTCGAGTTCCGAGAGGAGCGATAAATGGCCAAGAAGAGCATGATCGCCAAGAACGAGCAGCGGAAGGCCATCGTCGCCCGCTACGCCGAGAAGCGCGCAGCCCTCAAGAAGGCGCTCGTCGACCCGAAGAGCACCGACGAGGAGCGCGAGGCCGCCCGCATCGGCCTGCAGAAGCTGCCCCGCAACGCCTCGCCCGTGCGCGTCCGCAAGCGCGACGCGATCGACGGCCGCCCCCGCGGCCACGTCGGCGACTACGGCATCTCGCGTGTCCGCTTCCGCGACATGGCGCACCGAGGCGAGCTGCCCGGCGTGACCAAGTCGAGCTGGTAGGCACCGACTCACGCACGAAGGCTCCGACCCCAGCGGTCGGGGCCTTCGTCGTCTCCGGATGCGGTGGCACCGGCTCGAGGGCGCCCGGGATCAGGCGGGAACGTCCTCGAGGTCGCAGGTGCAGTCGTTGAGGTGTGCCCATGGCGGGTCGCTGGCGGTGCACTTGGCGGGTTCGTCGCGGGGGATGCCCCAGTAGTCGGGTGTGCGGTTGACGAACGCGGGACCCGCGGGTTCGGATTCGTCGAGGTAGATCTTGCCGGTGGGGCTGGTCCATTCGAGGACGCCTTGGTCGAGCTGCCGGACGGTCCAGGCGGTGGAGTGCTTCATGAGGTGATGTCGTCGGCAGAGGTGGGCGAGGTTCGAGAGGGTGGTGGGTCCGCCGTGGGCGTGGGCGATGGTGTGGTCGGCGTCGGCTCTGGAGACGCGGTTGGTGCAGCCGGGCCAGCGGCAGCGGCCGTCGCGGCGCTGCAGCCAGCGCCGCATGGCCCGGTTGGGCTTGTAGGTGTCGACCGCGACGGGCACGCCGGTGACGGGGTGGAGGAAGAGCCGCTCCCAGGTGATCGTCTCGGAGGCCAGTGCCCGCACGGTGGCGGCGTCGACGAGCGCCCCGCCCTCCAGTGCGCCGGAGAACCGCAGCTGCGGCTCGTCGGCATCGTCGGTGCGCTTGAGCAGCTCGGTGGCGGGGATCGTGACCGTGATGGTGGCAGCGATGGGGTTGATGCCGTGCAGATCCTCCGGTACCTGGCCTGTCAGGAGCAGCTCCATGAGCGCGTCGAGCCGGTACTGGTCGAAGGTGCGGGGGTCGTCCTTCGGCTTGGCGCGGGCGGCGTCGGTGGCGCGGTTGAACGCGCCGTGGATCGTGACGGACGGGCCGGACAGCGCGAGCGTCGAGATCCCGTCGTCATGGTCGTCGACCCAGGCGCGGCGCTGCTCGACCGCCCGGTCGTGGCGGCGCTGGAGCGGCTCGGCCATCGCCCGGTCGACGATCCGGCGGGCGCGGGAGCGCAGCTGCGACGGGGTGACGCGCTCGGCGATCTCCACCAGCTCCGCCTCGACCTTGGCTCGGTCCTCGGGGTCGACGGCTGGGTCGGTGCGGAGCGCCTCGGTCGCCTGCTCGATCGCGCGCAGGTGGGTGCCGGTGATGCGGCCGGCCTTGTGGGAGGCGTGCGCGGCGGGGAGGTCGGTGACGGTGAGCCAGGCGCCGGTGAGCTTCCGCTCCATCGCCCGGTCGGACAGGCGCAGCTCCGCGGCGAGGTTGGAGGCGCTCTCCTTGACCGCCATCCCGGTGTCACCGCCGGCATCACGCAGCCGTTGCAGCTCCGCCGCGAGCACTTCGCGCTCTTCTGCGTCGAGGCGGGCTCGGCGCTGCTCGATGGCCCGCATCCGCCCCGCGACCGCATCGAGGGCGCGCACGTGCTGCGACCGGGCATCGATCGAGCCCGGCAGCGGCGGCACCTCCATGCGGCCGGCGATGACCTCCTCGACCTCCGCGTCGGTCAGCAGCGCGAGCCGCTCGGACCAGTCGCGGTCGTGGGCGGCGAGCTCCTCCTCGAGCTCGTCGGCGGTGCGGCCGTGCGGGTCGATCGCGCCCGCCCGGATCGACGCGATGTACTCCTCCGCATCGACGCCCCACCACTCATCCATGACGGCATTCCACCACGGGCCACTGACACGCGAATGCGCGGGAGCAGAGCCTGTGGAGAACGAGTTCTCCCCGGTCAGACTCGGGTGATCACCGCATCCGCCGGGGAGGCATCGATCCACCGCCAGCCGTAGGGCTCGAGCTCCAGTTCGAGCGTGCCGTCGATCGTGATCGACTGCCCGTCGAAGCGGTCGGTCAGCGTCACCGGTCCGTCCTCCGACGCCACCGAGAGCCGCACCGCCTCCCGGCCGTCACCGAGGTTGTGCAGGGCGAGCATCGTCCACTCGTCGCCGCGCGCGACGTGCCCGAGCACCGCGCGCTGCCGCACGCCGATGACCTCGAGGGTCGACCACGCGAGCTGGGGGGCGTCGCGGTACATCGTGGTGAGGCGGCGGATGTGGTGCCACAGCGAGTCGGGATCGCGCCGCTGGTCGGCGACGTTCACGCGCTCCGGCCCGAACTCGCCCTCGACGATCGGGCGCGTCAGGCTGGGAGCCTGCGCGCTCGAGAATCCCGCGCCGCGCCCCGGCTCCCACTGCATCGGCGTGCGCACGGCATAGCGGCCGGGCACCGCGAGCTCCTCGCCCATGCCGATCTCCTCGCCGTAGAAGAGCACGGGGCAACCGGGGAGCGAGAACATGAGCGTGTAGACGAGCCGCACCGCGCGCTCGTCGCCGAGCATCGTCGGCAGCCGGCGCCGGATCCCTCGACCGTAGACGCGCATCCCCTCGTCGGGCGCGAAGGCCTCGAAGACCTCCTCGAGCTCGTCGGGCTCGAGCTTGTCGAGCGTGAGCTCATCGTGGTTGCGCACGAAGTTCGCCCACTGGCTCGCATCCGGCAGCTCCGGCCGCTCGCGGAGCGCCCGGGCGAGCGGCGTCGCGTCCTTCCGCGCGAGCGAGAGGTAGAGCCGCTGCATCGAGACGAAGTCGAACTGCAGCTGCAGGCCCGCCGACTTGCCGTCGGCGTGGAACCAGTCGAGCTGCTCGCGATGCGAGAGGTTCACCTCGCCGAGCAGCGCGACCTCGCCGTTCCGGCGCGACGCGAAGCGCTGCAGCCGCCGCAGGTGCTCGGCGCCGTCGTAGTCGGTCCCGGCCGGCTGCGTGCCGTGCTGGTCGGCGTCGCTGAACAGGAACGGCACCGCGTCGACGCGGAAGCCCGAGACCCCGAGCTCGAGCCAGAGCCCGAGGTTGCGCTCGATCTGCTCGCGGACGGCGGGATGCGCGATGTTGAGATCCGGCTGATGGGCCCGGAAGTGGTGCAGGTAGTACTGGCCGGTGGTCTCGTCCCTGGTCCACGTCGAGTCCTCCTCGCCGGGGAAGACGGGCGGGTCGGGGTTCGCGGGCGGCTCGTCGCGCCACACGTACCAGTCTCGGTGCGGGGAGTCGCGCGACGAGCGCGAGGAGCGGAACCACGGATGCTCGGCCGAGGTGTGGTTCATGACGAAGTCGATGATCACGCGCATGCCCTGCGACCGCGCGACGCGGATGACCTCGACGAGGTCGCCGAGCGTGCCGAGCCGCGGGTCGACGGCGAAGAAGTCGGTGATGTCGTAGCCGTCGTCGCGATCGGCGGTGGGGAAGAACGGCATGAGCCACAAGCACGTCACGCCGAGGTCGGCGAGGTCGTGGATGCGCGACACGAGCCCCTGCAGGTCGCCGGCGCCGTCGCCGTCGGAGTCCTGGAAGACCTGCACGTCGAGGCAGTAGATGACGGTGTTGCGCCACCAGTGGTCGGCGTAGTCGATCGGGTGCGGGCTCACGCGCCGGCCCGTCCCGAACCGGCGCCGAGCGCGGGCAGCACCCGCTCGCCGAACGCGTCGATGAAGGCGGACTGCTCCTTGCCGACGTGGTGCAGGTAGACGCGGTCGAAGCCGAGGTCGAGGATCTCGGCGATCCGCGCCTCGTGCACCGACAGGTCGCTCGAGATCGTCACGGCCTCCCGGATGTCGTCGTCCGTCGCGCCCGCCGCGGCGCGCTCGAGCTCCTCCGCGGTCGCGAGGTCCCACGACGCGGGCGCGCCGATCGTGCCCGTCGCCCACTGGTCGCGCGCGATCGCCATCGCCTCGCCCTCGTCCGGTGCCCACGAGAGGTGCAGCTGCGCGGCGGCCTCGCCGCGGCCGCCCGCGTCGCGGTAGCGCGCGAGGATGTCGCGCAGGGTCGCCGCGTCGGAGGCGACCGTGATGAGGCCATCCGCCCACCGCGCGTGCGAGGCCGCCGAGTCGGCCGTGACGGCCGCGCCGAAGAGCGGCGGCGGCTCCGCGGGCAGTGACCACACGCGCGCGCGATCGACCACGATCTCGCCCGAGTGCGAGACCTCCTCGCCCGCGAGCAGCCGCCGCATGACGTCGACCGACTCGTCGAGCCGCCGCACGCGCGTCGCCTTGTCGGGCCACCGGTCGCCCGTGATGTGCTCGTTCATGTTCTGGCCCGAGCCGAGCGCCGCCCAGCAGCGGCCCGGGAACATCTCGCCGAGCGTCGCGATCGCCTGCGCGACGATCGCGGGGTGCATGCGCTGCCCCGGCGCGGTCACGAGCCCGAGCGAGAACGACGTCGACGCGAGCGCGGCGCCGAGCCACGCCCACGAGAAGCCGCTCTCGGCCTGCCGCGTGCTCCAGGGCGTGTGGTGGTCGGAGCACATCGCCGCCTGGAAGCCGGCCTGCTCGGCGTGGCGCACGTGTTCGAGCAGCGCCGAGGGCGCGATCTGCTCGTGCGAAGCGTGGAACCCGATGAGCGTCATGGCCCCACGGAACCGCGCCGGGCGCATCCGGTCAATCGGCGTTCGTCCAGGTGGGCGTGGAAGCCGTGCGCATGGAGACGGGTGGCGGATGCGTCGGCGAGCGCCCCGATGGAGTGGAATGGGTCGGTGACCCTCCGACGACTCCTGCTGCCGATCGACGCGCTCGGACCGGCCGACACGACCGCCCGGGTCGTGCAGCTCATGGCGGGGCTCGCGCTCTACGGCCTCTCGCTCGCGATGCTCGTGCGCGCCGACCTCGGCGTCGGCCCGTGGGACGTCCTCGCGCTCGGGATCGCGAACCACCTGCCGATGACCTACGGCACCGCGACGGTCGTCGTGTCGTGCCTCGTGCTGCTGATCTGGATCCCGCTGCGCCAGCGCCCCGGCATCGGCACGCTCCTCAACGGCTTCCTCGTCGGGCCCGCCGCCGACCTCGGGCTGTGGCTCATCCCCGAGACGAGCGTGCTGTGGCAGCAGGTCCTGCTGCTCGCCGGCTCGATCGTGCTGCTCGCGTTCGCGACCGGCGTCTACATCGCGCCCGCGCTCGGGCCGGGCCCGCGCGACGGCCTCATGACGGGGCTCGTGCGCATCACCGGCTGGCGCATCTGGATCATCCGCACGCTCATCGAGGGCACGGCGCTGCTCGTCGGCTGGCTGCTGGGCGGGCCGGTCGGCATCGGCACGGTCATCTTCGCCTTCGGCGTCGGGCCGCTCATCGGCCTCTTCCTGCCCTTCTTCGAGCGCCGCCGAGCGGCGAAGGCGTCTCGCTTGCGTGCCGCGCGCCTGGCCGCGTCGACCGGGGAGTGACGGGCCGACGCATCCGTTTTGTCCCCCAAACGCGTTCGCAGACTGCGAAACTCCGCGGAAAGCGCGGCGTGTCGGGGTGTTCCTGCCACGGATCGCGGGGCGCGGGTCTACGTTCGGGGTTGGTCGGAGCCCCTGGGGGCCCCGGCGGATGCCCGCCTCCAGGCGGGCCCGACATGCCACATCCAGGAGGACACCATGGCTGAGACCATCAACAAGACCACCCTCGCTTCGAAGATCGCCGCGACGACCGACCTCTCGCAGGCCAAGGTCAGCGCCGTCCTCGACGCGCTCTTCGACGAGGTCTCGGCGGCCGTCAAGGCCGGCGACAAGGTCTCGATCCCCGGCTTCTTCAGCGCCGAGCGCACCGAGACGGCTGCCCGCACGGGCCGCAACCCGCAGACGGGCGAGGAGATCCAGATCGCCGCGGGCCACCGCGTCAAGCTGACCGCCGGCTCGAAGCTCAAGGCTGCCGTCAAGTAGCTCGCACCGCACACAGCACCGGGAGGGGCGTCGCCGAGAGGCGGCGCCCCTCCCGCGTGCTCCCGTGTGCACAACGCAAGCCCGCCGGCCGACCCTCGCGGGAGGTCGAGCGCTGCACCGGGTTCCACCGCCATCCGCGGCGGCCCGGCTTGCGTTGTGCACGGGAGGCCCGGGGCGGGCCGCTCATAGCGTCGGTCACTACCCTGGACGGGTGCAGCGCCTCCGTCTCCTCGCCCCGGCGCTCGCGATCCTCGCGGGCCTCGCCGCGCTGTGGGCGGCGCTCGAGCTCGGCGGCGGCGCCGATCCGCTCGCGATCGAGGATCCCGGCCCGCTCGTGCGCTACGGCCTCCCCGCCGTCACGATGCTCCGCAACCTCGCGATCGCCGCGTCGTTCGGCGGGCTCGTGCTCGCGTGCTTCGCGCTCGTGCCCGGCAGCCGCGACTGGAACCGCTCGCTCGACCTCGCCGCGCTCTCCGCGGGTGTCGCGACGGTGCTGCAGGCGTTCGTCGGCTTCTGGACCTTCCGCCAGCTCGTCTCGAACCCCGTCACGGCCGACGACGAGTTCGGCAACCTGCTGCAGCTGTTCTTCGTCGAGATCGAGACCGGCAGGCTGCAGCTCGGCACGATGCTCTCGCTCGCGGTGCTCACCGTCACGCTGCTCGTCGTGCGCGGCTCGACCGCCGTCGCGTTCGCGGTCGTCGGCTGGGCCGTGCCGTTCTGGCTCATCGCCTCCGGCGGCCACGCGGGCGGCACCGCCAACCACGCGCTCGCCGTCTCGTCGCTCCTCCTCCACCTGCTCTTCGTCTCGATCTGGCTCGGCGGGCTCATCCACCTCGCCGTGCTGGTGCGCGGCCGCGACGACGAGAGCCCCGACGACGCATCCGCACCCCGGAACGCCGCGTACGGCGACGTGCTGCTGCGCTACTCGAGCCTCGCGCTCGTGAGCTTCGCCATCGTCGCCTTCACCGGCATCGTCTCGTCGTGGGTGCGCATGGAGGGCGACTGGTTCAGCGACTACGGCATCCTGTCGATCGCGAAGGCGGTGCTGCTCGTCGTGCTCGGCGCCTTCGGCGCGTGGCAGCGGATGCGCATCCTCACGCCCGCGCGCGAGGCACGCTCGCGCGTGACCGGCAGGGCGGTCGCGCTCATCCTCGGCCTCGAGCTCGTCGTGATGGGCGTCACGGCCGGCGTCGCCGCGGGCCTCGCCCGCACGGCGACGCCCGTGCCGGAGGTGCCGCCGGGCGCGGAGGCGAGCCCTGCCGAGATCCTCACGCAGCAGCCGCTGCCGCCCGAGTTCTCGCCCATCCGGCTGCTGACCGAGTGGCGCATCGACCCGCTCTGGACGGTCCTCTGCGCGCTCTTCGCGTTCTTCTACCTCGCGGGCGTCGTGCGGCTCGCGCGCCGCGGCGACCGCTGGTCGGGCGGCCGCGCGGTCGCGTGGCTCGCGGGCATCGCGCTGCTGTGGTGGTGCACGAACGGCGCGCTCAACGCCTACCAGGAGTACCAGTTCTCGTTGCACATGCTCGTGCACATGCTCATCGGCATGGCCGTGCCGCTGCTGCTCGTGCTGGGCGCGCCGATCACGCTCGCGATGCGGGCGATCGGCAAGCGCCGCGACGGCTCGAGGGGCGGGCGCGAGTGGATGCTCGCGATCGTGCACTCGCGCTACCTGCAGGTCATCGGGCATCCGGTCGTCGCCGCGGTCATCTTCGTCGCGAGCCTGTGGATCTTCTACTTCACGCCGATCTTCGAGTGGTCGATGCGCGAGCACCTCGGGCACGTGTGGATGGTGCTGCACTTCCTCGGCGCCGGTTACCTCTTCGTGCAGGCCATCATCGGCGTCGACCCCGGACCGGCGCGGCCGCCCTACCCGCTGCGGCTCACGCTCCTGCTCGGCACGATGGTCTTCCACGCGTTCTTCGGCCTGTCGATCATGATGAGCGACGCGCTCATGCTCGCCGACTGGTTCGGCGCGATGGGCAACGGCATCGACGCGCTCGAGGATCAGCGGGTCGGCGGCGGCATCGCCTGGTCGGTCGGCGAGGTCCCGACCGTGATCATGGCGATCATCACGACGATCAAGTGGTCGCGCAGCGACCGCAAGGAGCAGAAGCGCACCGATCGCGCCGCTGCTCGAGACGGCGATGCCGAGCTCGGCGCCTACAACGCCATGCTCGAGAAGATGGGGGAGCGATGAGCGACCAGGCGACCGAGACCGCCCGCAGCGAGCGGTCGAAGGCGGAGCGGCCCGAGCAGCGCCTGCCGGAGGAGCTCGCGGCGCTCGCCCGCGGGCGCGAGCTGCGCATCACGATCGTGCGGCACGCCGAGACCGAGCACAACACGAACCACCTCATGCAGGGCTGGTCCGACTCGCCGATCACCGCGCTCGGCACGCGCCAGATCGAGGCCGTCGCGCGGCGCCTGTCGAGCGAGCGCTTCGAGCTGTTCTTCTCCTCCGACCTGCAGCGCACCCGCACGACGGCCGAGGGCATCCGCGCGGCCCTCGACCCCGCGCCCGAGATCGAGCTCACCGAGCTGCTGCGCGAGTGGAACTTCGGCGGCCACGAGGAGCGGAAGGCTTCCGACGTGTGGCGCGAGGTCATCGTCGAGCACGGCTTCGAGGTCGACCGCGAGCTGAGCGCGCTGAGCGCGATCGCCGACCAGGTCGGCTGGCGCGGCCTCTTCGACACCATCGCGCAGCTCGACGCGACCGGTCAAGCCGAGCAGGCCGCCGCGATCGTCCTCCGCGCCGACGGCGCGCTCGAGCACGTCATCCGCGCCGCGGCCGACGTCCCGGGCGAGGGTCCGGTGCACGTGCTCCTCGTCTCGCACGGCGGCTTCATCACGTCGCTCCTGCGGCAGCTCGTGCCGGACCTCACGCCCGACGTCATCCTGCCGAACTGCTCGATGACGACGGTGTCGCTGCCCGCGGGCACGACCGTGTGGCAGCTCGACCGGCTCGGCGAGGTCGCGCCGGTCGAGTAGCGGCCGCAGGCCGCGCATCGAGACCAGTCGCTCCCGTCTCGATACGGCCCTGCGGGCCTACTCGACGGACGGAGGGCGCTCAGTCCCGCGAGGGCAGGTGCACCGCGATCTCGTACCGCGCCCGCGGGTCGGTGTCGTCCGAGCGCTCGCCCGAGAGGCCGAGCTGCTCGTAGAAGTGCTTCGCGACGTCGAGCGACTGCCACTCGAGCACCCGGATCTTCGTCTGCTGCTCCGCCCAGTCCCGCACCGCCTCGAACAGGGCCGTCCCCGCGCCGCGACCCCGCGCATCCGGAGACACCCACAGGTCGTGCATGCGCGCGATCGACCAGTCGCGGTGCGGTGCCGGCCCGTAGTCCTGCGCGGCCGCGTAGCCGGCGACGCGCCCGTCGAGCTCGGCGACGACGATGTGGTGCGCGGGGTTCTCGACGAGCGCGACGAGGCGCTCGCGGTAGCGGTCGACCTTCTCGTCCTCCTCGTCGACCGAGCGGTGCGCGGCGAACATCGGCAGCAGCGCCTCGGCGTCGGCCGTCGTCGCCCGCCGGATCGTGATCGCGCCCTCGCTCATGGCGCCAGCGTAGCCCGACGCGCTCCATGGAGGTTCCCGCCAACGCGTGCGGATGCGCGGGCGCGAGTCGGGCAGGATGGCTCCTCGTGAACATGTGGTTGCAGTGGCTGCTCGCGATGGACCTCAAGAGCCGGGGGAAGCCCGAGCTCGGCATCGGCGACGTCGCGAAGACGACCTTCCGGGTGCTGCCGACCGACATCGACCTGCTCGGCCACATGAACAACGGGCGCTACCCCTCGTACATGGACCTCGCGCGCGTCGACATGACGAACCGCACGGGCATGTCGGCCGCGCTCGGCAAGGCCGGCATCTACGCCGTCGTCGGCCAGTCGTCGATGGTCTACCGCCGCTCGCTCGACCTGTGGCAGCGCTTCGACATCGAGACGGCCGTGCTCGGCGGCGACGAGCGCGCGATCTACCTCGTGCAGCGCTTCGTCGTCGACGGCGAGGTCTACGCGCGCGGCATCGTGCAGGGCCGCTTCATCGAGAAGGGCGTCGGCACGGCGAAGATCGCCCGCGTGATCGAGGTGCTCGAGTCGGCCGGCATCGCGGTCGACATCCCGGCGCTGCCCGAGCAGGTCGCCGAGTGGGCGCGCCTCAACGCGCTGCCGCCGTCGCGCGCGAGCCACCCCTCCGACTGGGCGGGCCGCGTCCCGCGCTGACTCGCGGCCCGGCGGGCGCTGGCTACGGCCGCAGCAGCTCGAGCGCCGCGTGCGCCGCGTTGTGGCCGCCGATGCCCGAGACGGCGCCGCCGCGGCGCGCGCCCGAGCCGGCCATGAGGATCCGCGAGTGCGGCGTCGCGACGCCCCACGCCTCGGCGACCGAGGTCGGCTCGTGGTCGAGCCACGGCCACGACAGCTGGCCGTGGAAGATGTGGCCGCCCGGCATCGCGAGCGACGCCTCGATGTCGCGCGTCGTGCGCGTCTCGATCGCGGGCCCGCCCCGCCCCTCGACGAGCAGCGGCTCGATCGGCTCGGCGAGCACCGAGTCGAGCGACGCGAGCACCGCGCGCTCGAGCTCGTCGCGCATCCGCTCGTTCGACTCCTCGGTCAGCAGCCGGTCGGGCGCGTGCAGGCCGAAGACGGTGAGGGTGTGGGCGCCGGATGCGCGCAGGTCGTCCCCGAGGATCGTCGGGTCGGTGAGCGAGTGGCAGTAGATCTCGCACGGCAGCGGCTCGGGGATCGCGCCGCCCGCCGCGGCGGCGTAGGCGCGCTCGAGCTGCGAGTACGTCTCGTTGATGTGGAACGTGCCGCCGAACGCCGCCTCGGGCGCGATGTCGTCGCGCAGCCGCGGCAGCCGGGAGAGCAGCATGTTGACCTTCACCTGCGCGCCCTCCGGCCGCGGCACCGACGGCCCAGCAGGCTCGAGCAGCCCCGCGAGCACGTGCGGCGCGACGGCCGAGAGCACGAGGTCGAACTCGGCGGTGAGCTCCGTGCCGATCGGCACGCCGGGCGAGTCCGTCGGCAGCCCGCCGACCTGCTCGCTCCACGTCACCTCGCCGTCGGGCGTCACGCGTGTGACGGTCACGCCCGTGAGGATCGTCGCGCCCGCCTGGCGGGCCGCGAGCTCGAGCTCGCCCGAGACCTGCCCCATGCCGCCGATCGGCACGTCCCAGTCGCCCGTACCGCCGCCGATCACGTGGTAGAGCAAGCAGCGGTTCTGCTCGAGGCCCGGGTCGGCGAGCGAGGCGAAGGTGCCGATGAGCGCGTCGGTCGCGATGACGCCGCGCGCGACGTCGCTGCGCACCGCGCGCTCGATCGCCTGTGAGATCGGGGCGTCGACGATCTCGGACCACGCGGATGCGTCCCCGGCGGCCGCGCGCGCCGCCTCCTTGGTGGGCAGCGGCTGGGTGAGCGTCGGGAAGAGCGCAGCGGCGAGGCGCGTCGTGCGGTCGTAGAACGCCGCGAAGCCGTCGGCGTCGTCGGCCGCCCCGATCGCGGCGAACGACGCGCGGGTCGCGGCCTCGTCGCCCGCGTCGATGAGGAGCCCGCGATCGCTGCCCGGCACGGGCGTGTAGGAGGAGTAGCGGCGGCGGGCGAGCCGCACGTCGAGGCCGAGGTCGTCGATGATCTGCTGCGGCATGAGGCTCACGAGGTAGCTGTAGCGCGAGAGCCGCGCGTCGAGCCCGTCGAAGGCCTGCGCCGAGACGGCCGCGCCGCCGACGTGCGGCAGGCGCTCGAGCACCGTGACGTCGACGCCCGCGCGGGCGAGGTACGCGGCGGCGGTGAGCCCGTTGTGGCCCCCGCCGATGATGGCGACACGCGACATGCTCGTCCTCCTCGACTCGGGCGGGCCCGTCGATGCGGTCGGCGCCGGCCCGCGAGCGCTCGGCGCCGCAGCCCGGCCCGGGTCGCCCCATGGCCCACCCCCATACGATATGCGGCATGACCGACCAGTCCAGGGACGACGACTTCGACGCCCTCATCGCGAAGGGCATCGAGCTCGCCGACGCCGAGCAGTCCGGGGACGAGCCGGTCGAGGTCGTCGCCGAGCAGGACGCCGATCCCGATGAGCCGCTCGCTCCGCTCGGTGGGCGCTTCGGGCTGAGCGGCCCGGCGTTCGAGGTCGACGACGCGACGTTCGCGGCCGCGAGCCGCGCCGTGCCGGTCCCGCCGCCCGCCGTCGCCCGCTCCGCCGAGGGCCCGACTCCGAGCTGGTCGCTCGCGCAGGAGCGCGAGGAGGAGCCGACCGTGCAGATGGACGTCGCCGAGCTGCAGGTCGAGCTCGACGCCGCCTCGCCGGTGCCGGTGCCGGGCGATGCCCGCCCGATCGTGCCGGCGGATGCGTCGGCGGGCGGTGCCGACGACGCCGCGGCGACCGCCGTGGTCGAGTCGCCGGAGCCGGTGGACGCGGAGCAGCCGGCCGACGACCCCTTCGCCGCGCGGACGCCGACGCGGCGCGAGCTGCGCGAGCAGGCGACGCAGCTCGAGGCCGCGGCGATCGACGAGGCCGAGCCGGAGATCCTGGACGAGCAGCACGGCGACGTGCACGAGCCGCTGCGGCCGCCGGGTGACGCGACCGACCCCGAGGCGCCGGCGGTCCCCGACCCCGTGGTCGCGAACCCGGTGCTCGCGAACCCGGTGGTCGCGAACCCGGTGGTCGCGAACCCCGTGGTCTCGAACCCCGTGCTGCCCGAGCAGGACCAGCCGCGCATCGGCGGACTCGCCGCCGCGGTCTCGGCGCGCGCCGCCGCGAAGGCGGAGGCCGACCGCCGAGCTCGCGAGGGCTCGACCGACGAGCCGCCCACGGGCGCTGCCGCGGCGCCGCCCGCCGCGGAGGCGCCGAGCGCCGCGGCGACGCCGAACGCCCCCGTGGCGCCCGTCGAGCGGATCGTCGCCGCGGCCGCCGCCGCGACGCCCACGGCGGTCGCTCCCGCGGCTGCCGCACCGATCGCCGCTGCCGTCGCGGCGCCCGTCGCGCCCGCCGAGCCCCCCGCGGCTCCGCCGGCCCCACCCGAGCAGCCCACCGAGCCGGCGCCCGAGGAGCCCGCCTCGCCCGCCATCGTCCGCGACCCCGAGCCCACCGCGGTCGTCAACCCCGCGGCGCCCGAGCGACCGACCGCATCCGCTCGCGTCGAGCTCACCGACGCGTCGAGCGACGACCCCTTCGCGCTCGCGGCGATCGAGCGCGTGCGCGGCTGGATCGACCGGCCGGCGAGCGACAAGCAGGACAAGTCGGCCGAGCGCCTCGCGGGGCTGCTGAAGGATCCGGCGGGCCTCGACTTCGCGATCGGCTTCGTCGACAAGGTCATCCGCCCCGAGGATCCGAAGGTCAGCGCGCTGGGCTTCGAGGCGCTCAGCCGCGAGATCCCGGGCTTCCTCGACTGGTACCTCAAGCTCGGCATCACGGCGGGCGGCGGCTTCGGCATCGTCGTGCCCAAGCTCGTCATCCCCGTCGTGAAGCGCGCGATGCGCGACATGGTCTCGCACCTCGTGATCGACGCATCCCCCTCGAAGCTCGCGAAGCCGCTCGCGAAGCTCCGCGAGGACGGCACGCGCGTCGACGTCACCCTGCTCGGCGAGGCGGTGCTCGGCGAGGAGGCAGCCGCGAGCCGCCTCGAGGGCACGATGGAGCTCCTGCGCCGCGATGACGTCGACTCCGTCTCGATCACGGTGTCGGCGATCGCGCCCCAGCTGCAGCCGTGGGCGTTCGACGAGACGGTCGAGCTCGTCGTCGAGCGGCTGCTGCCGCTCTACCGGCTCGCCGCCGAGTCGACCCCGCCGAAGCCCATCAACCTCGACATGGAGGAGTACCGCGATCTCGACCTGACGATCGCGGTCTTCGAGCGCCTGCTGTCGCGCCCCGAGCTCCGCGGTCTCGAGGCGGGCATCGTGCTGCAGGCGTACCTGCCCGACGCGCTCGCCGCCTACCGGCGGCTCGCCGCGTTCGCGAAGCAGCGCCGTGCGAGCGGCGGCGCCGGCATCAAGGTGCGGCTCGTGAAGGGCGCGCACCTCGCGATGGAGCGCGTCGACGCCGCGATCCACGGCTGGCCGCTCGCCGTCGTCGGCTCGAAGGCCGCGACCGACGCGAGCTTCAAGCGCGTGCTGCGCGAGGCACTGCTGCCCGACAACGCCTTCGCGGTGCGGCTCGGCGTCGCGAGCCACAACCTCTTCGACCTCGCCTACGCCGCCGAGCTCGCCCGCCACCACGGCACCCACCAGCGCGTCGACGCCGAGATGCTGCTCGGCATGGCCGCCGAGCACCGCGACGCCGTGCGCGAGGTCTTCCCCAACCTCGTGCTCTCCACGCCCGTCGTGCGGCCCGACCAGTTCGACGCCGCCGTCGCCTACCTCATCCGCCGGCTCGAGGAGAACGCCGCGGGCGAGAACTTCATGTCGAGCATGTTCGACCTCGGCGACCCTGCCGTCTTCCAGCAGGAGCGCGACCGCTTCCTCGAGTCGATCGAGCTGCTGCGCGCCGACGACGCGGCGGGCGAGCCGCGTCCGAACCGCACCCAGGACCGGCTGGGCGACCTCGCGGTCTCGGTGACGCATCCGACCGGGTTCGCCAACGAGCCCGACACCGATCCGTCGCTCCCGGCGAACCGCGATTGGGCGAGGCAGCTCGTGCAGCGCGCGGGCGAGACCCGGCTGGGCCTCCGCACCCTCGAGATGAACCGCATCGACGACTGGCCGACGCTCGAGCGGCGCATCGACCGCGCGGCGCAAGCGGCGAGCGGATGGGCTGGGCTCGGTGCCGCGCGGAGGGCCGAGACCCTGCGCGACGCGGCGACGGCGCTCGGCGTCTACCGCGGCCGGCTCATCGAGATCATGATGGCTGAGACCGGCAAGACGATCGGGGAGGCCGACCCAGAGGTGTCGGAGGCGATCGACTTCGCGCGGTACTACGCCGAGCAGGCGATCGAGCTCGAGCGCGTCGAGGGCGCCACCCCGCGGCCCGTCGCCCTCACCGTCGTCACCCCGCCGTGGAGCTTCCCGGTCGCGATCCCGTGCGGCGGCGTGACCGCGGCGCTCGCGACCGGCTCGGCGGTCATCCTCAAGCCCGCCCCGCAGGCGCGGCGCTCGGCGGCCGTGCTGGCCGAGGCGCTCTGGGAGGCGGGCGTGCCGCGCGACGTGCTGCTGCTGTGCGACGTCGAGGAGGGCGAGCTCTCCGAGCGCCTCGTCGCCCACCCCGCGGTCGGCCGCGTCATCCTCACCGGCTCGACCGAGACGGCCGAGCGCTTCACCACCTGGCGCGCCGACCTGCCGCTGCTCGCCGAGACGAGCGGCAAGAACGCGATCATCGTCACCCCCTCGGCCGACTTCGACCTCGCCGTGGCCGACATCGTGCGCAGCGCCTTCCTGCACGCGGGTCAGCAGTGCTCCGCCGCCTCGGTCGCGATCCTCGTCGACACCGTCGGCGACAGCGAGCGCTTCCGCCGCCAGCTCGTCGACGCCGCGACGACGCTCCGGGTCGGCTCGCCACTCGACGTCCGCACCCACGTCGGTCCGCTCATCGAGCCGGCGGGCGGCGACCTGCTGCGCGCGCTCACGACGCTCGAGGACGAGGAGGAGTGGCTGCTCGAGCCGAGGCGGCTGGATGCGTCGGGCCGGCTCTGGTCGCCCGGCATCCGCGACGCCGTCCTCCCGGGCACGTACTCGCACGTCACCGAGCTCTTCGGGCCGCACCTCTCGCTCATCGAGGTCGACTCGCTCGAGGAGGCGATCGAGGTGCAGAACGGCACGGAGTTCGGCCTCTCCGCCGGCATCCACTCCCTCGACCCCGAGGAGGTCGCGCACTGGCTCGACGAGGTCGAGGCGGGCAACCTCTACGTCAACCGGGGCATCAGCGCACGCGTCGTGCGGCGGCAGCCGTTCGGCGGCTGGAAGCGCTCGCAGGTGGGGCCGGGCGCGAAGGCCGGCGGCCCCAACTACCTCGCGACCCTCGTCGACTGGGAGCCGGTGCACGCCGAGCCGAAGGCGTCGGTGCAGCTCAAGGGGCTCGACAAGCGCGTCGCGGAGGTCATCGAGGCGGCGACGCCCGTGCTCGACTTCGTCGAGTTCGACGCGGTCCGCGCCGGTGCGAAGAGCGACCAAGCGCGCTGGAAGGCGGAGTTCGGCGTCTCGAAGGACGTCTCGGGCCTGGCCGTCCCTCCCTTGTGCGCGGAGCGGAACGTGCTCCGCTACCGGCCCGCCGAGGTGCTCATCCGCGTCGCGGAGGACGGCCGCCTCGTCGACCTCGTGCGGCTGCTCGCCGCCGCGGCTCGCGCGCGCTCCACGGTGCGCATCTCGACCGCCGTCGGGGTGCCGCCCGGCGTCGTGAAGCTCGCGCGGCGGCCGCTGCCGGCGCTGCGGCTGCTCGAGGTCGTCGAGGAGACCGACGCCGAGTTCCACGCGCGGCTCCGCTCGCGCGAGGCGCTCGCCCCAGTGGAGCGCGACGACGTGCTCGGCCTCGAGCGTCCCTCGGAGCCCGTGCGACGCATCCGCCTCGTCGGCACCGATCCCGGTGTGCGCGCGGCGCTCGCGGGCGACGTCTCGGTCGCCGTCTACGACGGCCCGGTGACGCGCGCGGGCCGCGTCGAGCTGCTGCCGTTCCTGCGGGAGCAGTCGGTGTCGATCACCGCGCACCGCTTCGGCACGCCCGACCGGGCGATGCTCGAGCTGCCCGTCTGAGGCCGCGCCGAAGGCTGGTTGACTGACTCCCATGCGGTACGGATACAAGGCCAGCGCCGAGCAGTTCTCGCCCGCCGAGCTGCTCGACCTCGTCGTGCTCGCCGAGCGGGTCGGGCTCGACAGCGCGTTCATCAGCGACCACCTGCAGCCGTGGCGGCACGAGGGCGGCCACGCGCCGAACGCCGTCGCGTGGCTCGGCATGGCGCTCGAGCGCACCGAGCGCCTCGTGCTCGGCACCTCGGTGCTCACGCCGACGCTGCGCTACCACCCGGCGGTCGTCGCGCAGCAGTTCGCGACCCTCGGGCAGGTGCACCCGGGCCGGCTGATCCTCGGCGTCGGCACGGGCGAAGCGCTCAACGAGCAGGCGATCGGCGTCGAGTACCCAGAGCTCAGGGAGCGGTTCGCGCGGCTCCGCGAAGCCGTGCGCGTGCTCAAGCGGCTCTGGACCGACGAGCGCGTCGACTTCGACGGCGACTACTACTCGCTCAACGGGGCGACGATCTACGACCGGCCGGCAGAGCGCATCCCCATCTACGTCGCCGGCGGCGGTCCCGCCACGACGCGCTACGCCGCCCGCTTCGCCGACGGCCACATCTGCACGTCGGGCAAGGGCGACGAGTACTACCGCGACACGATCGTCGCGAACCTCGAGGAGGGCCTCGCGCAAGCGGAGCGCGACTCCGCCGAGGTCGACCGGATGATCGAGATCAAGGTCTCGTACGACCGCGATGCCGACGCGGCGCTCGAGAACACGCGCTTCTGGGCGGCGCTCTCGCTCTCGCAGGAGCAGAAGCACGACGTGCACGACCCGCTCGAGATGCAGCGGCTCGCCGACGAGCTGCCGATCGAGCAGGTCGCGAAGCGCTGGATCGTGGGGTCGGATGCGTCCCGGGTCGCGGGCGAGATCGCCCACTACGCAGAGCTCGGCTTCACCCACCTGGTGTTCCACGGGCCGGGGCACGACCAGCGGCGCTTCCTCGAGCAGTTCTCGGAGGACGTGCTGCCGCTGCTGCCCGCCCGCTGAGTCATCTTCAACCGGACAGCCGCTAGGGCGCGACAGATATCTCCTCGCCCCACTGGCTATCCGGTTGAGTCCCGCTCGACTCGTCAGACGGCGGCGCTGGCCGTCGCCACGCGCTTCACGAGCGGCAGCGCCGCGGCCGTCGCGGCGAGCGTCACCGCGACCGCGCCGACCGTCAGCAGCGCCCACGTGACGACCGAGTCGGCGCTCGACCACCAGAGCATGAACGACGGCAGGATGAGCAGCAGGGCGACGCCGGCCGCACCGCCGACGCCGACGATGAGCGGCAGCGCCACCTGGCGCACGAGCGCGGACTGCATGACGGGCACGTCGACACCCATCCGGTGCATCGCCTGGTGCTCGCGCTGCTGGTCGAGCACCTTCGCCGACTGCGCGATGCCCGCGAGCACAGCGCCGAGCACGCCGGCGATCGCGATCGTGAGCGCCGCGCCGGTCGCGATGTCGACCGCGAAGGGGTCGTCGGCCGCCCCGAGCGCGGGGGCGAGCGACGCGAAGCCGCCCGCCATCACCGCGACCGACATCGCGCCGACGATGTTGAACGCGCCGCGGGGGTCGTCGATCACGCGCCGGGCCGCGAGCAGCGTCGCGGGCCTCCGCGCCGCCTTCGCGACGATCCGGGCGACGAGCTGGATGAGCAGCGGCCCGATGAGCGAGTAGGCGAGCACGACGATCGCGATGAGGGCGATCGAGAAGGAGACGTCGACCGGGACGAGGTCGAGCGCGACGACCGCGACGTAGACGCCCACGGGAATGGCGAAGCCGACGATCCGCCAGAGCGAGAGGCCCTGCTGGCCCACGCGCTGCGCGACGCCGAGCGGCGTGACGTGCACGCGTCGCAGCGAGGCGAGCGCGGCGACGAGCGACGTGAGGAGCACCGCTCCGGCAGCGGCGAGCCAGATCCACGCGGGCGGCAGCAGCTCGGCGACCGTGAACGGCAGCCCCTGGAACTCGATCCGGGCGATGCCGGGCGTGACCGCGAGCGCGAGCATCGCGCCGACCACCACGCCGACGAGCGCTTGCGCGACCGCGTCGAGCACCGCCATCGCCGACACCTGGCCGCCCGTCGCGCCCGCGAGCCGCAGTGCCGCGAGCCGATCGTCGCGGCGCGCGAGGGCGAGCCGCACGGCCGCTTGCGCGAGCGTCCAGACGGCCGGCAGCAGCAGCGCCGCAGCCACGAGCGCGAGGGTGACGATGAGCTCGCCGTCGAACCGGTCGACCCGGCCCTCGGCCACCCGCACCTGGAACGCGTTGACGCCGCCGAGCACCGCGAGCAGCGCCGCGGTCGCGAAGGCGAACGCGATCGCGCTCAGCACGTCGGTCGCGCGGGGTCCCGTCGCGCGCGCGAGGCGGGCCCAGAGGGCGATGGCGGTCATCGCGGGGTCTCGATCCAGGACTGCTGCACGGCGCCGCGCAGCGTGTTCGGCATGTGCGGGTTCGGCACGTGCGCCTCGACGCGCGCGGCGCCGTACGAGGGGTGCTGCGGGAGCGGCACGGGGGCGGATGCGATGCCGGGCACCGCGTACGACGGCGCGGCGCCCGACGGTGCCGTGCGCGCGGCCGCCGGGACGGCATCCGCTCGCACGTCCACGCGCCGCTCATCGCTCACGATGCGCCCGTCCTGCAGCCGCACGACGCGCGAGCACATCGCAGCGACCTCCGGGTCGTGCGTGACGACGACGAGCGAGGCGCCGTGGCCGAGCGTCGCGCCGATGAGCAGGCTCATCACGGCGTCGCCCGTCGAGCGGTCGAGCGCGCCGGTCGGCTCGTCGGCGAAGACGATGCCGGGGGAGCCGACGAGCGCGCGGGCGATCGCGACCCGCTGCGCCTGGCCGCCCGAGAGCTCGCCCGGCCGGCGACCGAGCATCTCGCCGAGCCCGAGCCGGTGCAGCAGCGCGCCGGCCGCCGCCTCGGCGCCCGTGCGGGCGGTGCCGCCGAGCATGAGCGGCAGCGCGACGTTCTCGATCGCGGGCAGCTCGGGCAGCAGCTGCCCCGACTGGAAGACGAAGCCGAAGTCGCTGCGGCGCAGCTTCGTGCGCTCGCCGTCGCGCATCGACGCGAGGTCGCGGCCGCGCCAGACGACGCGGCCCGACGCCGGCGCGACGATGCCGGCGAGCGCGTGCAGGAGGGTCGACTTGCCCGAGCCCGAGGGGCCCATGATCGCGACCGCCTCAGGCTCGTCGACGCCGATCGCGAGCGAGACGTCGGCGAGCGCGGGCGCCGCGGCGTTGCCCTGTCCGTAGGTGTGGGTGAGCCCGAGGGCCTCGAGTCGGTTCGTGTGCATGGATCCATCGGAGCACCGGGCACCCGGGCCGGGCCAGCGCATCCGCCGCCTTTGCATCGACCGGGGGAGGTGGATCATCCGGGCGGATGAGTCAGGTCGCCTTCCGTAGGCTGATGGCGTGACGACCGATCGAGCGATGCCCGCCGCCGCGCCGGCCCCCGCCCCCGCCCGGTCGGTGGTCGCTGCGGAGGGCACGACGACGCATCCGCTCGCCATCATCCCCGCCGCGCTCGTCACGAGCGCCGCGGTGCTGCTCTTCTGGGCGCTGAGCGACTGGGGCTACCTGCCGCTCGTGCTCGGCGTCGTCGGCGGCATCCTCACCGACCGCGCGGGGCTCTCGCGCAAGCTCGGGCAGGACCTCGCGATCATCGCGATCGCGCTCACGTGGATCAGCTTCATCTCGCTGCACGCCGACCTGAGCGATGCCGGGATCCTGCGCTTCACGATCGCGCTCGGCGGCGCAGTGCTCATCCCGTACTCGATCTCGCGCTGGCTCTACCGCGACCACGCGGTGCGCTTCCCGTGGGCCGGCGGCCGCTGGACGCGCCGCATGTGGACGTACCTCGTGGTCGTCGTGCTCGCCGCGTACCTCATCCTGCCCTTCTACTTCCTCACCTCCGGCGTCTACCGCAACTGGCCGGCGGTCGAGGACTGGAACATGATCGCGCGGCTCTTCATGGGCGTGAACGCCGTGGGCCTGTGGGACGAGCTCTTCTTCATCTGCACCGTCTACACGCTGCTCCTGCGCCACTTCCGGCCGTGGCTCGCGAACCTCCTGCAAGCGGGCATCTTCGTCTCGTTCCTGTGGGAGCTCGGCTACCAGTCGTGGGGGCCGCTGCTGACGATCCCGTTCGCGCTCGTGCAGGGCGCGATCTTCTCGTGGACGAAGAACCTCCTCTACGTCGTCACGGTCCACTTGCTGTTCGACGCGGTCGTCTTCCTCGTCATCGTGCACGCGCACCACCCCGAGGCGCTGCCGATCTTCCCGCTCGTGCACGGGTTCTGAGGCTCCCCTGGCGCGAGCGGATGCGTCGGCGTAGCCTCGCGCGCATGGCCATCGCACGCTTCCCCACGCTCGTCGTCGACTGCCCGGACGCCCTCGCGCTCGCGCGCTTCTACGGCGCGATGCTCGACTGGCCGATCGTCGACGAGAACGACGACTGGGTCGAGATCAAGGCCGACCACGGCCAGATGCTCTGCTTCCAGCAGGTCGAGCAGTACGCGGCGCCCGACTGGCCGGGCCAGGAGCACCCGCAGCAGATGCACCTCGACGTCAATGTCGACGACCTCGACGAGGCGGAGGCGGCGGTCGTGGAGCTCGGCGCGACGAGGCACGAGCACCAGCCGGGCAAGACCTTCCGCGTCATGCTCGACCCGGCCGGGCACCCCTTCTGCCTCTGCGTCGAGTAGCTCGCGCTCGCTCGGCGAGCGCGGGACCTAGGCTCGAGGGGTGACCACCGTGCTCCTCGACGTCGACACCGGCATCGACGACGCCCTCGCCATCCTCACCGCCGCGCTCTCGAACGAGATCGACCTCGTCGGCTGCTCGGTCGTGTGGGGCAACGTCGACGCCCGGCAGGGCGCCCGCAACACCTCCGAGGTGCTGCGGCTCGCGGGGCACGGCGACGTGCCGATCGCGGTCGGCGCCGCCGGTCCGCGGAACGGCGCGGTTGCCGTCTACTCGCCTCGCGTGCACGGCGACGACGGGCTCGGCGGATGCGCCGACACGGCCCACGAGCCGCAACTCGCGCCCGAGAGCGCGGTCGAGCTCATCCTGCGGCTCAGCCACGAGCACGCCGGGAGCCTCGAGATCGTCGCCGTCGGGCCGCTCACGAACCTCGCTGCCGCGCTCGACGCGGATCCCGAGCTGCCCGAGCGCATCCGCCAGGTCACGATCATGGGCGGCGCGGCGCTCGCGCCCGGCAACGTGTCGGCGACGGCCGAGGCCAACATCTGGCACGACCCCGAGGCGGCGCAGGTCGTCTTCGACGCGCCGTGGGAGCTGACGATGGTCGGCCTCGACGTGACGATGACGTCGCTCATCACCGACGCGCACCGCGAGCGGCTGCGCGCCGGCGGCGAGGTGGGGCGCTTCTGCGACCGCATCCTCGACTTCTACCTCGACTTCTACGAGGGCTACACGGGCGAGCGCGCCTCGGGTAACCACGACGCGCTCGCGCTCGCGGTCGCGACCGGGCTCGTGCGCACGACGCTCTCGCCGATCGTCGACGTGCACGTCGACTGCTCGGACGGCCCCGCGCGCGGCCGCACGGTCGCCGAGCTCGAGGGCGAGTGGGGCGAGTGGCCAGAGCGCGAGGGTGCCCGCCACCGCGTCGTGATGGAGGTCGAGCCGGGCTTCGAGGATCGCATGGTCGAGCTGCTCGCGTCGGCGCGCTGAGCGCCGAGGGCGAGCGCTCAGGCGACGGCGCCCATCCGCCGCACCGCCTCCTCGATGACGTCGGGCCGCGTGCCGAGGTTGAAGCGCACGTGGTTCGCGCCGCCGGAGCCGAACGCCTCGCCCGCGCTCAGCCCGACCCGCGCCTGCTCGAGGAAGGCCTTCGCCGGCCCGCTCGAGAGGCCGATGTAGCCGGGGTCGGGGCGCGCCGCCGGGTCGGCGACGCGGGACTCGCGGCAGTCGAGCCACGCGAGGAACGTCGCCTCGCCCGGCCGCCAGCGGATCGCCGGCGCGTGCTCCGCGAGCAGCCGCCCGAGCAGCGCGCGGTTCTCGCGCAGGCCCGCGAGCACGTCGTCGAGCCACGCGCCGCTCTCGGCGAAGGCCGCGACGTGCGCGATCGACGCGAGGTGCGAGGGGCCGTGGCTCACGACCTCAGCGATCGACGCGAGGTCGCCGGCCGTCTCGGCTCCGCCGACGATGAGCGCGGTGCGGAGGCCCGCGAGGTTGAAACCCTTCGACGCGCTCGTGAGCGAGAAGCCGCGCGGATCCACCGTCCAGTAGGGCGTGAGCTGCGCGTCGAGCAGCAGCGGCGCGTGGATCTCGTCGGAGATCACGCGCACGCGGTGCCGATCCGCGATCGCCGCGACCCGCTCGAGCTCCTCGCGCGAGTGCACCGTGCCGGTCGGGTTCTGCGGGTTGCACAGCAGCAGCACCGCACGCGCGCGGCCGTCGGGGGCGGCGCCGCCGACGCGCTCGCACACCGCCTCGAGCGCGTCGAGGTCGAGCCGCAGGTCGTCGCCGAGCGGCGCCTCGACGACCTGCCGCTCCGCGTGCACCGAGTAGGCGTGGAAGGGCGGGTAGACGGGGCTGTTGACGATCACCGAGCCGCCCGGCGGCGTGAGCTGCCGGATGAGCTCGAACGCGCCCATCATGACGTCGCTCACGAGCGCGGTGCGCTCGACGACCACCTCGGCGCCCCAGCGCTCCGCGGCGAAGACCGCGAACGCATCCGCGTACCCCGTGCCGTGCAGGTAGCCGGTGTCGCCCCGCAGCATCGCGTCATGGACGGCGCGCGTGATCGGCTCGGCCGGCACGACGTCCATCTCGGCGACCCACATGGGCAGCACGTCGGGCTCGAAGAAGCGCCACTTGATGCTCGTGCGCTCGCGCAGCCGGTCGAGGGGCACCTGCTCGAAGGGGTTGACCATGCGCACAGCATCTCAACCGGACAGCCGGTAGGGCGAGGCGAATGCTGTCGCGCCCTGCCGGCTACCCGGTTGAGCCGGGCGCAACGGGCTCAGCCGACCTGCTCGAGCAGCCCCGTGTCGACGTCGTAGAGGAAGCCGCCGACCTCCGCGCGGTCGCCGATGAGCGGGTGCGAGCGCACGCGGTGCACGTCCTCGATGATCGAGAGCCGCTGCTGCTCGATCGCGCCGAGGTCGAGCCACGACGCGTCGACGCCCGCAGCCTCGGAGATGTCCATGAGCAGCTCGCGCTCCGACTTCGACGCCATCGCGCAGCGCGTGTGCTGCACGAGCAGCACGCGGTCCACGCCGAGGAGGTTGACGCCGAGCACGAGCGCGACGAGCGTGCGCTCGGTCGCGCGGCCGCCCGGGTTGCGGAGGATCTTCGCGTCGCCCGGGACGAGCCCGATCATGCCGAGCGGATCGATGCGCGAGTCCATGCACGTGACCATCGCGACACCCGCCTTCGCGACGCCGTCGAACCCTTGCAGGGCGAAGGTCTCGGCGAAGGCGCGGTTGTGCTCGAGGAGGTCATCGAAGGCGTTGTTCATGTCAATGAATCTAGTGCGAACATGACCCCATGGAGATCCGCGCCCTCGCCCAGCAGATCGACGCGATCTCACGCCGCTACGCCGAGGTGTACGGCTTCGAGCGCGACGCCGACTGGCTCGTGCTCAAGCTCCAGGAAGAGGTCGGCGAGCTCGTGCAGGCGTGGCTCGCGAAGACCGGCCGCCAGCGCGACAAGGGCCACAGCGCTGCGGAGATCGATCGCCGCTTCGCGCTCGAGCTCGCGGATGCGCTGGGCATGCTGCTCGCGCTCGCGGAGGCCACGGGGGTCGACATCGAGCAGGCGATCGACGACAAGTGGCTCGTCTGGGATCGGCGCGTCTCGCAGCGCGCCGGCGAGGCGGACGCGCCCGAGCGCGACTGACGCCCCGCATCCGATCGCCCCGCATCCGATCGCCCCGCATCCGATCGCCCCGCATCGCATCGCCATGGTGCCGCCGCTGAGGTCGCCCCGATAGCCTGCCGCCATGACGCAGACCGCCATCATCGTCGGTGCCGGACTCGGCGGGCTCGCGGCCGCCCGAGCGCTCGAGACCGCCGGCTGGCACGTGCGGGTGCTCGAGGCCGCGCCGAAGGTGCGGGCGATGCCCGCCGGCATCAGCATCACGAGCAACGGGCTCGAGGCGCTCGACGAGCTCGGGGTCGGGGATGCCGTGCGCGAGCAGGCGGTCAAGGCCAGGCCCGAGGGCGTCTTCACCGATCAGGGCACGCGCCTGCAGCAGGGCTTCGCCCATGAGTCGAGCGCGGTGCACGCGATCCACCGGGGGACGCTGCTCGAGATCCTGCGCGGCGACCGCGAGGTCGAGAAGGGCATGCGGGTCGTCGGCGCCGCCGACGGATCGAGCGGGCGCCCGAGCGTCACGATCGAGCATGGCGCCGTCGACCCCGACTCGCGAGACGCGCGCGCGGAGCGGCAGGCGCGCGCCGACCGCTCGCTCGGCATCA
This sequence comes from Agrococcus sp. TSP3-2-1, assembly GCF_049897585.1. Lineage (NCBI taxonomy): Bacteria > Bacillati > Actinomycetota > Actinomycetes > Micrococcales > Microbacteriaceae > Agrococcus > Agrococcus sp. TSP3-2-1. Next base: position 32,365 of record NZ_JAFCWN010000002.1, read on the forward strand.
AGGTCGGCCGACGGCTGCAGCGCGCCCTCGAGCCGGGCGACGAGCCGATCGACCGCCGCGCCGAGAAGCGGGCGACGAAGCAGCAGGTGCGCGACGCGGCCGAGGGCCGCTCCGAGACGCTCGAGGCCGACCTCATCGTGGGCGCCGACGGCATCGACTCGGCGGTGCGCAAGGCGCTCTGGCCGAAGGCCGCGACCGACTACTCGGGCGCGACGTGCTGGTACGGCGTCGTGCAGGCGGAGTCCGACTCGCCAGCGGGCGCCCGCCAGTACCTCGGGCGCGGCGCCGAGTTCGGCATGGTGCCGATCGACGGCGGGCGCGTCTACTGGTGGGGCATGGCGCACGCCCGGATGGGTCGGCACGCGCCCGATGAGCTCGAGGCCGCGCGCGAGCGGTTCGACACGTGGGCGCCCGAGGTGCGCGACCACATCGCCGCGACCGCGCAGGCGTCGATCACGCGCCGCGACCTGCACTGGCTCGCGACGCCGCTGAGGACCTTCCACCGCTCGGGCGTCGTGCTGCTCGGCGACGCGGCGCACGCGATGCTCCCGACCCTCGGCCAGGGCGGCAACCTGACGTTCGAGGATGCGGCGACCCTCGGCATCCTCCTCGCCGACCACCCGCTCGAGCAGGCGCTCCGCGCCTACGACAGCGAGCGCATCCGCCGCACCGACCGCTTCAAGCAGCTCTCGCACCGCCTCGCCCACACGACGACCGAGACGCGCAGCTCGGTGCTCGTCGCCGCGCGCAACGGGGCCTACAACCTCATGCCCGCGATGCTCGCCGAGATCGCCGGCGACTGGATGCTGCACTGGCGCAGCCCGCGCGCGAAGCGCTGACCGGGACGCTGTCGGCGACACGCCCGAGAGCGGCATGGGTAGTTCTCCCCATAGGCCTCTCCCAGGTGCGGGCGCTACCGTTCTGGGTAGCCCGGCTGGGGCCCCGCAAGGGGAAATCGGGCTACGAGACAGGGATCCGGCGCATCGCGCCGGAGTGCAAGGGCCTCAGGGACGGGGCGTTGCACGACTCGGCGAGAGCCGGTCGTCCACATCACAGAGCGGGGCTCGACTGGGGTCGGGCCCCCTCTCTCGTCTGCGGATCTATCGCCGAGCTCTTTCGGCGAGCAGCATCGGGAAGATCAGCTCGCGGTTGAGCGGCGCCTCGGCCTCGTCGTCGATGCCGAGCGCCGGGTCGATCCAGCGCACCGCCTCGATCTCGGCGCGCGCGTGCGGCTCGATCACGTCGTGCGTGCGGAACACGCTCGCGCGGAGCGCGAAGCCCGCCTCGTTCGCGGCGCGCGTCTTGAACTCGCCCATCGGCTCGATGCGGTCGAGGCCGATCTCGACGCCGAGCTCCTCGAGCACCTCGCGCACGCCGCACTCCGCAGCGCTCTCGCCGGGCTCGGGCTTGCCGCCCGGCAGCATCCACGCGGAGGTGCCCCGCTTCCGCACCGTCAGCACCGCGCCGTCGGCGCGCTCGAAGCAGATCGCCGAGACCGTGATGACGCCCATGCGACCAGGCTAGGCGGCTCGGCTACGGGCGGCGGTAGGCGCTGCCGTCAGCCTCACGGGGGAGCGGTTCGCCGCCCCGAGCACGATGCGAGCCCCCGCGCGGCGTCGGCCCTCATCGGCGAGCGTCGCGGCGATCGGCCTCCGCGCATCCGTCAGGCCGCCATGCTGGCAGGGGACTTGTGCCCATCGCATCTGCAGCGACGCGCTCCTACGGTGGAGGCGTCGGCACCGATCGGGGTCGGCGGTCGAGGACTTCGAGGGAGTGATCATCGCATGAGCGATTTCGGCGCATCGTATGCAGAGATGGAGTCCGTGGCGGGCAAGCTCGACACGGGCAAGGAGGACATCTCGGGTGTCCTGAAGGACCTGAAGGGCCAGGTCGACACCCTGCTGGGCGAGGACTTCAAGACGCAGCACGCGTCGGGCAAGTTCGGTGAGGGCTACGAGGAGCTCACGACGGGTCTCGAGCAGGCGATCGAGGGCATCTCTGAGATGGGCGAGGCGCTGCGCGGCATGATGCAGGCGATCCAGTCGCTCGACGAGCAGCTCGCCGGCAGCTGATCATCCTCGAAGGGCCGGTCGGCGCACTGCGGCGCTGACCGGCCCTTCGTCGTCCGCGCGACCGGTAGCCTGCCGAGGTGAGCATCGCGATCGCGCCCGTGCGTCCGCGCGATCGGTGGGAGCTGGCGTACCGCTGGGCCGCGGCGGTCGCTGCCGCCCAGTTCGGCTGGGTCTTCGTCATGGGGCTCTTCGCGGGTGGGCGGTTCCTCGCCGTCGAGGCGCCGAGGTGGGAGCCGTTCGTCGAGTGGCCGGTGCTGCCGATCCCCGCGTGGCTCACGGTCGCCATCGGCGTCGTCGCGGCGGTGGCCGCGGTCGGCATGGCGGTCAGGCGCGAGGTGACGAGCGAGGTCGCCGTCGCATTCCAGGACCTCGCGATCGGCATGCTCGTCCTCGGCGTGCTCCCGCTCGGGCTCGCGCGCGCCTACGCGGGCGTCGGCGTCCCCGAGGGTGAGCTCGGCTGGCACTGGATCGCGTCCGTCGCGCACGTCGTCGCGCTCGTCGCGCTCGTCGTCCGCGTCGCCCGTGCCGCGCGCGCCGAGCCCGAGCGATGAAGCCCGGCTCGCGGCCCGCTCAGCCCGCGGTGCGCGTGATGAGCTTCGAGAGCACGATCGCCGAGCGCGTGTGGTCGACGGTCGCGGCGGCCCGCACCTTCTCGAGCGCGTCCTCGAGCGCGATGACGTCGCGCGCCCGCATGATGACGATCGCGTCGGCCTCGCCCGTCACGGTGCCGGCCTCGACGATCTCGGGCACTCCGGCGAGGATGCGCTTGAGGTCGGTGGGCGAGACGGTGCCGCGGCAGAACAGCTCGACGTAGGCCTCCGTCGCGAGCCCCTCGACGGCAGGGTCGACCTGGACGGTGAAGCCGCGGATCACTCCGTCGGCGACGAGCCGGTCGATGCGCCGCTTCACGGCGGATGCGGAGAGGCCCACCTCGGCACCGATGTCCGCGTAGCCGGCTCGCGCATTGAGTCGCAGGCGGTCGATGATGCCGTGGTCGATTCGATCCATGCGCACGAATCTACAGTGCTGGCGGCCCGACTTGCACGAAACTCGCGTCCGGACCCGTGCATTTGCGTCGATCGGTTGCGACCCTGGATGCATGCAGCAGACGACCGACGCGCGCCCCGAGACCGCGAACCCCCGAACCGCGAGCACTCAGACCGCGACCGCGCAGCTCGGCCTCGACGCCCGAGCGGCCGTGCACAAGACGGTGCTCATGTGCCGCCCCGAGCACTTCACCGTGAGCTACCGCATCAACCCGTGGATGAACCCCGAGCTCCCGACGAGCACGCCGCTCGCGGTCGAGCAGTGGCAGTCGCTCCACGACGCCTACCGCTCGCTCGGCTACGACGTCGAGCTCATCGAGCCCATCCCCGGCCTCAACGACATGGTCTACGCCGCGAACGGCGGGTTCACGCTCGATGGGCACGCATACGGCGCGAAGTTCACCTACGAGGAGCGCGTGCCCGAGGGCCCCGCCTACATGTCGTGGTTCGAGGCGAACGGCTTCGAGGTGCACGAGCCGCGCGCCATCAACGAGGGCGAGGGCGACTTCCTGCTCTCGAACGGCGCGATCCTCGCCGGTCACGGCTTCCGCACGACCCTCGAGTCGCACGACGAGCTGCGCAGCATCTTCGACCGCGAGGTCGTGAGCCTGCGCCTCGTCGATCCGTCGTTCTACCACCTCGACACCGCCGTCGCGATCCTCGACGAGTCGAACATCGCCTACCTCCCGAAGGCGTTCGACGACGCGAGCCGCGCGGAGCTCGAGCGCCGCTACCCCGACGCGATCCTCGTCGACGACCAGGACGCATCCGTGCTCGGCCTCAACTCCTTCGGCGACGGCCGCACGATGCTCATCGCCGAGCGCGCGACGGGCTTCGAGCGGCAGCTGCGCGAGCGCGGCTACGAGACCGTGGGGCTCGACCTGAGCGAGCTCCTGCTGGGCGGCGGCGGCATCAAGTGCTGCACCCTGGAGCTGCGACGATGATGACGGAGGCGATCATGACCCAGACGACGACGGATGCAGTGAGCCGCACGACGCCGAGCCAGGCCACGCGCGACGCGATCGAGCAGGTCGAGGCGCACGCGGCGCACAACTACCACCCGCTGCCGGTCGTCGTGACCGAGGCGGAGGGCGCGTGGGTCACCGACGTCGACGGCCGCCGCTACCTCGACTGCCTCGCCGCCTACTCGGCGGTGAACTTCGGGCACGGCAACCCCCGGCTGCTCGCCGTCGCGCACGCGCAGCTCGACCGCGTGACGCTCACGAGCCGCGCCTTCCACTCCGCCGCGCTCGGTCCGTTCGTCGAGGCGCTCGCGGCGCTCGCCGGCAAGGACATGGTGCTGCCGATGAACACGGGCGCCGAGGCGGTGGAGTCGGCGATCAAGGTCGCGCGCCGCTGGGCCTACGAGGTGAAGGGCGTGCCGGCGGGCGAGGCCGAGATCATCGTGATGGAGGGCAACTTCCACGGCCGCACGACGACGATCGTCTCGTTCTCGGACGACCCGGATGCGACCACGGGCTACGCGCCGTTCACGCCCGGCTTCGTTCGCGTGCCGTTCGGCGACGCCGCGGCGCTCGAGGCCGCGATCACCCCGTGCACCGCGGCGGTGCTGCTCGAGCCCATCCAGGGCGAGGCTGGCATCAAGATGCCGCCGGCCGGCTACCTGCAGCGCGTGCGCGACATCACCTCGCGCGAGCGCGTGCTCTTCATCGCCGACGAGATCCAGTCGGGGCTCGGCCGCACGGGAGCGACGTTCCAGTGCGACAACGAGGGCGTCGTGCCCGACGTCTACCTGCTGGGCAAGGCGCTCGGCGGCGGCGTCGTGCCGGTGTCGGCGGTCGTCGCCGATGCCGACGTGCTCGGCGTGCTGACGCCCGGCTCGCACGGCTCGACGTTCGGCGGCAACCCGCTCGCAGCGGCGGTCGGGCTCGAGGTCGTGCGGATGCTCTCCGAGGGAGCGATGCAGGCTCGCGCCCGCGAGCTCGGCGAGCGCTTGCACGCGGGCCTCGCCGAGCTCGTCGGCCACGGGGTCACCGAGGTGCGCGGCGTGGGCCTGTGGGCAGGGATCGACATCCATCCCGCGGTCGGCACCGCGCGCGACGTGTGCGTGCGGCTGCTCGAGCGCGGCGTGCTCGCGAAGGACACGCACGGGCAGACGGTGCGGCTCGCGCCCCCGATCGTCATCGAGGAATCCGACCTCGACCTGCTCGTCGCCGCGTTCCGCGAGGCCGTCAGCGCATCGCGCTGACGCCCGCGCGGGTCACGGCTCCGGCGTCGCGCCCATCGGGTCGACAGCCTCGGCGGCGCCGTCCGCATCGGCCGGCTCGATGCGCTCGCCCGCGCCGTCGGCGGCCTCGGCGAACGCCGACGTGCCGTCGGAGAGCGTCTCGGCGATGATGCCGAAGCAGTTCCCGTCCGGGTCGCGGAGGTAGGCGACCCGGCCGATGCCGCGGAGGTCCTCCGCCGGCACCGCCTCGCTCCCGCCGAGCTCGACCGCCCGCGCGACCGAGGCATCCGCGTCGTCGACGCCGATCACGACGTTGCAGCCGTTGACGGGGGCATCCGCAGCGGGAGCGGGCCCCTCCCGGAGCGCGAGGCCGCCGTTGATGCCCATGCCCGGCGCATCCAGCTGGATCGAGCCGTCGCCGGTCTCGATCGTCCAGTACGGCACGTCGCCGAACTGCTCGAAGCGCCACTCGAACAGGCCGCTGTAGAAGTCGATGAGCCGCTGGGGCTCGGAGGCGTAGATCTCGAAGTGCACGACGAGGCTGCTCATGCCGCGACGCTACGCGGTCGGCCCTGGCCGCACCAGGGCCGGCACCCGCCCAGCACTTGCCACGCGGGGTCAGCCTGCACGCATAGCAGAAGGGGAGTATGGTCGCGGGGTGGCTGAAAGCATCCTCCTCGGGCACGCACCCCGGCCGACCGACGGCGCGCAGCTCGCGAAGCGCATCCGCACCGTCGTGATCGCCGCCGAGCCCGCCGGCATCGCCTGCACGTCGATCATCGACGCCGAGCTCGACGGCGCCGACATCGCCAGGCTCCACCTCGACCTGACCGGCTTCATCCTCGCCGGCGAGGTCGACCGCGATCGCGCGCGGCTCGAGCCGCAAGGCGCCTCGGTGGGCTGGGAGTCAGCCGTGCTGCGCGACCTGCGCGTGCACGCGAGCCCCATGCACGTCTCGGGCGCCGACGTGACGCTCGACGCGCAGCTGACCGACGTGCCGTTCACCTGGATCGAGACCGATCTCGGCGAGCTCGCCGTCGACCTCGCCCGCCCGACGGCCGAGCGTCCGCTGCACGGGCACGCGATGGTGTCGGTGCCCAAGGCGCAGATCGGCAAGGCGGTGCTGGGGCTCGCCGAGTCGGCGCTGCTCGACCACGGCGTCTCGGTCTCGAAGCTCGAGCTCGACGTCGAGTCGACCGGGCCGCGCGACCTGCGCATCGCCGTCGACGCGAAGGTGCGCAAGGGCCTGCTCGGCGCCTCGGTGCGCGGTACCGCGAGCGCGTCGATCGACGACCGCATGGGCGTGACGCTCTCGGACATCCAGGTCGACAGCGGCAACCCGCTCGTGTCGGCGATGCTCGGCGCGATGCGCGGCAAGATCCAGGCCTACGAGGGTCGGCGCATCGACCTCGCCTCCGAGCTGCCGACGGGCGTCAGCCTCGCCGACGTGCAGGTGCGCGTCACCGATGCCGTGACGATCGAGGCGCGGCTGGTCTAGCCGGGGATTCGACACGCCGGGGGCGCCGTCGGCGCCCGCAGCGGCTCAGCCGGCGGGGACGAGCGCCTCAGGCGCGAGCCGGAGCCCCGACGCCTCGAGGCGGCGCCGCGACTCGTCGGCGTCGATCCAGTCGAGGTGCGGGAACGCGCCGAGCGGCACGACCGAGTGGAGCACCGTCGTCGGGTAGACGTGCACGAGGTTGAAGGCGCGCGCGCCGTCGCGGCCGCGCGTGCCGCCGACCGGCACGTTGAGGTCCTGCGTGTAGCAGGTGGCGGAGGCGACCGACACGGGGATGCCGCCGAACGTCGCGGTCGAGGAGTAGTGCAGGTGGCCGGCGAGGATCGAGCGCACGTCGGTGCCGACGAGCGCCTCCTCGAGGTTGCGCTGGTCGCGCAGCTCGACGCTCGCGGCGAGCTCGAGCACGCTCGGCACGGGCGGGTGGTGCATCGCGAGGATGGTGCCGTGCGGCGCGGGCTCCGCGAGCTCGGCGCGCAGCCACTCGAGCTGCTCGTCGCCGACCTCGCCGTGGTGGCGGCCCGGCACCGTCGAGTCGAGCGTGATGATCCGCAGCCCGCCGACGTGCGTGACCGCGTCGATCGGCGCATCCGAGGGGGCCTCGCCGAGCAGCTCGGTGCGGAACGCCCGCCGCTCGTCGTGGTTGCCCATCACCCACACGACCTGCGCGCCGAGGTCCTCCGCGACGGGGTCGACGATCCGACGGAGGCGACGGTACGCATCCGCCTCACCGCGGTCGGCGAGGTCGCCGGTGAAGACGATCGCCTCGGGCCTCGCCCCCGATGCCTCGAACTCGTCGAAGAGGCGGCGGAGGTGGTCCTCGCTCGCGACGCGGTCGTAGAGGCGGCCGCCGCCGGCGAGGAGGTGGGTGTCGGAGATGTGGAGGAGGAAGTGGTCCGGCCGGGGGTGCTCGGCGGATCGGGTTGTCACGATTCGTCCTGTTCCAAGGTGTCGGCTCTTCATCGAACTTGCTCGGAGGCTAGTCCAGCGCACGCGCCCGAACGCGACGTGAACGCGGCGTGTACGAGGGAGAACACGCCGCTCCGGCACCGGATTCCGGGGAAGTACCATGGGATGTACCCCGAGGAGAGGAACGGCGCGCCCAGTGGCAGACGAGCACGAGCGGAAGGTCGACGACCCGGACAGCGTCTTCACGCCCGCCCGACCGGTCTCGCGCATCCGCGTCTCGGAGGCTCCCGAGCTCGTGGTGCTGCCCTCCGGCGGCCGCTTCAGCCGCTTCGATCGGGCCGACGTCGTGCTGCAGAAGGGGCGCTACGCGCTGCTGAGCGGCCACATGACGCCGCACGAGTCGATGGTCGAGGACCTCCTGGCGCTGCGCGATGCGCTCGACGGCGCCGACATCCCGTGCCTGCTCGTGCGCGACGACGACGGGCGGCCGATCGTCGCGGTCGACCGGGCGCTGCGCAAGCAGCTCGCGGCCGCGCTCGGCGAGGCGTTCGCCGAGGAGCCCTTCTACGCCGAGGCGATCGCACCCGAGAAGGCGCTCGGCTTCGGTGCGGTGCTGCTCGCCGACGGCCGCCTCGCCGGGCACCGCAAGGCTGGCGCCATGCGGGTCTACCGGCCGCGCGTCGCCCCCGCGGGCCGGTTGCGCTACGGCCGCGAGACGGCGGTGCAGCTCGAGCTCTGGCGCTTCGGCGACGAGACGCTCAAGGCGCCGCTGCCGAACGCGCTCATGCGCGCGACGATGCCCCGCAGCGAGGCGGTCGTCGACTCGGTGCTGCGCTACGGCCGCGAGTGGCAGACGATCCGCGACATGTGGGAGCCGCTCGCGAGCGATGTCCCGTTCGACATCGACGTGGTCTTCTCGTGGGTCGACGGCTCGAGCGACGAGTTCCAGCGCGAGCGCGCGAAGCGCATGCAGGCGTACGTCGTCGGCGAGGGCGACGACTCCGAGGCGCGCTTCCGGCAGATCGACGAGCTGAAGTACGCGCTGCGCTCGGTGCACATGCACGCCCCGTGGGTGCGCCGCATCTTCATCGCGACCGACTCGCCCGCGCCGGAGTGGCTCGCCGAGCACCCGATGGTGACGATCGTGCCGGCGGAGGCGATGTTCGCCGACCCCTCGGTGCTCCCGACCCACAACTCGCACGCGGTCGAGGCGCAGCTGCACCACATCGAGGGGCTCAGCGAGCACTTCCTCTACTCGAACGACGACATGTTCTTCGGGCGCCCGTTGAAGCCGGATGTGTTCTTCTCACCGGGCGGGATCACGAAGTTCGTCGAGGCCACGACCCGCATCGGCATGGGCGAGACGCACGCCAAGCGGTCGGGCCACGACAACGCGGCGCGCACGAACCGGCGGCTGCTGCGCGAGCGCTTCGGCGCCATCACGACCCGCCACCTCGAGCACTGCGCCGCGCCGCTGCGGCGGAGCGTCATGGCCGAGCTCGAGGCGGAGTTCCCGGAGGACTTCCGCCGCACGGCCGCGGCGCGCTTCCGCTCGGCGACCGACATCTCGGTGACGAACTCGCTCTACCACTACTACGCGCTCATGACCGGGCGGGCGGTGCAGCAGCGCGACGCGAAGGTGCAGTACATCGAGACGACGCTGAAGAAGGCGCTGCCGGCGATGCAGCGGCTGCTGAAGCGGCGTGATCAGGACATGTTCTGCCTCAACGACGGCTCGTTCCCCGAGATCTCGGTCGAGGAGCGCACGGCCGCGGTGCGGGAGTTCCTCGAGGCGTGCTTCCCGATCCCGGCGCCGTGGGAGCGGCAGGCCGTGGCTGCGGCCGACGCGCGTTCCGCGGCGGCGGCAGCGTCGAGCTGAGCCGCGTCAGCCGAGCAGCGCGTCGACCTCGCTCGCCGTCGGCACGCTCGACGAGCTGCCGCGGCGCGTGACGGTGATCGCGCCCGCGGCGCCGGCTCGGCGGATCGCCTCGTCGATCGGGAGGCCCCTGGCGATGGATGCTGCGAGGTGCCCCGCGTACGCGTCTCCTGCGGCCGTCGTGTCGACGACGTCGACCCGCAGCGCCTCGTGGAGCGTGACGGACTCCGCCGTCACGAGCACGCTGCCGTCGCCGCCCATCGTGATGAGCGCCGCGCCAGCGCCCTTCTCGAGGAACCAGCGCCCGGCGCGCTCGGCCGACTCGCGCGAGTCGACCTCGATGCCGGCGAGCAGGCTCGCCTCGGTCTCGTTGGGCTTGACGAGGTCGATGAGCGGCCAGATCGCGTCGTCGAGCGGCACCGCGGGCGCCGGGTCGAGGATGACCGTCATGCCGGCCTCGCGCGCGAGCCGGGCCGCGACGAGCGTCATCGCGAACGGCGTCTCGAGCTGCGTGAGCATGACGCGAGCTGTGCCGGCGAGCGCGGCGAACGCGCGCTCGAGCTGCGCCTCGTCGAGGGCCGCGTTCGCCTCCGGGATCACGACGATGTCGTTCTCGCCGCGCTCGACGACGCGGATGTGGGCGACGCCCGTGTGACCGGGCACGGTGCGCACGTGCTCGAGGTCGACGCCGGCCGCGCCGAGGCTCGACGTCACGAGCCCGGCGAACGCGTCGTCGCCGACGCATCCGACCATGTGCGTCGTCGCGCCCGCCCGCGCCGCGGCGACGGCTTGGTTCGCGCCCTTGCCGCCGAGCTGGAGCTCGAACGAGTCGCCCGTGAGCGTCTCGCCGGGCAGCGGCGCCCGGGGTGCGAACGCCGTCACGTCGACGTTGATCGAGCCGACGACGAGCACGCCGCCGGCCGCTGCGCCCGCCGCCTCGCCCATCGCGCTCACGCCAGCGCGTCCGGCACCGGCTCGGCGCCGAGCACGTGCTGGTCGCAGAAGCCGAGCACCGCCTCGTTCCACGTGCGCGCGTTCGAGGGCCGCAGCACCCAGTGGTTCTCGTCGGTGAACTGCAGGAAGCGGTGCGGCATCGACTCGGGGGAGCCCGGCCAGCCGGACACGAGGTCCCACCACAGCCGCAGGGCTTCGCTCACCGGCACGCGGTAGTCGCGGTTGCCGTGCGTGACGAGCATGGGGGTCGTGATGGCGGATGCGTGGTGGTGCGGCGAGTAGGCGCGGTACCAGTCGGGCAGCTCGTCGGCGTGGCCGTGCACGCGCACCTTCTGCGCCGCGGCATCCGTCGTCGCGTGCTGCTGGTCGAGCGCCCACAGCCCCGCGTGCGTCACGATCGCGCGGAACCGTTCGGTGTGCCCGGCGATCCAGTTGGTCATGTAGCCGCCGAACGAGCCGCCGAGCACCGCGGTGCGCTCCTCGTCGAGCCCCGCCCGCTCGAGCACGGCGTCGAGCAGCGTCTCGCACTCGCGCCAGACGACGTCGGCGAGGCGCGGCCAGCCGCGGTTGAGGTCCGCGTGACCGTAGCCGGTCGACATCGCCGGGTCGGGCAGCAGCACCGCGTAGCCCCGCGCGACCGCGAGCCACGGGTTCCAGCGCCAGCTCCATGCGTTGTAGGAGCCGTGCGGGCCGCCGTGGATCCAGAGCATGACGGGTGCGGGCTCGGCGGCGCTCGCGGCGTGCGGCGTGCAGAGCCAGCCGCCGACCGTCACGCCGTCGACGTCGGCCTCGACCCACTCGAGCGTTCCGGGCAGCTCGCCGATGCCGCCCGGCGCCGGGATGCTCGCCGAGCTGCCGTCCTCGAGCGAGATCCGCACGGGCGCCGCCGGCGTCGCCATGTCGGTGCGGAGCGCGAAGACCGCGCCAGCCTCGGCCGCTGGCGAGAGCGCCGCGTGCGGCGCGTCATCGACGAGCGTGCGCACGGCGCCCGTCGCGCCGTCGACGACGAGCACGGCACCGCGCGAGTGCAGGTCGCCCACGACGATCAGCGTCGACGCATCCGCCCACGCATAGTCGGTGACCGTGACGTCGCCGACCTCGACGGTCACGGGGTCGCCGCCGTCGAGCCGGTGCAGCTCGAGGAAGTCGTACGTCGTGTCGGTCGGCGTCGAGGTCGTCAGGCGCGTGACGGCGACGCGCGTGCCGTCGGGCGAGACGGCCGGGCTGCTCCACTGCTCGCCGGGCGTCGCGGGCAGCAACTCGCGCCGCTCGAGCGATGCGGTATCGATGAGCGCGATCGACGAGCGGGTCTCGCCGCCCGCGACGCGCTCGGTCCAGGTGGTGACGATCGCCGAGCCGTCGGGCACGAGGTCGGCGGATGCGTTCACGAGCGCGACCGTGTCGGCGTCGGGCGTGAGGTCGCGCAGCTCGCCGCTCGGGGAGACGAGCACGAGCCGGGGGCTCACGTCGCCGACCTCGTGGTCCCAGTAGCGGATGGGCATGCCGGTGTGCCAGATGCCCGTGCGCTTCGCGTCCTTGCGGGCCTTCCGACGCTCGGCGTCGTCGTCGAGCGAGCCGCCCGCGAGCACCTCGGTCGTCGCGAGCAGCGACCCGTCGTCGGCGACCGCGACGAGGCTGAGCCCGCCCGGCGCCGACGCGACGACGCTTGCCTCCCCTCGCTCGGGCAGGCGCCAGATCGCCGACACGTCCTCGTCGGCGCCGCCGGTCGGGTCCGGCCGCGCCGAGGAGAAGAGCAGCGAGCCGTCGGGCGCGAAGCGCGGCGCGCTCTCGCCCTTGTCCGACCACGTCAGCCGACGCGCGTCCTGCTCACCCGCGGGGTCGAGCTCCCAGAGCGACGAGACCATGCGCGAGCCGTGCTCGTCGGCCTGCGCGATCGCCGCCACGAGCCGCTCGCCGCTCGGCGAGGCCGCGAGCCCCGCGAGGCGCGGCAGCCGCAGCAGGCCGTCGATGTCGGTGAAGTCGTCGAAGCGCGCGGAGTCCATCCTCCGACGCTAGCGGCCGAGGGACAACAGCTAGTTCTTCGACCGCAGGCGCAGCGCCTGCATGCCGCCATCGACCGCGAGGCTCACGCCCGTGGTCGAGCCGGCGCGTGGGCTCGCGAGGTACGCCACCGCGTGGGCGATCTCGCTGGGAGAAACGAGCCGGCCGTGCGGCTGGCGCGCTTCCAGCTGCGACCGTTCATGGACGGGGTCCGCAGCGGCCGAGAGCAGGCGGCCCACCCACGGGGTGTCCGCTGTTCCTGGGCTCACTGCGTTGACGCGAATGCCATCGTCCAGGTGGTCGGCAGCCATCGCTCTCGTCAGGCTGAGCACAGCCCCCTTCGACGCCGAGTACAGCGCGCGCTGAGGCAAGCCTGCCGTAGCGGCGATCGAGGACGTGTTCACGATCGCGGCCGCATTCGACCGGCGCAGGTAGGGCAACGCAGCGCGCGTGACGCGCATGATGCCGACGACGTTGATGTCCCATACTCGGTGCCATTCGGCCTCGTCGTTGACGTCGATCGTGCCCTCGGCGCCGATGCCCGCATTGTTCACCACAATGTCGATTCCGCCCAGCTCACGCGCTGCGCGGTCGACGGCGGATCGCACCGCCGCGTCGTCCGCGATGTCGCATGGGATCCCGAGATGCCGCTCGCCCGGCTTGACATCCAGCACCGCCACCCCGGCGCCGCGCGCAGCGAGCTCTTCCGCGATGGCGGCACCGAGACCGCTGCCACCGCCAGTGACGATCGCGGCCAGCCCCTCGTACTCGCTCACGCGGCTGCTCCCACTGCGGTCACGCGGTGCTGCTGCGTGCCGACGCCCTCGATCTCGACCTCGACGACATCGCCGTCGCGCAGGTAGGGGAAGCGGCCTGACAGGGCGACGCCCTCCGGGGTCCCGGTCAGCACGAGGTCCCCCGGATCGAGGCGCATGTAGCGGCTGAGGTCGAGCACCACGGCCGCGACGTCGAAGATGAGGTCAGCCGTCGAGGAGTCCTGCCTCGGCTCACCGTTCACCCGGCTGCGCAGACGCAGGTTCCCGAGATCGAGCTCGTCGGCTGTGACCAGCTCGGGCCCAAGCGGAGTCGATCCAGGAGCGCACTTGCCTTTCGACCACTGACCGCCTGAGGCTTCCAACTGCCATGCGCGCTCGGAGAGGTCATCCGCGACCGTTGCGCCGACGATGCAGGCAGCGGCCTCCTCGCGGGAGGCAAGGTTCCAAGCGGTTCGGCCGATGACGATGGCGAGCTCGACTTCCCAATCCATCTTGAGCGCGTGCGCCGGCAACGGGACGTCATCGTTCGGCCCCACGACGGTGTTCGGATGCTTGAGGAAGACGACCGGTTGCTCGGGCGGTGCACTCCCGGACTCGGCGGCGTGCGCCGCGTAGTTCATGCCGACGCAGACCACGGCGCCCGGCCGCGCGATGGGCGCGCCGACGCGTCGGCCAACACGTTCCACTTCCGGCAGCGAACCCTCTCCGAGGGCCGCGCGCACGCGGTCGAGGTCGCGCTCCAGGAACACCCCATCGATGTCTTCCGTGATGGCGCGGAGATCATACGCCCGATCGCCGACCAGGACGACGGGCACCTCCTCGCCGGTCCTGCCCAGGCGTGCCAGCCGCATCGCAACTCCTTCGTCAACTCCCCCGTACCGAACATCCGAGGTCTGTGACCGATTGTAAGCGCGAGTGAGTCCATCTAGGGATTTGGGCGCTAAACATCGGATTAAGGGTCACCGCAGGGCGGCACTGACATCACGAGCGGCTGCGTCCAGCAACCAGCGCTCGACGCCGGCGATGTGCACCGTCATGGCGGCGCGAGCGAGCTCGGCGTCACCTGCGGCGATGGCATCGACGATCCGCGCATGCTCGAGCAGAGTGCGTTCGACCGCGTGCTCTTGCGTGAGGCCCCGCCACACGCGAGCGCGAGCGGTCCGATCGGACATCGTCTCCAGCACGCTGACGAGGTAAGCATTTCCGGTGGCTTCGGCGATCATCCGGTGAAGGGCAGTGTCGTGCGGCACGAGCACATCGCTCGCCGTCCGTTCGTCGACAAGCGCCAGGTGGGCCTGCATTCTTTCCGCCTGCACTTCGTCGCGCCGCAGCGCGGCGAGCGCCGCAGCCGCCGGCTCGATCATCCGACGCACCTCGAACACGCCGAGGACCGCACGTGACGCGTGGAAGTCGAGCACAAACGACATCGCTTCGAGCAGCAGGTGCGGTTCGAGGCTCGTGACGTACGTGCCGTCGCCTCGCCGCACATCGAGCACCCGCATCGCCTCCAGGGCCTTAACGGCTTCTCGCATCGACGATCGAGAGAGTCCTAGTTGCGCTGCTAGCTCCGCCTCGGGCGGGAGTCGGTCGCCGGGTCGCAAGCGCCCCTGCTGCAACATCTGCTTCACCTTCGAGATGGCGTCGTCTGTGACAGTCACGCCGTCACTCTACGGAGCGAGTGATCCACGAACGAGCGGTTCGCACCGCGGCGTCGCGCCGTGCAGCCGCATTGCATCTGCTCGGCTTTCGTGCTTTGCTGTGGCTCGGTGAACCTATAGGCTTTGCGTGTTCCATGTAGGAAACGAAGGTTGAGACGACGATGTCCAAGGTCAGAGCGGTGGAGCCGGCGAGCCACGACTGGAGCCGACGCCCCGTCGCCCACGCGCTCCCGGCCGCACCCGGAACCTTCGTGGGTCGTGTCTGGGATCCCGTCCGCTCGGTCCCTGTCCCCGTGCTCATCGCAGGCTCGGCCGTCCACGATCTGCTGCCGATCGCAAGCACCGTGGCGGATCTGCTCGAACGCGTAGACGTGCTGCAGCTCCTGGAGGAAGCTCGCGCGGCTTCGCCGAGGTGGCATGTCGAAGACCTCCGCTGGGAGGGCGATGGAAGCGGACCCAGCTTGCTGGCCCCGATCGACCTCCAGGTCGTCAAGGCCTGCGGCGTGACGTTCGCCGGCTCGATGCTCGAACGCGTGATCGAGGAGCGCTGTATGGGTGACGCGACGCGTGCCGCAGACGTGCGTGCGGAGCTCGCCGACGCGCTTGGCACGGAGCTCGCGGACGTCAAGCCGGGAGGACCGGAAGCCGAGCGCGTGCGGCGGGAGCTGCTGGAGCGGGGCTGGTGGTCGCAATACCTGGAGGTGGGCATTGGGCGGGACCCTGAAGTCTTTACCAAGGCCCCGCTGCTCTCGGCCGTCGGCTCGGGCGGCGCGATCGGGATCCCCGACTTCTCGTCTTGGAACAACCCAGAGCCGGAGCTCGTGCTCATCGTCCGATCGACGGGCGAGATCGTGGGCGCCACGCTCGGCAACGACGTCAACCTCCGCGACGTCGAGGGTCGCAGCGCCCTGCTGCTGGGCAAGGCTAAGGACAACAACCGGTCGACCGCGATCGGGCCCGTGATCCGGCTCTTCGACGAGACCTTCACGGTCGACGATGCGCGGCAAGTCGAGATCAGCCTCGAGGTGTGCGGCACCGATGGCTACTGGCTCGAGGGCGT
Organism: Agrococcus sp. TSP3-2-1; assembly: GCF_049897585.1. Lineage (NCBI taxonomy): Bacteria > Bacillati > Actinomycetota > Actinomycetes > Micrococcales > Microbacteriaceae > Agrococcus > Agrococcus sp. TSP3-2-1. The sequence goes on from NZ_JAFCWN010000002.1 coordinate 48,418, forward strand.
CAACGATGTCTCCGCGCTCAGCCGTTCGTTCGAGGCGCTCGTCGAGGCAACTGCGGGTCGCCATCACCAGTACCCGGATGGCTTCGCGCTGTTCACGGGCACGCTCTTCGCCCCGACGCAAGACCGGGACGAGTCGGGCCACGGCTTCACCCACCGCATGGGCGATCAGGTGCAGATCAGAGCGGAGGAGCTTGGGTCGCTCTGGAATGTGGTCGGACGCACCGAGGATCTTCCGCCATGGGATTACGGCATCAGAAGCCTCTGGTCGGACCTCTCTCGACTCCGAAAGGAGGCGCACCTTGAAGCGCGCTGAGCCGAATCCCCGGCCGTCCGCCGCGGCAACGGTATACGAGCGCATCCGGCACCTCATCCTCACCAACACCATCCCCCCTGACTCCAAGCTCAACATCGACGGGCTCGCCCGCGAGCTCGGCGTCTCGCAGACGCCGGTCCGCGAGGCGCTGCAGCGCCTCGAGGGCGATCGGCTGGTCCTGGCGAAGCAGACGCGCGGCTATTGGACGAGCCCGCTGCTCGACGAGGACGGCCTCGATCACTTGTTCGAGGTGCGTCTGCTCATCGAGCCGTGGGCGGCGGGTGCCGCGGCGGTGGACCGCGCCTCGAACCCGGGTTTGTGGCTGACCCGGGAGATCGAGCGCTTCGAGCTCGACGATGGCGATGGACTCCCTGGCGAAGCGCTCGTGCGTCACGACACGGCGTTCCACATGGCGATCATCGAAGCGGTTGGCAATCCATTCCTGGCGGAAGCGTTCGAGCGGACGCACGCACACCTACACCTCTTCCGCCTCTACACCGATGACATGGACTCGTCCGTGACGATCGAGGAGCATCGCATCATCGCGGACGCGATCGCGCGCAGCGACGCGCGAGCCGCGACGACGGCGATGCGAACGCACCTCTTCTCCGCGCTCCACCGCTTCGGGCGAGGGCTCGGCGGCTCCGCATCCAACTCGCAGCTGCACTCGATCACCTCGAGCGTGCTCGGGCTCGAGCGTCCGGAGTGTGCACGTTGACCCGCATAACGTCGGCGTCGGCTCGCCTCGTCGTCATCCCGGCCGCGACGGAGCGCACGGACGCCATCCAAGCCTTCGCTGCGCAGGAGACACCCTTCGTGGAGATCGCGACGGCCGACGGGTTCGTGGGGCGCGGCTACAGCTACACGATCGGCACGGGCGGATCGGCGGTCATGGCGCTGTTGCGCGATGTGATGCTCCCACGGCTCATCGGCGAGGACAGTCGCAAGATCGAGCACGTCTGGTCGATGCTCCGCGCATCGACTCGCTCGACCACCCCAGGAACTCTCACTGCGCTCGCGCTCGCGGCGGTCGACATTGCCCTCTGGGACATCTCAGCGCAGCGCTCACAGCAGCCCCTCGCGCTCGCGGCTGGCGGTCACCGCACGAGTACGCCGGTCTACGACACCGAGCACGGTTGGCTCCACATCCCGACCGACGAGCTGGTCGATGGGATGCGCTCGATTGCCGATGCGGGATGGACGGCGGGCAAGGTCAAGGTGGGGAAGCCGACTCTGGCCGAAGACCTGGAGCGTCTGACTGCCGTGCGCGAGGCGGTCGGCGACGACTTCACGCTCATGGTCGACGCCAACCAGGGCTTCACCCGTTCTGAGGCCATGCGACGAGCGCGAGCCTTCGAAGAGCTCGGTGTCGCGTGGCTCGAGGAGCCTCTCCCGGCAGACGACGTCCAAGGCCACGCGATGCTCGCCCGACAGACGAGCATTCCTATCGCGGTTGGGGAGACCCTAACGACGATCGGGCAGTGCGCCGAATACCTTGCTGGGGGCGCCGCAAGCGTCATGCAGGTGGATGCGGCACGCATCGGAGGCATCACTCCGTGGCTGAAGGTCGCGCACCTCGCTGAGGCTCTCAACGTCTCGATCGCGCCGCACTTCCTTATGGAGCTGCATGTGAGCCTGGCCGCCGCCGTGCCGGCCGGGACCTGGGTGGAGCACATCCCGCAGCTGGGTGCCGTCACGAGTGGACAGGTCCTCCTCGAGCACGGGCGGGCGCATGCACCGGACTTCCCCGGCCTCGGCATCTCCTGGGACCTGGACAAGATCGAAGGGCTGACAGTCGCATGACCACTGCAGACGTCTTGAGACTCGACCTCGCGCACGCGCGTACCGTCGCGGTCGAGCTGCTCGAAGCCGTGGGCGCTCAACCCGATCACGCGCGCGCAACCGTCGACAACCTGCTGTTCGCCGACTGCAGCGGCATCGCGTCGCACGGCCTGCTCCGCCTGCCGCTGTACGCCAAGGCAGTCATTGCCGGCGGCATCAACGTCGCCCCGCGAATGCGCTGGGAAGCCGAGAGTGTCGGGGCTGGCCTCCTCGATGCCGACGCCGCGTTCGGTCAGGTCGCCATGGAGGAGGCCCTGCGGTGGATTGAAGCGCAGCGCGGTCGCGCATCCACGGTCACGGTCGCGGTGCAGTCGAGCTCGCACTTCGGCGCTGGCGGCTACTGGACGCGTCGCCTCGCGGAGGCCGGCTGGCTCGCGATCGGCGTCTCCTCCACGGGGCCCACCGTCGCGCCCTTCGGAGCCACCCGGAAGGTGCTCGGCACGAACCCCCTGTCGATCAGCCTGCCGGCTGGCGCAGAGGAGCCCCTCACCGCGGACCTCGCGACCAGCTCCGGCGCCTACGGCAAGGTCATTGGCGCCCGCAACGCCGGCACGTCGATCCCGGAGGGCTGGGCGGTCGACGCGGAGGGCAACTCGACGACCGACCCTGAGGCGGCGATGGCCGGCGCCCTCACCGCGTTCGGTGGTCACAAGGGCTCCGCGATCGCGGTCATGCTCGAAGGCCTGTCGGTCGTGCTCGGTGAAGCCAGCTTCGCCTTCGAGACCGAGGACATCTGGTCGAACCCCGGCTCGCGCATGAACGTCGGGCACATGATCATCGCGATCGATCCGGGCGCCTTCGTCAGCAGCGCATCGACGGCGGAGCGGGTGCAGAAGCTGCGCGACGCCGTGCGCGGAGCAGGTGAGGCGGTCATGGCACCAGGCGACCCCGAACAGCGGGCACGCGCCGAGCGCAGCAAGTGGATCCCCCTAGCGCGCAGCACCGTCGACGCGATCGACAGCATGGCTGTGTCCGTCGGCGTGCCCGGCCTCGCCGCTCACTCCGACATCTCTCACCCCGACATCTCTCACCCCGACAGCACCGTGGATACAAAGGAGCATCAACGATGACGCAGAAGCGAATCGGCACGGCCATCGCGGCCGCGGCCGCACTCACCCTCACCCTCAGCGCGTGCGTGAGCACGGAGGCCCCCGCTCGGACCGGCGACGCCGCCCCTGAGGGTGCCATCGAGCTTCGGCTCTCGCATGTCTATGAGGGCACTCATCCCGTAGAGACCTGCGGAGTGCCCGCCCTCAACGCCGCGCTCGAGGGATCGGGCGTGCACATCAACTCGTTCCCCGCGGCGCAGCTCGGCAGCGAGGCCGAGAGCCTCGAGCAGGTCGCGTCCGGCAGCTTGGAGCTCGCTGTCGCCGGGCCGTCGTTCCTCGGCGTATGGGAGCCGGATGTGGCGCTGTTCGACGCTCCGTACCTGTTCCGGGACGTCGACCACTTCGAGGAGACGCTGAACGGGCCGATCGCGGATGAGATCTTCGCCTCCCTCAAGGACGAGTCCGGCCTGGACGTGCTCGGCACCTGGTACTACGGGACACGTCACGTCACCTCCAATTCCCCGGTCATGACCTCAGCGGACCTGCAAGGCAAGAAGCTGCGGGCTGCTGACGCCCCCCTGTACCTCACGATGGCCAACATCATGGGCGGGTCCGCTACTCCGATGGCGCTGTCCGAGGCGTACATGGCACTGCAGCAGGGCACCATCGACGCGCAGGAGAACCCCATCCCGACCATCGCGAGCCAGCGCTTCTACGAGGTGCAGAACCATCTGAACCTCACAGGACACATGATTCAGGGCGTCATGTTCGTCGGCAGCGACGCGTCCCTCGCCGCGCTCGACGACGAGCAGCGCGCCGCGTTGGAGACTGCTACCGCAACCGCGGCGAGCGCCGTCCGCGGCTGTATCGAGGATGAAGAGGAGTCGTACGTCGCTGAGTGGCGCGAGTCCGGCGCGATTGAGGTCAACGACCAGGTCGACGTCGAGCACTTCCGCGCCCGCGCGACCGAGCTGATCCCCGACAGCTTCGAGTGGGGCGACCTCTACCTTCAGATCCGGGAAGGCTAATGGAACGGTTGGAACCGGGCGACGAGCGCTACCTCGAGTCACGCTCCGTACCGTACCGATTGCTTGTGGGGTCGGAGTTCGGACTCGGCCTGGTGCTGCTCGTTGGGCTATTGAGCCTCGTGATCTTGCAGGTCATGTCTCGCTACGTTTTCGCGTCGCCGTTCAGCTGGACCGAAGAGCTCGCGCGCTTCGTGTTCATCTGGATGGTGTTCGCGGGCGCAGCGTTCGTGACCGCGCGCCGCCGGCACATCGCGGTGCAGCTGTACGGCGGAGGTCGGACCGGCAAGGTCGTGGGGGTCGTGGAGGCAATAGCGACGGTGATCGTCATCGCGACTGCCGTCGCCATGGCCATTGGCGCGGCCGAGCTCATGCAGGCGACCGCACGGCTCACCTCACCCGGCACGAACGTTTCGCTGCCGGTCGTCTATGCCTCGGCAGTCGTCGGGTTCGCGCTCATCGCATTCCACTCGGTCTGCAACCTCTACCTCACCATTCGCTACCCGAGCCAGTTCGCCGGCTCCATCGACATCGAGAAGGGCGGCATCTGATGGTGATCCTGTGGATGCTCATCGGTCTCATCGCCATGCTGGTGCTGCGCGTGCCCGTCGCGATCGCCCTTCTGGCGCCCTGCCTCATCTACGTCGTGGCGGACCCATCGGCGACGTTCGAGGTGGCGGCGCAGCAGACGATCTCCGGATTGAACTCGTTCCCGCTGCTAGCCGTGCCGCTGTTCATCATGCTCGGAAACGTTGCGAACGTCAGCGGGATCTCCGACCGACTGTTCAACGCCGCGACAGCCTTGATCGGGACCGTTCGCGGAAGTCTCGGCTATGTCAACGTGGCCACCAGCTTTGGGTTCGCCTGGATGAGCGGTGCCGCGATCAGCGATGCCGCGGCTCTCGGGCGCGTGCAGGTCCCGGCGATGATCAAGCGGGGCTACAGCGACAAGTTCTCGGTGGGCATCACCGCCGCGTCTTCGCTGATCGCCCCGATCCTGCCGCCCTCGATCCCCGCGATCATCTATGCAGTTACGGCGGGTCTCTCGGTCGGTGCACTCTTCATCGCTGGCATCGTGCCCGCGTTGCTGGTGGTCCTGGCGCTCTGCATCATGGTGTGGGTCACGACGCGCAAGCGCGACGACCTCCGGCTGGAGCCGGTCCGCGGCAGGGAGCGCTGGATGCCTGTGCTCGGCGCCCTGCCTGGCTTGGGGGCGGGCATCGTGGTGCTGGGCGGCATCCTCGGCGGCATCTTCACACCGACCGAGGCGGCGGGCATCGGGGTGCTCTACATGTTCATCCTCGCGGCGGCGTACCGACGGATGAATACGACGAACATCCTCTACGTGCTCCGCACGACGTTGGAGACGAGCGGTGCCGTGCTGCTCATCGTCGGAGCGGCGTCGCTGTTCGGGTGGGTGCTCGCTCGGGAGCAGGCGCCCCAGAAAGCCGCCGAGCTCATCCTGAGCCTGACGACCAACCCGATCGTCTTCCTGATCCTGCTGAACATCCTTCTGCTGATCGTCGGTGCCGTGCTCGAGCCCACCGCGGCGATCCTGATCCTCGTCCCGGTCCTCGCGCCGGTCGCTACGCAGTACGGCCTGGATCCGCTGCACGTCGCATCGGTCATCATCTTCAACCTCATGATCGGCTTGCTGACGCCTCCGGTGGGGCTCGTGCTCTTCGTGCTGTCGAGCGTGACCGACCTGCCGGTGTCGAAGGTTATCCAGGGTGTCGTGCCTTTCTTCGTCCCGATGTTGGCAGTGCTGGCGCTCATCACCTTCTTCCCCTTCTTCACCACCTGGCTACCCGGCGTCATCGCGCCGTAGCCGACACCTCGAGAGGAACACCGAACTGTGGCAAAGATCATCGCGATCGAGACCAGCGATGTCCGCTTCCCGACGTCGCTCGAACTCGATGGCTCCGACGCCGTCAATGTCGATCCCGACTACTCGGCCGCGTACGTCCGCGTCCGCGCCGAGGACGGCGAGACTGGGCACGGGCTCGTCTTCACAGCCGGGCGAGGCAACGAGATCGTCGTCGCCGCGATCGAGTCGTACGGGCATCTGCTCCTGGGCCGTGAGCTGGACGACTTGGTCGGCGACCTCGGCGCGGCGGCACGACTCCTCGTGCACGACTCGCAGCTGCGCTGGCTGGGCCCGGAGAAGGGCGTCACGCAGATGGCGGCGGGTGCCTTGATCACCGCTCTGTGGGACGTCGCGGCGCGGCGGGCGGGAAAGCCGCTGTGGCGCTTCATGGCAGAGCTCACCCCCGAGCAGCTCGTGGCCGCGATCGACTTCACCCACATCTCGGACGCGCTGAGCCCGGACGAAGCACTGCAGATCCTGCGCGAGGGCCAGGTCGGCAAGGAGGAGCGAATCACCGAGCTCGAGCGGGAGGGGTACCCGGCCTACACAACGTCGCCAGGCTGGCTGGGGTACTCGGACGAGAAGCTTGTGCGACTGAGTCACGAGGCGGTGGTTGACGGCTTCGGCATGATCAAGCTCAAGGTCGGCGGGAACCTCGAGGACGATCGCCGCAGGCTCGCGCTTGTGCGGGAGGCGCTGGGCGCCGACTTCCCTGTGGCGATCGACGCCAACCAGCGGTGGGACGTGCCCGAGGCAATCGAATGGCTGCAGCAGCTCGCTGAGTTCGAACCGTGGTGGATTGAGGAGGCGACTAGCACCGACGACGTGCTCGGCCACGCGCGCATCCGCGAGGCCATCAAGCCCATGCGTGTCGCCACGGGCGAGGCGGTGCAGAGCCGCATCATCTTCAAGCAGCTGCTGCAGGCGGGCGGCATCGACTTCCTCCAGCTCGACTCGACGCGGGTCGCCGGCGTCAGCGAGAACCTCGCGGTCCTACTCCTGGCGAAAAAGTTCGGCGTGCCCGTGTGCCCGCACGCCGGCGGTGTCGGGCTCTGCGAGCTCGTGCAGCACTTCTCGTTCTTCGACTTCGCGGTGGTCTCGACGACCAAGGACAGCCGCATGATCGAGTTCGTCGACCACCTCCACGAGCATTTCGCCGAGCCGGTGCGCATCGAGCGCGGCCGCTATCAGGCACCTCGGCTCCCCGGCGCTGGGGCCGAGATGCTCGATGCATCTGTCGAGCGTTGGACATTCCCCGAGGGAGAGGGCTGGCGCGAGATCGGCGACCGGGCCGCGGTGACGGGCGCATCGCTCGAGTTCGACCGCCGCTGACGGACGCATCGAGGGTGAGGAGAGAGCAATGACTGCAGCAGCAACCGAAATCGACACCGACACGATCGCTCAGCGCGCCGCAGACGCGGCCACCCCATTCGCCGGGGTGCCGTCGAAAGAGCGTGCGTCGGCGCTCGTCTCGGTGGCGGACGCGCTCGATGCGGCCGCAGGCGAACTCATCTCGATCGCCATGCGCGAGACGGGTCTCGGCGAACCGCGCCTGCGCGGCGAGATGCGTCGTACGACTGCGCAGTTGCGCCTCTTCGCCGAGGTCGTCGTCGAGGGTGCATACCTCGGCGCGACGATCGACTCGGCGGACGCCGACTACGCGCCCGGCCCGCGACCCGAGCTGCGCCGCATGCTCGAGCCGGTCGGCCCGGTGCTCAACTTCGCGGCGAGCAACTTCCCCTTCGCATTCTCCGTCGCGGGCGGCGACAGCGCTGCTGCACTCGCCGCAGGCTGCCCGCTCATCGTGAAGGCACACTCAGGACACGCCGAGCTGTCTGCCGCGACGGCGAAGGTCGTCGAAGCAGCGCTCCGCAATGCGGGCATGCCTGAAGGGTCTTTCCAGCTCGTCTCCGGCCAGCAGCACGGCGTCGAGCTGCTGCAGGACGAGCGCGTGCGCGCCGCCTCCTTCACCGGCTCGGGTCGCGTCGGCCGGATGTTGGCCGACATCGCCGCCGCCAGGCCGCGCCCGATCCCCTTCTTCGGAGAGCTCGGGAGCGTCAACCCCGCCTACGCCACGGCAGGAGCGGTCGCATCGGATAGCGGGCTGCTCGCGGCGTACGTCGGCAGCGTCTGCGGCTCTGCAGGTCAGTTGTGCACCAAGCCCGGCTTCCTCTTCGTCCCCGACGGCACTGACGTTTCCGCTGTCGCGGAGGCCGCCGCCGCCGTCGGCGAGCACCGGCTGCTGAACCCGGGCATCGGATCCGCCTACGAGGCGCGCCGTGCCGCTGTGATGGGCTCGCCCGGGATCGAGGTGCTGGCCACGGGTGACGTGCGCGTCGACGACGAGGGGCACGTGTGGGCGACCCCCACGATCGTGGCTGTTGATGTTGCCGACCTCGACGCTGCGGGCGAGACCGTGCTCGACGAATCGTTCGGGCCGCTCAGCGTGCTCGTCCGCTATCGGTCTCTCGAAGCACTGCCGTCGCTGCATGAGCGGCTCTTCCCGGGCAACCTCACCTCGACCCTCCATGCGCTCGAGAGCGAATCCGCGGCGATCGCCCCGCTCGTACGCGCGCTCGCGGCCACAAGCGGCCGGGTCTTGTATGGCGGTTGGCCCACCGGCGTCGCGGTCACCGCGGCCATGCAGCACGGCGGACCCTACCCGGCCACGACCACCGACGATACGAGCGTAGGCACGGCCGCGATCTCGCGTTTCCTCCGGGGGGTCGCCTACCAGAGCCTGCCGGAGGCGCTCCTGCCGCCGCCGCTGCAGGACTCGAACCCGTGGAACGTTCCTCAGCGCCGCAGCGCTGCTGGCCTCTCACAGGGTTGGGGCTCCCTCACGGGGACCTACTGATCGTTCAGCGCTCACCGAGGTTGCGCAGCGAGATGTCGGAAGGCGTGCCGCGGCAGCCGCGGCCTGACCGACTGCGAGGGCGCGATCGATGGCTCTGCGACGGGCAGACGTGCCACGCGACTGCCGCTGTCGGCCCAGCCAAGGAGAAGAGGGACGCTGCGGGGCTCTCAGCGGGCGCGCGGCAGGTACTCGACGAGCTCGTGCGCCGCGCGCACGAGGGCCCGCAGCTCCTCGAGGGTCGCGGGCGCGGCGCCGAGCGCGCGCGCCTGCACGAGCACATTGCCGATCGCCGACGCCTCAACGGGGCCGGCGACGACCGGCAGCCCCGTGTGGTCGGCGGTGAGCTGGCACAGCAGCGCGTTCCGCGCTCCGCCGCCCACGACGTGCACGCGCTCGATCGCCTGCCCGCTGATCGCGGCCGCGTCCCGCAGCGCCCGGGCATAGCCCTCGGCAAGAGACTCGAGGATGCAGCGCACGACCTCCGCCCTGCCCTGCGGCGGCCGCTGCCCGCGCTCCTCGAACCACGAGCGGATGCGCGCGGGCATGTCGCCGGGCGGGTAGAAGGCGTCGTCGGTCGGGTCGAAGACGGGCACGGCCCAGTCGACCGCCGCGGCCGCAGCGAGCAGCTCGGGCAGGCCGAGCCGCTCGCCCGCCGCCTGCCACGTGCGCACCGACTCGCTCAGGATCCACAGGCCCATGACGTTCTTGAGGAAGCGCGTGCGGCCGTCGACGCCGCCCTCGTTCGTGAACGACGCGTCGAGCGCCGCGGGCGTCGCGATCGGCGCGGCCGTCTCGATGCCGACGAGCGACCACGTGCCGCTCGAGACGTAGGCGCCGCCCGGTTCCATCGGCACGGCGACGACGGCGGATGCGGTGTCGTGCGAACCGACGGCGAACACGTCGGGCGCGCCCTCGATCCCGTAGTGGGAGCGCGTCGCGGCGTCGATCGGGCCGATGCGCGTGCCGGGGTCGACGACCTCCGCGAGCAGCGACGGCGGGATGCCGAGCATCCCCATGAGCTCGGTGTCCCACTGCTCGTCGAGCCGCATGAGCCCGCTCGTCGACACGTTGGTGCGCTCGGCGACCATGCGACCGGTCATCCAGTAGCCGAACAGGTCGGGGAGCATGAGCATCCGGTCGGCGACCTCGAGGAGGCCTCGCTCGCGGTCGACCATGAGCTGGTTGATCGTCGTGAACGGCATGCGCTGCAAGCCGCAGCGGGCGTAGAGCTCGGGCTGCGCGATGACCCGGTCGACGAGCTCGAGCCCGCGCGCCGTGCGGTCGTCGCGGTAGGAGAAGGGGATGCCGAGCAGGCTGCCCCGCCGCAGCAGCGCGTAGTCGACCGCCCACGAGTCGACCGCGACCGACGCGAGCGACGCATCCCCGTGCATCCGCGACGCCGCCGCGACGCCGCGCATCGCCTCGTCGTAGAGCGAGGGCACGCTCCAGTGGAGGCCGTCGCCGATGCGCACCGGCCGGTTCTCGAAGCGCGCGACCTCCTCGAGCCGCAGGGTGGCGGGGCCGACCTCGGCCCGCACCACCCGACCGCTCGTCGCGCCGAGGTCGACCGCCGCGACCGTCGCCGTCATCGCAGGAACGCGGCCGCCACACCGGAGTCGACGGGCACGTGCAGGCCGGTCGTGTGGCTGAGCTCCGAACCCGTGAGCGCCGCGACGGCGTTCGCGACGTGCTCGGGGAGCACCTCGCGGCCGAGCAGCGTGCGGCCGGCGTAGTACTTGCCGAGCTCCTCCTCCTTCACCCCGTAGACCTTCGCGCGCGAGGCGCCCCAGCCGGAGGCGAAGATGCCCGAGCCGCGCACGACCCCGTCGGGGTTGATGCCGTTGACGCGCACGCCGTACTGGCCGAGCTCGGCCGCGAGCAGCCGCACCTGGTGCGCCTGGTCAGCCTTCGTCGCCGAGTACGCGATGTTGTTCGGACCGGCGAAGACCGCGTTCTTCGAGGAGATGTAGACGATGTCGCCGCCGAGGCCCTGGTCGATGAGCGCCTTCGCCGCCGCGCGCGAGACGAGGAACGAGCCCTTCGCCATCACATCATGCTGGAGGTCCCAGTCGGCCTCGGTGGTCTCCAGCAGCGACTTCGACAGCGACAGCCCGGCGTTGTTGACGACGAGGTCGAGGCCGCCGAACGCGAGCAGCGCCGCGTCGACCGCCGCCTGCACCTCACCGGCGCGCGTGACGTCGCACCGCACGCCGATCGCGACGTCGGTCGAGCCGAGCTCCGCCGCGGCGGCCTTGGCCTTCTCGAGGTCGAGGTCGGCGATCACGACGCACGCGCCCTCGGCGGCGAGCCGGGTGGCGATCGCCTTGCCGATGCCGCTCGCGGCGCCGGTGACGAGCGCGATGCGGCCGGCGTGCGAGCGCGGCTTCGGCATCCGCTGCAGCTTCGCCTCCTCGAGCGACCAGTACTCGATGCGGAACTTCTCGGCGTCCGAGATGGGCTCGTAGCGCGAAATCGCCTCGGCGCCGCGCATGACGTTGATCGCGTTCGTGTAGAACTCGCCCGCCACGCGCGCGGTCTGCTTGTCCTTGCCGAACGAGAACATCCCGATGCCCGGCACGAGCACGATCGCCGGGTCGGCGCCGCGCATCGCGGGCGACTCGGGTGTCGCGTGCGCCTCGTAGTAGGCGGCGTAGTCGGCGCGGTACGCCTCGTGCAGCTCGCCGAGCCGCTCGATGGCGCGCTCGAGCGGCGCGTCGGCGGGGAGGTCGAGCACGAGCGGCTTGACCTTCGTGCGCAGGAAGTGGTCGGGGCACGAGGTGCCGAGCGCCGCGAGCCGCGGGTGCTCGGCGCGCGCGAGGAAGTCGGTGACGACCTCCGCGTCGCTGAAGTGGCCGACCATCGGGCGGTCGGTCGAGGCGATCGCGCGGATGTGCGGGGCGAGCGCCGCCGCGCGCGCGCGTCGCTCGGTCTCGGGCAGGGCGGCGTAGCCGTCGAGCTCGGCGCCGAACGGCTCGGGTCGGCCGTGCTGCTCGATGTACTCGGCGGCGGTGCGGATGATCCAGAGTGAGTTCCGCTCCGACTCCTCGCTCGAGCGTCCCCATGCCGTGATGCCGTGCCCGCCCAGGATGCAGCCGACCGCATCCGGGTTCGCGCGCTGGATGTCGCGGATGTCGAGCCCGAGCTGGAAGCCGGGGCGGCGCCACGGCACCCACACGACCCTGTCGCCGAAGATGCGCCGCGTGAGCTCCTCGCCGTCGACCGCCGTGGCGATCGCGATGCCGGAGTCGGGGTGCAGGTGGTCGACGTGCGGCGCCTCGACGAGCGCGTGCATCGACGTGTCGATCGACGGCGCGGCGCCGCCGCGGCCGTGGAGGCAGTAGTCGAACGCGGCGACCATCTCGTCCTCGCGCTCGACGCCGGGGTAGACGTCGACGAGGCCGAGCACGCGGTCGAGGCGCAGCACGGCGAGGCCAGCCTCCGTGAGCGTGCCGAGGTCGCCGCCGGAGCCCTTGACCCACAGGAGCTCGACGGGCTCGCCCGTCGCGGGGTCGATGCCGGTGCCCTTCGCCGACGTGTTGCCGCCGGCGTAGTTCGTGTTGCGGGGATCGCTGCCGAGTGCGTTGCTGCGCGCGAGCAGGTCGCTGACTGCCTGGTTCATGTCGTCTCCGTCGTCTCGGGGGTCGGCGCGGTCACGCGCCCCAGCCGGCCTGGGTGCCGCCGACGCGCTCGGCGGCGATGCGCTCGAGGTAGCCGGAGGCGAGGAAGGCGCGCATCGGGTCGGCGGGCAGCCCCTTCGCCTCGCGGTAGTCGGCGAGCAGCGGGCGCACGTCGGTCGCGAACGCGTCCATGAGGATCTCGTTCGCGAGCAGCACGTCGCACTCGCGACGCGCGACGGCGAGCGCCTCGGTGTCGAGCGAGAGCGCCTTCGCGACCGCCTCCTGCACGTTGAGGACGCTGCGGATCTGGCCCGGCACCTTCTCCTCGATGTTGTGGCACTGGTCGAGCACGAGCTGCACGTCGGGGTCGCCGTAGCCGCCGCCCGCGATGAGCTCGACGACGATGCGGAAGAGCTGGAACGGGTCGGCGGCACCGACGATGAGGTCGTCGTCGCCGTAGAAGCGCGAGTTGAAGTCGAAGGCGCCGAGCTTCCCGAGCCGCAGGAGCTGCGCGACGATGAACTCGATGTTCGTTCCGGGCGCGTGGTGGCCGGTGTCGAGCACCACCTTCGCGCGGTCGCCGAGCGCGAGGCAGTGCACGTAGCTCGTCCCCCAGTCGGGGATGTCGGTGTGGTAGAACGCCGGCTCGAAGAACTTGTACTCGAGCACCATCCGCTGGTCGTCGGCGAGCCGCGCGTAGATCTCGGCGAGCGACTCCGCGAGGCGGTCCTGGCGCTCGCGGATCGAGTCCTGCCCGGGATAGTTCGTGCCGTCGGCGAGCCAGACCTTGAGGTCGCGCGAGCCCGTCTCGTGCATCACGTCGATGCACTCGAAGTGGTGATCGATCGCCTTGCGCCGCACGCGCGCATCCGGGTGCGTGAGCGAGCCGAACTTGAAGTCGTCGTCCTGGAACGTGTTCGAGTTGATCGTGCCGAGCGCGACGCCGAGCTCCGCCGCGCGCTCGCGAAGCGCCGCCCAGTCGTCGACCCTGTCCCACGGGTAGTGCAGCGCGACGGTCGGCGCGAGCCCCGTGTGGCGGTGCACCTCGGCGGCGTCGGCGAGCTTCTCGAACGGGTCGCGCGGCGTGCCGGGCGTCGTGAAGACGCGGAAGCGCGTGCCGGAGTTGCCGTAGGCCCAGCTGGGCACTTCGATGCGCAGCCGTTCGAGCTGCTCTGCGGTGGGGGTGACGGCCATGTCAGCTCCTCGGTTCGGGGCGGGATGCGGTTCGGCTCGCCGCGAGCTGCGCGTCGAGGTCGAAGGCGAGCGGGATGAGCTCGAAGGACTCGTCGGCGGGCCGCTCGATGCCCTCGAAGAAGGGCTGCATCTCGGCCTGCCAGCGGGCGTTGACGTCGCTCGCGGCCATGCCGGCGAGGGATGCGTCGAGGTCGAGGGTGCGGAAGGTCCCGATGCACGTGCCGTCGTCGGCGACGAAGATGCGGTAGTCGAGCCAGCCGGTCGCGCGGAGCGCCTCGAGCATCTCGGGCCAGACGGCGGCGTGGCGCTCGCGGTACTCGCCGACGAGCTCGGGGCGCACGCGCAAGCGGAAGCACACCGGCGTCAGGCGCTGCGCCTCCGTGCTCGCCATGCTCGCTCCCGTCCTCCTCGACCGTCGCCACCGGTCGGCTCAGCGCCGGTCGCGCCACGCCAGCATGCCCCGTCGAGGTTTCGAACGCAAGCGCGAAGGTTGCGATTCGGTATCGGTGACTTGCGAAGCCGGTTTCGGATGCGTACTGTCGCCACCATCACCGACAAGGGAGACGCCGTGATCAGTCGTGAGGCGCGCATCCTCGACGCCCTCGGAGCCAACGGCTCCGTGCAGGTCGCCGAGCTCGCCCGCGACCTCGACGTCTCCGAGGTGACGATCCGCAAGGACCTCGACGCGCTCGAGCGCCGGCAGCTGCTGCGACGCACGCGCGGCGGCGCGCTGCTGCCGGAGCGCGGCGACGAGGGCGCCTTCCGCGACCGCCTGCAGCGCGAGTCGGCCGCGAAGCGCGCGATCGCCGCCCAGGCCGCGACGCTCGTCGCCGACGGCGACGTCATCGCGCTCGACACCTCGAGCACCGCGCACTACCTCGCGCTCGAGCTGCTGCACCGGCAGGCCCTCGTGGTCATCACGCAGTCGCTGCCGACCGCGACCGTGCTCATGGAGCGCTCCGACGCGCGGGTCATCATGCCCGGCGGGACGCTGCGCCGCGAGAGCTCGGGCCTCGTCGGCCCCATCACCGACGCGCTCGTCGGCCGCGGCCGCGTGCACAAGGCGTTCGTCGGCGTCGTCGGCCTCTCGCCGGAGCGCGGCCTGCTCGAGCTCGCGACCGACGAGGCCGTCTCGAAGCAAGCGCTCGTCGCCGCGACCGACGAGGTGCACGGACTGTTCGACTCGAGCAAGATCGACGGCTTCGCGCTGCACCCGTTCGCGCGCGCCGAGCAGGTGACGAGCCTCATCACGGATGCCGACGCATCCGACGACTTCGTCGAGGAGTGGCGCGCCATCGGCGTGCCGGTGGCCCGCGTGCCGCTCCCCGACGCGCAGACGACCGGCACGGCGCCGGTCTCGGCACGGGCGGAGACCGCCTCCCGTCGCCTCACCCTGAAGGAGCATCGATGAAGATCTCACGCAAGATCGCGGGTGCACTGGCGCTCTCGGCGGCCGCTGCCGTCGTGCTGGCCGGCTGCACGTCGCGCAACACCGACACCGGATCGTCGGCGGAGCCGGGCGCCACCGACGGCGCGAGCGCCGAGGGCCTGACCATCGCGTTCGTCCCCAAGCTGCAGGGCATCCCCTACTTCGAGGCGATGAACACGGGCGGCCAGCAGGCGGCCGAGGAGCTCGGCTTCGAGTGGCTCTACCAGGGCCCGACGACCGCCGACGCGGCCGCGCAGGCCGACATCGTGCGCTCGTTCATCCAGCAGGGCGTCGACGTGCTGTTCGTCGCACCGAACGACCCGAACTCGATGGCGCCGCTGCTGCAGGAGGCGCAGGCCGCCGGCATCCACGTCGCTACGACCGACACCGACGCGCCCGACTCGGTGCGCGAGGTCTTCGTGAGCCAGGCCTCGGTCGAGGGCATCGGCCAGCAGCTCACCGACTCGCTCCTCGAGGCGATGGGCGGCTCGGGCAAGTACGCGATCGTCTCGTGCGGCGAGACGGCGGCGAACCTCAACGCGTGGATCGAGGTGCAGGAGGCGTACACCGCTTCGGAGTACCCCGACGCCGAGATCGTCGACATCGTCTACGCCGGCGAGGACCAGGCCATGGCGACGCAGATGGCGACCGACCTCATGAACAGCCACCCCGACCTCACGGGCCTCGTGGGCGAGTGCACCTCGAGCGCCCCGGGCGTCGCACAGGCCGTGCAGGACGCCGACCGCATCGGCGAGGTCTTCACCGTCGGCCTCGGCACGCCGCAGTCGATGCTCCCGTACCTCGAGTCGGGCGCGTCGAGCGGGTCGATCCTGTGGGACGTCGAGGGCCTCGGCTACCTGACCGGCTGGGCCGGCGTGCAGCTCGCGACCGACGGCGACCTCGGCGACACGTCGAGCCTGTCGAACGAGGCGCTCTCGGAGGTCGAGTACGACGAGGCGACGGGCGTGCTGCTGCTCGGCCCGCCGACCGTCTTCACCGCCGAGAACGCGGGCGACTACGACTACTGATCGCCCGATCGACTGACGCCGGGGCGCGGCTCGCGCCGCGCCCCGGCACCCCATCTGGCCCGCCGGCCGGCCCGGAGGCCGACCCGCAGGCAGCCCGCCGGCCCCAGCGGCGGCGATCACGAGGAGCACCATGACCGACACCGCCCAGCGGGCACGCCCCACGCCGGGGCACGACTCCACGCCCCGGCTCGAGATGCGCGACATCTCGAAGCGCTACGGCGGCGTGCGCGCCATCCGCCACGCCGACATCACCGTCATGCCCGGCACCGTCCACGCGCTCGTGGGCGAGAACGGCGCCGGCAAGTCGACGCTCATCAAGATCCTCGCGGGCGCCGAGCAGGCCGACACCGGCTCGATCGCGATCGACGGCACGGCCGTCTCGATCGGCTCGACGACCGACGCGATCGGCCTCGGCGTGCAGACCGTCTACCAGGAGCCGCAGCTCTTCCCCGAGCTCACCGTCGCCGAGAACTTCTTCGTCGGCCGCGAGATCACCCGCGGCCCGATGATCGACTGGCGCGCCCAGGCGCCGCGCATGCTCGAGCTGCTCGACACCGTCGGGCTCGACCGCGGCGTCGCCTCGCAGCCGCTCGGCGGCCTCTCGATCGCGCAGCAGCAGCAGGTCTCGATCGCGAAGGCGCTCCTCGAGCAGGCGAGCATCCTCATCCTCGACGAGCCGAGCGCCATCCTCACCGACGCCGAGATCGAGGTGCTCTTCGGCGTCGTGCGACGGCTCGCCGCCGACGGCGTCTCCATCATCTACATCAGTCACCGGCTCGACGAGCTCTTCCGCATCGCCGACGCCGTGACGATCATGCGCGACGGCGAGACCGTCTCGACCGAGCCGATCGGCGAGCTCTCGGTGCGCGAGATCGCCGAGCGCATGGTCGGCGGCGCGCTCGACGAGGGCGAGCACGTCCCGGGCGAGCACGGCGAGACCGTGCTCGAGCTCAAGGGGCTCACGCTCGACGGCACGTTCGCCGACGTGTCGCTCTCGGTGCGCGCCGGCGAGGTGCTCGGCCTCTACGGCCTCATCGGCTCCGGCGCGGCCGAGGTCGGCGAGGTCGTCTACGGCATGCGCCGTGCGACGAACGGACGGATGCGCGTTGTCGGCAGCGACCGCCACCCCGGCACGCCCGCCGAGGCGAAGCGCCGCGGCATCCGAATGGTGCCGGCGAACCGCTCGTCGCAGGGCTCCTTCTCGTTCCAGAGCATCGCCTTCAACATCACGGTCGGCTCGCTCGGCCTGCTCGGGAAGCTCCCCGGCTGGGTGTCGCCCAAGGCCGAGCGGCGCATCGCCGACGACCTCATCGGCCGGCTCGCGGTCAAGACGCCCACGTCGCGGCAGCCGCTCGGCGCGATGTCCGGCGGCAACGCGCAGAAGGTCGTGCTCGCCCGCCAGATCGTCGAGCAGCCGAAGCTCCTCGTGCTCGCCGAGCCGACGCAGGGCGTCGACGTCGGCGCGAAGGAGGAGATCCACCGGATCATCGCCGACCTCGCCGCGCGCGGCACGGCCGTGCTCGTGATCACCACCGACCTCGCAGAGGTCCAGCGCATCTCCGACCGCGTCCTCGTCTTCCGCTCCGGGCGCATCGCCCGCGAGTTCCCGCCCAGCGCGAGCCAGGCCTCGCTGCTCGCGGCGGCGGCCGGCGCCGAGGACGAGCCCGTCACCGAGGAGGACGACCGATGACCACCGCGACCGAAGCCCGCGCGCCGCAAGCGGTGAGCATGCGCCGCATCCTGCCCCCGATCGTGACGGGGCAGGAGGTCGTGCTGCTCGTCGTGCTCGTGATCCTGTGGGTGCTGCTCGGCATCTTCACGCCCGCGTTCCTCACGCCCGGCTCGATCGGCCCGCTGCTCGTGCAGGTCGCGCCGATCGCGCTCATCGGCGTGGGCATGACCTTCGTCATCATCACCGCGGGCATCGACGTCTCCGTCGCGGGCATGATCATGGTCTCCGCCGTCGTGACCGCGCGCGTGCTCGTGAGCTACGACGTGCCCGCGATCGTCGCGGTCGGGCTCGCGATCGTCATCGGCGCGGCGCTCGGCGCGCTCAACGGCATCCTGATCGCCTACGGCCGCGTGCATCCGATCATCATCACGTTCGGCACCGCGAACGTCTTCCTGTGGCTCGGGCTGCGCGTCTTCAACTCGTCGACCGTCAACGGCATCCCGTCGACGCTCGAGTTCTTCGGGCGTGGCTCGGCCGGCTCGACCTTCGGGGTGCCGCACTCCTTCGCGATCGCAGTGCTCGCCGTCGCCGTCGCGTGGTGGTTCCTGCGCTATGCGAAGTCGGGCCGCAACCTCTACGCGATCGGCGGCAACCAGAACGCCGCCCGGCTCGCGGGCATCAAGGTGCAGCCGCGGCTCGTCTGGGTGTACCTCATCACCGGCGCGCTCGCCGGGCTCGCCGCATGCATGATCATCGCGACGGGCACCTCGACGCTCGACCAGTCGGTCGGCTCGGGCAAGGAGCTGCAGGTCATCGCCGCGGTCGTGATCGGCGGCACCTCGATCCTCGGCGGCCGCGGCAGCGTCGTCGGCACCCTGCTCGGCGCGATCCTCGTGCAGACCGTCGTCTCGGGCGTGACGCAGCTCGGCTGGCCCACCCAGCTCGGCTTCCTCTTCGTCGGCATCTTCATCCTCATCGCCGTCGGCACCGACATCATCCGCGAGCGAGCCAGGAGGGCCCGCGCATGACCGCCACCACGACGACCCCCGCCGACGAGCGACGTGCGGCGCCGCCCTCGCGCGTGCGCGAGTGGCTCGGCTCGGGCATCCTCCGCGACCGGGCGGTGCTGCTGCTCGCGCTCATCATCGTGCTGCTCGTCGCGATGTCGATCCTCGACGCCGTCGGGCTCACGAGCGGCACGTTCAACAGCGACTACCTCGCCTCGACGCTCATCGCCTACGTGCCGCTCGCGCTGCTCGCGCTCGCCGAGCTGTTCGTCATCACCTCCGGCCGCGGCGGCATCGACCTCTCGGTCGGCTCGATGGTCTCGCTCACGGGCATCGTCTTCGCGATGCTCTACCAGCAGGCCGGCCTGCCGCTGCTCGTCGCGGTCGTGCTCGCGGTGCTCTTCGGGGCGCTCCTCGGCGCGATCAACGGCGTGCTCACCGCCTACCTCGGCTACCCGGCGCTCATCACGACGCTCGCGACCTTCTACGCCTACCGCTCGATCGCGCTCGTCGTGAGCGAGCAGCGGCCCATCTCGGGACCGGAGATCTCGGAGTTCTACAACGCGGCGAAGGCCGTCGAGCTCCCCGTCATCGGCGGCTCGCTGCCGCTCGTGCCGCTCGGCGTCTTCACCTTCCTCATCCCCGTCGCGATCGTCGCGTGGTTCGTGCTCAACCGCACGACCTACGGCCGCAAGCTCTACGCGATCGGCACGAACGACACCGCCGCGCAGTGGGCGGGCATCGACACGCGCCGCACGCGCATGATGGCCTACGTCACGGCCGGTGCGATCTCGGGCCTCGTCGGCGTCTACACCGTCGCGCAGTTCGCCTCCGCCCGGCCCGACGCGGGCACGAGCGGCAGCGGCATGGCGCTGCCCGCGATCACGATCGCGGTGCTCGGCGGTGTCGCCATCACGGGCGGCATCGGCAAGCTGAGCGGAATCCTGCTCGCGGCACTGCTCATCGTGTGGCTCAACGCCTCGATCCTGCTCGTCGTGCCCGGCAACGAGGGCGCGCAGGCGCAGCTGCTCGCGCTCGGCATCGTGCTGCTCGGCGCCTCGCTGCTCTCGAACGCCACGATCCGCAGGCGGCAGGCGGGAGCACCACCGCGGCTCGCGGTGCCGGCGACCGCGCCGGGAGCGCCCAAGTGACCGATCCCCGCGACGACCTGCTGCGGCTCGCGCACGCCGTGGGCGAGCCGCAGCGCGAGCTCGTCATCCTCGCCGAGGGCAACGTCTCGGCGAGGCTCGACGACGAGCGGATGCTCGTGAAGGCCACGGGTTCGTCGCTCGCGGCCGCGGGGCCCGACGACCTCGTCGAGTGCCGGTTCGCGCCGATCCTCGAGCTGCTCGACGACCCGGCGGCGTTCGAGGGCGGTGCGGGAGACGCGCGCGTCGCGGAGGCGCTCATGGCCTCGCGCGTCGACCCGGACGCGAAGCGGCCGAGCGTCGAGGCGCTCCTGCACGCGGTCGTGCTGAGCTCCGGCGCGGGCGCCGCCTGCCACACGCACCCCATCGCGGCGAACTCGGTGCTGTGCTCCGACCGGGCAGGGCTGCTCGCCGCCGGTGCGCTCTTCCCCGACCAGATCGTGGTGCTCGGCACCGAGACGCTGCTCGTGCCCTACGTCGACCCGGGCCTGAGCCTCGGTCGGCTCATGCGCGACGAGCTGCGCGACTTCGCCGACCGGCACGGCGCGCTCCCGAAGGTCGCGTGGATGCGGAACCACGGCATCTTCGCGATCGGCGCGACGCCGGCCGAGTGTCTCCGCATCACCGAGATGGCCGACAAGGTCGCGCGCATCTTCGTCGGGGCGCTCTCGGTGGGCGAGCCGACCTTCCTCCCCGACGCCGTCCTCGACCGCATCGACGGTCGGGACGACGAGCACGTGCGCCGCGCGATCCTCGACGCGGCGCGATAGACCACCCAGCGAAGGAGCAATCATGCAGATCGGCGTCCACGGCCTCGTCTTCACCGGCACGTTCGACGAGGCGGGCCTCCAGACCGCCATCGCCGGCACCCAGCAGGCGGGGTTCGACCTGCTCGAGCTGCCGCTCATGGATCCGTTCGCGATCGACGGCGCGCTCGTGCGCCGCATGCTCGACGACCACGGCGTCGCGATGACGTCGAGCCTCGGGCTCGACGCCGCGCACGACCTCTCGAGCGAGGACGCCGCGGTGAGCCGCGAGGGCGAGACCCTCCTCGAGCGGGCGATCGACGTCGTCGCCGAGGCGGGCGGAGCGCACCTCTGCGGCGTCATCTACTCGGCGATGCAGAAGTACACGACCCCGGCGACCGAGGCGGGCCGCGCGAACTCGGCCGCGGCGCTCCGCCGCCTCGCCGACCGCGCGGCCGCGGCGGGCGTGACGCTCTCGCTCGAGATCGTGAACCGCTACGAGACGAACATCGCGAACACCGCGCGCGGGGGCCTCCGCTTCCTCGAGGAGATCGGGCACGACAACGTGCACCTGCACCTCGACACGTACCACATGAACATCGAGGAGTCGGGGATGCTCGAGCCCGTCCTCGACGCTGGTGAGCGGCTCCGCTACGTGCACATCGGCGAGAGCCACCGCGGCTACCTCGGCACCGGATCGGTCGACTTCGGCTCCTTCTTCCGCGGCCTCGCGCGGCTCGGCTACGACGGCCCGATCGTCTTCGAGTCGTTCTCGAGCGCCGTCGTCTCCGAGTCGCTCTCGAACACGCTCGGCATCTGGCGCAACCTCTGGGACGACTCGGCGGATCTCGCCGCGCACGCGAACCGCTTCATCCGCGACCAGCTGCGCTCGGTCGAGACGATCGCGCTCCACTGAGGATGCCGGGCATGGCAGCGCTCGACCAGGCGACGCTCGCAGCCGTCGACGCCGTGCGCGAGGACGTCGCGCGGCTCCATCGCGAGCTCGTGCGCTACGGCCTCGTGGTGTGGACGGGCGGCAACGTCTCGGGCCGCGTGCCGGGCGCTGACCTGTTCGTCATCAAGCCGTCCGGGGTCGACTACGACGACCTGACGCCCGAGCGGATGATCGTCTGCGACCTCGACGGCGCCGTCGTGCCTGGCACGGCGGGGAGCGACGCGAGCCCCTCGAGCGACACCGCCGCGCACGCCTACGTCTACCGTCACATGCCCGAGGTCGGCGGCGTCGTGCACACCCACTCGACCTACGCGACCGCATGGGCGGCGCGGGGCGAGGAGATCCCGTGCGTGCTCACGGCGATGGCGGATGAGTTCGGCGGGCCGATCCCGGTCGGGCCGTTCGCGATCATCGGCGATGACTCGATCGGACGCGGCATCGTCGAGACGCTCCGCGAGCACCGCTCGCGCGCGGTGCTCATGCAGAACCACGGCCCGTTCGCGATCGGCGGGACGGCGAGGGATGCGGTGAAGGCGGCGGTCATGGTCGAGGACGTCGCGCGCACGGTCCACCTCGCGCGCGAGGCCGGGCCCGTCATCCCCATCCCGCAGGCCGACATCGACCGGCTGCACGAGCGCTACCAGCACGTCTACGGGCAGCGGCCGGAGCAGGAGCAGGAGGGGCGATGAGCGCCGAGGCGATCGAGGCCGGCCGCACGGCGCTCGGCATCGAGCTCGGCTCGACGCGCATCAAGGCGTGCCTCGTCGACGCGGAGGATCCCGCGCGGGTGCTCGCGGTCGGCTCCCACGCGTGGGAGAACCGCTTCGAGGAGCGCACCTGGACGTACGCGCTCGACGACGCGTGGGCCGGCGTGCAGGCCGCGTTCGCGGCGCTCCGCGACGACGTCCGCGCGCAGCACCGCGCCGAGCTGCGCGAGATCGGCGCGATCGGCGTCTCGGGCATGATGCACGGCTACCTCGCCTTCGACGAGGCGGGCGAGCTGCTCGCGCCGTTCCGCACGTGGCGCAACACGTCGACCGGCCGCGCGGCGGCCGAGCTCACCGAGGCGTTCGGCGTCAACATCCCGCTGCGCTGGTCGATCGCGCACCTCCACCAGGCGATCCTCGACGACGAGCCGCACGTGCCCCGCGTCCGTTCGATCACGACCCTCGCCGGCTACGTGCACCGCGCCCTCACGGGACGCGCCGTGCTCGGCGTCGGTGACGCATCCGGCACGTTCCCGCTCGACGCGGCGGGCGGTGACTACGACTCCGCACTCATCGCGCGCTACGACGAGCTCGTCGCGGGTCGTCTGCCGGTCGCGAGCGTCGCCAAGCTGCTCCCGACCGTGCTGCGCGCCGGCGAGCCCGCGGGAGCGCTGACGCCGGCGGGCGCGCGACTGCTCGACCCGAGCGGCACGCTGCAGCCCGGCGTGCCGCTGTGCGCGCCGGAGGGCGACGCCGGCACCGGCATGGTCGCGACGAACGCGGTCGCGCCCCGCACGGGCAACGTGAGCGCGGGCACGAGCGTCTTCGCGATGGTCGTGCTCGAGCGCCCGCTCGAGCGCGTGCACGCCGAGCTCGACCTCGTCGCGACGCCCGCGGGCGACCCCGTCGCGATGGTGCACTGCAACAACGGCGCGAGCGAGCTCGCGGCATGGGCGCGGGTGTTCGCGCGCTTCGCCGAGGCCGCCGGCGCACCGATCGACGACGACGCCGTCTTCGACGCGCTCTTCCGCGAGGCGATCGCGGGCGAGGCCGACGCGGGCGGGCTGCTCGCCTACAACCACGTCGCGGGCGAGCCCATCGCGGGCCTCGACGAGGGCAGGCCGCTGCTCGTGCGCACGCCCGAGAGCCGGCTGACGCTCGCGAACCTCATGCGCGCGCACCTCTACGGCGCCTTCGGCACGCTCGCGCTCGGGATGCGCGTGCTCGACGAGGAGGGCGTGCGGCTCGACCGCATGTTCGCGCACGGCGGCATGTTCCGCACCGCGGGCGTCGCGCAGCGGTTCCTCGCCGGAGCGCTCCGAGCGCCTGTGTCGGTGGGGGAGACGGCGTCCGAAGGCGGCGCGTGGGGCATCGCGGTGCTCGCGGCCTTCGCGCGAGCGACCGCCGGCGGCGATGCGCGCGACCTCTCCGACTACCTCGACGAGGTGGTGTTCGCGGATGCGGCGCAGTCGACGGTCGAGCCGGACCCCGACGACGTCGCTGGCTTCGCGGCCTACCTCGAGCGCTACCGCGCGGGCCTCGCGGTCGAGGCTGCGGCGGTCGCCGCGCTCTGAGCCGTCGCCCGCCGCTCAGGCGGTGAAGACGGCGTGCGCGCTCGGCACCCGCTCGCGGCCGCCGAGCGCCGTGAGCTCGAGCACGACCGCGACGCCGGCGACCTCGCCGCCGAGCTCCTCGACGAGGCGCGCGGCCGCGGCGAGCGTGCCGCCGGTCGCGAGCACGTCGTCGACGAGCAGCACGCGCCGGCCGCTGAGGTCGCCCGCGGCCTCGATCGTCGCGACGCCGTACTCGAGGGCGTAGTCGACGGATGCGGTGGGCCGCGGCGTCTTGCCGGCCTTCCGGATGGGGAGGAGGCCGGTCCGAGCGGTCGCGGCCACGGTGCCCGCGAGCAGGAACCCGCGCGCCTCGACGCCGGCGGCGAGGTCGAAGCCGCCCTCGAACGGTGCGGCGAGTGCCTCGGTGACGGCCGCGAGCGCATCCGCGTCGGCGAGCATCGGACCGATGTCGCGGAACAGCACCCCGCGGCTCGGGAAGTCGGGCGTGAGCGCGATGAGCGACTCTGCGCGGGCGAGCTGGTCGGGGGTGGGCATCGGCACCGTCCGAGGCTAGCCGCCGAGGCTCGTCGCCCGCCGCGCTCGCAGGGACGCAGCCGCCGTCGCCACTAGGCTCGCGCCATGGGCGACCTCTTCGACGACTACGACAAGCCCTTCGCCGTGCCCCGCAAGCGGCAGGGCACGCCGTGGGACGAGATGTTCGAGCGCAAGGGCGACGCTCGCGGCCCCTACAAGCCGCTCTACGACGCGCTGTCGGAGATGTCGAAGGACGACCTGCGCGCCCGTGCCGACGCGCTCGCGACCTCCTACCTCGCACAGGGCGTCACGTTCGACTTCGCGGGCGAGGAGCGGCCGTTCCCGCTCGACGCCGTCCCGCGCATCATCACTGCGGAGGACTGGAAGCACGTCGAGTCCGGCGTGCAGCAGCGCGTGCGCGCGCTCGAGGCGTTCCTCGCTGACATGTACGGCCCGCAGCGCGCCGTCGAGGACGGCATCATCCCCGCGAAGCTCATCAGCACATCCACCCACTTCCACCGCCAGGCCGCCGGCGTCGTCGGCGCGAACGGGGTGCGCATCCACGTCTCGGGCATCGACCTCATCCGCGACGAGCACGGCGAGTGGCGCGTGCTCGAGGACAACGTGCGCGTGCCCTCGGGCGTCAGCTACGTCATCTCCAACCGCCGCGTCATCGCGCAGACGCTGCCCGAGATGTTCTCGTCGATGCGCGTGCGCCCGGTCGGCGACTACTGCGACAAGCTGCTGCACGCGCTGCGCGCCGCCGCGCCCGCGGGCGTCGACGACCCGCGGGTGGTCGTGCTCACGCCCGGCGTCTACAACTCCGCCTACTTCGAGCACACGCTGCTCGCGCGCCTCATGGGCGTCGAGCTCGTCGAGGGTCGCGACCTGTTCACGTCGGGCGGCCGCGTCTACATGCGCACGACGGAGGGGCCCGCGCGCGTCGACGTCATCTACCGCCGCGTCGACGACGACTTCCTCGATCCGCTGCAGTTCCGCGCCGACTCGATGCTCGGCAGCCCCGGCCTCATGCTCGCCGCGCGGCTCGGCAACGTCACGATCGCGAACGCGGTCGGCAACGGCATCGCCGACGACAAGCTCGTCTACACCTACGTGCCCGACCTCATCCGCTACTACCTCTCCGAGGAGCCGATCCTCAAGAACGTCGACACGTGGCGGCTCGAGGACCCGGGAGCGCTCGAGGAGGTCATCGACCGCCTGCACGAGCTCGTCGTCAAGCCCGTCGACGGCTCGGGCGGCAAGGGGCTCGTCGTCGGTCCCGACGCGACGCCCGAGGAGCTCGAGGCGCTCAAGCAGCGGCTGCTCGACGACCCGCGCGGCTGGATCGCGCAGCCCGTCGTGCAGCTCTCGACGATCCCGACGCTCGTCGACGACGGCATGCGGCCGCGCCACGTCGACCTGCGCCCCTTCGCCGTCAACGACGGGAAGGATGTGTGGGTGCTGCCGGGCGGGCTCACGCGCGTCGCGCTCCCCGAGGGACAGCTCGTCGTCAACTCCTCACAGGGCGGCGGCTCGAAGGACACCTGGGTGCTCGCCGGTCCGCGCGAGCAGCTGCCGCTCATCGACCACGACGCCGAGTTCGGCGCCTCGGGCGAGCCGATGACGCGGCCCATCCCGATCGTGACGGCGGCGGCGGCGGCCGGGGAGCATCCGCAGGACCAGTCACCGCAGGATGCGCCGAGCACGAAGTCGACGCAGGCGGAGCAGCAGCAGCAATCCGCGCGCTCGCAGCCGCCCGCTCGTCGAGTAGCCGGCGAAGCCGGCGTATCGAGACGCCCCGCCGACGGAGGTGACGCCCGATGATGCTCTCCCGCATCGCCGAGAGCCTGTTCTGGATCGGCCGCTACATCGAGCGCGCCGACGGCACCGCGCGCATCCTCGACGTCTACCTCCAGCTCCTGCTCGAGGACGTCGCGGTCGACGAGGACACCGCGTGCCGCGCCCTGCTCGGCGTCATGGGGCACGACGCGCCGCCCGAGCGGAAGCTCACGCGCGTCGACGTCGTCAACACCCTCGCGACCGATCGCTCGCAGCCCGCGTCGATCGCCTACTCCGTCAACGCGGCGCGTGAGAACGCCCGCCGCGCGCGCGAGATCATCTCGACCGAGTTGTGGGAGGTGCTCAACGCCACCTACGCGAACATGCCGCGGCGCGTGAGCCCCGAGCAGGTGCACGTCATGTTCGGCTGGGTGCGCGAGCGGGCGGCGCTCGCGGGCGGCATGGCCGACTCGACCGCGAGCCGCGACGACGCGTGGAGCTTCCTCAACCTCGGCCGCTTCATCGAGCGGGCCGACATGGTCGCGCGACTGCTGGCCACGCGAGCGCTCACCGAGGCCTCCGGCCCGTCGTGGACGACGATCCTCCGCTCGGTCGGCGCGTACGAGGCGTACCTGCGCACGTACCGCGGGGTGCCCTCGTCGACGAACGCGGCGGAGTTCCTGCTGCTCGATCGCCTCTTCCCGCGCTCGATCCTGTTCTCGATCCGGGGAGCGGAGGACTGCCTGCACGACATCGAGCCGAGGCACGACCGCGTCGGCTACGTCGACCCGGCCCAGCGGATGCTCGGGCAGATCCGTGCGGAGCTCGAGTTCACGCCCATCCAGGAGATCATCGAGCGCCTGCCGACGGTGATGGACAAGGTGCAGTCGACGACGACGGCCGTGTCGCACGCGGTGCGCGAGCGCTACTTCCCGACCCACAACATGCCCGCCTGGACGAGGGAGGCCTCGTGAGCCGGCTCCGCATCCGCCACACCACCGGCTACCGCTACGAGCGGCCGGTCGTCGCCTCCTACAACGAGTCGCGCATGCTGCCGTCGACGAGCGACGGCCAGTTCGTCATCTACTCGAACCTCGACGTGCGCCCGAGCACGTCGGTCAACACCTACGACGACTACTGGGGCACGAAGGTCGTCTCGTTCGACGTGCTCGCGCCGCACACGGAGCTCCAGCTGACCGCGACGAGCCTCGTCGAGGTGCGGCCGCGGCTCACCGGCGGCCACGAGCTCTCGTGGGAGCAGCTCGAGAAGGTCGCGGCGCGAGCGACGCAGTATGTCGAGCAGCTCGGGCAGACCCCGCGCACGCGCCCGTCGGCCGACCTCGTCGCGTCGGCGCGGGAGATGGCGGATGCGTCCGAGACGCCGGGCGCCGCGGCGGCGGCGATCGCCCGGATGGTCGGCGAGCAGATCGAGTACATGTCGGGCGTCACGCACGTGCACACGCTGGCCTCCGAGGCATGGGAGAACCGCAAGGGCGTGTGCCAGGACATCGCGCACATCACGATCGGGGCGCTGCGCTCCGTTGGGATCCCGGCGCGCTACGTCTCGGGCTACCTGCACCCGAAGCGCGAGCCGGTGATCGGCGAGACGATCCGGGGCGAGTCGCACGCGTGGGTCGAGTGGTTCACCGGTGAGTGGAACGCGTGGGACCCGACGAACCTCATCGACATCGGCGACCGCCACGTGAAGGTCGGCCTCGGCCGCGACTACAACGACGTGCCGCCGCTGCGCGGCGTCTACGCCGGAGCGGGCAAGAGCGAGCTGTTCGTCTCGGTGGAGATCACGAAGGAGAGCTGAGCCCCGTCGGTGCAGACCGTGCGCCGATCAGGTGCGCAGCACCAGGTTGCGTCGCCCATTGAAGTCGACGGCGGCGTGCCTCGAGCCGGAGCCGCTCTCGCTGAACCGGTGCCGCAGCCTGCGCTCAATGAGCGATGCGCTCACCCTCCGTGCGCGGCGCGGCGGTCGAACGACCGTCGAAGGCGCTGCAGAGGGCGGCCGGTCGGGTAGCCTCACCGCGAGCGATCGACCGGCGGCGGCTGGTGCGGTGGCCGTGCCGGCGGTGATCGCGCGCAGCGGTTCTCCGGAGCGAACGGCGCGCGCGTAGGGATCGCTCGGCCGCAGCTGCGGCACGACGCGCCAGTCGCCGGGCTCGCCGACGACGAGAAGCCGGCCCGCGTGCACCTCGTGATGGCAGTGCGTGCAGAGCAGAATCCCGTTCTCCGTGTCGGTCGGCCCGCCTCTGCTCCACCACACGACGTGGTGCGCCTCGGTCCAGGCGACCGGCATGTGGCAGCCAGGCGTCGCGCAGCCCTCGTACTGGACGGCGAGTGCCATGCGCTGCGGCTTGGTGAAGAGGCGCTGCTCGCGACCGAGGTCGAGCACGTGACCGCGCTCGTCCACGACGGCGCGCTGCACGACTGCCTCGCACAGCAGTCGCCCGAGCGCCTCGATGGGCACGAGGTCGCCGGTGTGCTCGATCGTGAGGGTGCGATCGCGGTGCTCCGCGTTCTGCATGTACGCGTCGAACGCCTCGATCGTGCCGTTGAGGACGATGCGCGGTGGCGCACCACCCGCGACGGGAGCGTCGTCGGACGCCGCGTGCGCCGCGACGAGGCCCATGAGCACGTCGTGCCGCTTCTGCCCGAGCGAGCGGGTGTCGATGTCGGCCTCGGCTCCATCGTCGGCCTCGGTGTCGTCGACGAACCGCACCTTCGCGCGCGGCGCGGTGTACGCATCCAGCATCGCCTTGAACTGCGAGCCGGGCTCCGCCGGGGAGTCGCCCTCGAAGTGCCACATGCCGTTCTGCCGCTGCCAGATGCGCAGGTCGCGCTGCGCGTACTGCCGTTCAGCGTTCGGCAGCACGCCGTCGGGATCGAGCACCGTGACGAACGCCTTCGCGCGGATGGCGAGCAGCTCCGGGACGAGCGGCGCCCTGGCGTCGGTCGCCGCCTCGACGAGCTTGCCCTCAGCCCAGGCGAGCTGGTCGAGATCTGCCCTCGGGGCCGCTGGTGAGAGCTCGGAGACGATGGTGCGAACCTGGGCGAGCGAGATCGCGCCCTCGTCGAGCGCGGCCGCGACGAGCGGGAACGGTGCTTCGACGCTGCCGCCGCTGATGCCGACCGATCGACTGGTCGCCCTGGCCGTCGAGAGCAGCTCGGCCGCCTGGCCCGCACGGATGCCGAACGCCGAGGCGACGGCCTCCTTCGGGCTGCGCTTGCCCATCAGGGCGCAGATCGACGTCTCCTCTGGACCCTTCGAGCGCTGCTCGATCTCGCCGGCGAGCCGAACGCGCTGCGCGTCGACGATGCGGGCGAGCTCTGCCGTCTGGTGCAGCAGATCGACGACCTCCTGGCGCGGGGCGCTGGAGATGGAGGCGAGGTCATCGAGCACGGCGCGGGCGGCGCGGGTCGCTGCCGCGGCCTGCTCGGTGGTCGACATCACCGCCTCCTCGAATCCCTGTTCCGCACAGAGTATCGAAGGCCACTGACATGGCGTAGCGAGGTGAACACGGCTGTGGACAACTCCCAAGCGGCGCGTCGAAGCCGAGCGCACCCGCGGCTGGCGCGATGCTCCGACCGGATCTACCCTGCCTGCATGTGCAGGAACATCACCGAGCTCCGCGGTCTCGAGCCCGCCGCGAACGACGAGGAGATCGAGGCCGCTGCCCGCCAGTACATCCGCAAGGTGTCGGGCATCACGCATCCGACCGACCGCACGCGCGACGCGTTCGAGCGGGCCGTCGCCGAGGTCGCGCACATCACGCACCACCTGCTTGACGAACTTCCCGACCGACGGCAACCGCCGAAGACAGTGCCGCCGCTCCGGCGGCCCGAAGTGCGCGCCCGCATCGCGGAGCGGGAGGCGGCGCTCGTCGAGTAGCCACCGCGCGGCCGCAAGCGCCGCGCCTACGCGCCTGAACGCATCCGCTCAGTGATCTCGTCCATGACGCGCATGATCGCCACCGTCTCGTCGAGCGGCATGAGCTCGCTCTCGAGCCGCCCCTCTGCGATGCAGCGCTCGACCTCGGCGGCCTGGAACTGCATGCCTCGCCCGACGAGCTCGGGCTCGAACTCCTCCACTGCCGTCGTGTGGGCGGATGCGTGGCGTCGTCGGTATCGCGTCCACGCGTAGAACGCGGGGTCGAGCTCGATGACGCCGTCGGTGCCCGCGATCGTCGCGCGGTTCGAGCCGAGCGTCATCATCGAGAAGGAGTGCGTCGAGACGCCGCCGTTCGCGTGCTCGAGGATCGCGGAGCCGCGGTGGTCGACGCCGAAGCCGTCGACGACGCCGGATGCCTGGATGCGCGTGACCGGCCCGAGGATCGCGTGCGCGAGCGAGACGCAGTAGACGCCGAGGTCGAGCAGCGCGCCACCGCCGAGTGACGGCTCGATCAGGCGGCTGCCGGGGGAGAGGTCGAGCATCTGCGAGTGGTCGGCCTGCACGCTCAGCACGTCGCCGAGCTCGCCGGCCGCGATCCGCTCGCGGACGGCGACCATGGTGGGGAGGAAGCGCGTCCACATGGCCTCCATCGCGAACACGCCCTGCGCGCGCGCCGCGTCGACGACCGCCTGCGCGTCATCGCCATTCGTCGTGAACGCCTTCTCGACGAGCACATGCTTGCCGGCGTCGATCGCAAGGAGCGCGTGCTCCCGGTGGTGCGAGTGCGGGGTCGCGACGTAGATGACGTCGACCTCGGGATCGTTGACGAGCGCCTCGTAGCCGACGTGCACGTTCGGGATGCCGTGCCGCGCGGCGAACGCTCGGGCGCGCTCGTCGTCGCGGCTCCCCACCGCGACCGTGCGCATGCCCGCCGTCGCGAGGTCGCGGGCGAAGGCGCCGGCGATGCCCCCGGCGCCGAGGATGCCCCAACCGGGGGAGGAGGTCGTCATGCGGAGACCCTAGTGCGATCTCCCTCGGCGGAGGGAGGCGCTCGTCCGCGACGCTCCCTAGCGTGGCTCGCATGGACGAGAAGCGAGCAGGGATGTTCGGCGCCGGCATCGCGATCGGCCTCGCCGTCGGTGCCGCGATCGGGATCGCTATGGACAACCTCGCGCTCGGCATCGCGATCGGCATGGGCATCGGCATCGCGTTCGGCGTGGCCTTCGGGGCCAGCCAGGACGACTCGCGCGGCTCCGACGGCGGCGCTGCCGCGCAGCCGGACGACGGCGGCGACAGTGGAGACGGCGGCGCCGGGGGCGGGGGCGGCGACTAGCTTCCGCAGCCAGCGGCCGTCGGGCTGGCCATGCAGTCACCGTTCGTGAGCACCGTGCCGGCCTCGAAGATCTTCACGCCGACGCTCGGCGCCGCGACCGGCAGCGTGCCGGGCACGGGGAACCAGCCGCCGCCTGCGTCGACCTCGGCGGTGAAGACGACGGTGAGGGATGCGGTCACATCGTCGCGGGACGCATACGTGTGGCTCGTGGTCGTCTCCGTCCACGACTCCTCGGGTCCTCGCCATGGGCTTCCGGATGCGGTGCTCGTCTCCGACGTCCCGTCCCCGTAGTCGAAGACGTACGAGGTCGGCGTCCACCGCACCTCGATGGGCACGTCGAACAGCTCGCCGCTCATGGTGTGCGTCTCGGCCGTCGCGTAGAAGTTGGTCGGCGTGCCGACGACGCCCCACCCGTCAGGCTCAACCACGAGCTCACCGACGAGTGGGCGGAACGTCGCGAGGTCGCTGATGGTGATGGGGTCCGCGACTGGCGAAGGCGCGTCCGCTCGGCGGTCGACTATGACCACGTCGCAGCGTCCGAGTCCTATCGGCGCGTCCGCGATGCAGTCGGCGTAGAGAGCAGCGAGATAGGCCTCCCATAGAGCCGCCCAATCAACGAACTCGCCATTCGCTCCGGGCTTCTCGCCCTCGCCAGGGATGAGGCGCTGCTCGCCTGCGTACAGCGCATCCCCGTCAAACCACGACTCGGTGGGAGGTGGGTCGTCTCCGGCGCCCGTGAGCCCGATGGTGAAGGCGGAGGAGGCCGCCACCGCTGCAGCCGCGATCAACCCTGTGAACACGGGTTCGCCCCTTCATCGACAGCGGGCAGTTGTCGGGCGACGATGTACCCGGAGTCGCCCGGACCACTTACGAACTCGACCAACGACGGTTGCAGTAGCGGCCGGTCGGTCGGTGTTAGGTCGAGACCCTCGTCGCCCACAATGCGCTCGTTGCTGACATCGACGCACACCGCTACTTCCACTCGCGACGGAGCCTCCGTGGTGTCATGCAGCTGAAAAACAGTGGTTCGGCGCTGCCCCTCGGTGTGGATTCGTCTGTCGGCCGCGTCGTCGAAGTTGCTCATGAGGGTGTCAGCCGAGTCGGGTGTGGTGACCTCCAGCAAGCGCTCCCGCGACGCGTTGGCAGGCGCCGCCCCGAACTCGGAGAGAAGGGTCTGGTGGGCGTCCCAGGCTGCTCGCGTGTCCGCAAGTAACTGATCCTCGGTCACCGGCATCGCGCCCGACGTGCTTGGTGATGTCGAAGGCAGCGGCTCAGGATCCGAACAGCCCACCAGGGTCGCAGCGAGCACGAGGACCGGCGCAATCCCAGGAGCCAGCCTTCGAAGCATGCGGGCAGAGTACGCGAGCAGCGTCGGACGCCGACAGTGCTCTCCACAGGCTCACGAGCCGACCCGAGTGACGAGCACTCGCTTATGTCCCCCAACACAAACTCGGACAAAGAAACATCGCGATTGGACTTGCGCTTCTCGCTCCGACCGTTATACCTTCGTGACCGCGAACTTCCACGCCAAGCTGAAAGGAGGAGCTCGCGATGTTCATCACCGACATGATTCCCGCTGGGACCCTCCTCGCTGGCGGGGTCTGCTAGCGGCGGAGCGCACGGGTAGACGGCTGCCGAGTCCATCAAGGACTCGTTCTTGCCAGGCCACAGCAGGCTTCTGAGCCCTGCGTCTCCTCCCTTCACCGCACGCTGACCACGGCAGCTGCACGGCGCCCGGACACCTGCCGGCCGCTCTGCTCCCGCCGCACTCCGCGCATCCGCATTCATCAGTCGAGTGCATCGAGCGCGTCATTCTCACGCAATTCATCTTGCGCTATCTCACGCCCATCGACGGGGCGATATCGCCATGCCAGAAAGCAGAACCACCATGTCGAATTCGACGCTGGTGCTGCCGGCTCCTCGCCGGCTCGCACTGAACGCATCGCGCCACCTGGAGCGCTGGGCCCTCAAGCCGCAGCAGCTCGAGGAGCAGCGACGCGAGGCCGAGGCCTACGAGGCGGCACTCGCCGCTCGTGAGCAGTTCGCCCTCGACGCGCTCGCGCGCACCCTGCTGCGATGACCGCAGCCATAGCGGGGCCGTCCCTTCGGGGCCGGCCCCGCTTCTCGTTGCGGCGCTACTCCTCCGCCAACCGGCGCAGCTCGGCGCCGATCTCGCGCATCGACGTCAGCACCGCATCCGCCGCGCCCGTCTCCGGCGCCCAGTTCGCGAGCGCCGCGTAGGCGAACGTGCGCCGCGCGCCGAGCACGAGTCCGGTGTCGACTCGGACACCCGCATCCGTGCCGGTCTTGTTCACGATCCGAGGGCGCTCGGCGCCATGGCCGTGCGAGAGCGGATCCTTCGCGAACGCCGCGGCGACCATGCTCAGGTCGACCGAATGGCGGAGCCAGCCGAGCACTCGGTCGCTCACTGCCCCCGACCCGATCCTGCGAGCCGCGAGTCGCACCATGAGGTCTGCGAGACCGGTGGCGGATGCGGTCCCGAGCCGGGCGGGATGCTCCGGCGCCCTGTGGTCGCGCACGCGATCGTGCAGCCGCACGCCCTCGATGCCGAGCTCCGCGCGCACGCGCTCGACCGCATCCAGCCCGATCCGCTCGAGCAGCGCGTTGGTCGCGAGGTTGTCGCTCACCGATCCGACGAGCATCGCGGCGTCGCCTGCGGTGAGCGTCGGCTGGCTGAGGTGCTGCCACAGACCGGAGTCGCCGACCGGCTCGACGCTCGACCGGTCGAGCCGCTCGTCGAGGTCGAGATCGCCGCGCTCGGCGAGCGCTGCGCTCGCGACGAGCAGCAGCAGCTTCGGCGCCGACGCGGCTGAGAGCTCAAGGTCGGGCGAGCTCGAGAAGACGGTCTCGCCGGTCGCGGCGTCGCGCACGAGCACCGACCAGGTCGCGGCGTCGGTGAGGGGCGGATGCGTTGGGGTCATCGGGGGGAGTCTACGAAGCGGGGGTCGTCTCGATACGCCACCTGCGGTGGCTACTCGACGAACGGGTGGCGGTGGCTACTCGACGAACGGGTGGCGGTGGCTGCTCGACGAACGGGTGGCGGTGGCTGCTCGACGAACGGGTGGCGGTGGCAGCTCGACGAACGGGTGGCGGTGGCTGCTCGACGAACGGGTCGCGATGGCTGCTCGACGAACGGGTCGGCGATCGGCACGCCACTTCCAGTCGGTGGGGCTAGCGTGACCGCATGGCCCGGCCGTCGTCATCGTCCGCCGGCGCGCCTGAGAGCCGCAGCGCATCCGTCGCGCCGAAGGCCAAGCGCGCGCTCTACCGCTGGCTGCCGCCCGACCGCATCGCGATCGCCGTGCGCACCGCGCTCGCAGCGATGGTCGCGCTCGGCATCGGCTCGATCCTGCCCGGCGGCCTCTCGGACTACGCCTACGCCGCTCCGCTCGGCGCCTTCATCACTGTCGGCACCACCTTCTTCACCATCGCCCGCGCCGCGCTGCAGCAGGCGCTCGGGCTCGTGCTCGGCGCCGCGCTCGGCATGGCGATGCTGTGGATCGACATCCCCGCGCTCGCCAAGATCGGCATCATCGGCGCCGTCGGCGTCGTGCTGCAGGGCGCGGCGACGCTCGGCATCGGCGCGAGCGTCGTGCCGGTCGTCGCGGTGCTCGTCATCCTCTTCGGCGGGGCCGACCCCGACGGCTACGCGACCGGCTACGTCGGCCAGTTCACCCTCGGTCTCGTCGTCGGCGTCATCATCAACGCGCTCGCCCGGCCGCCGCTGTGGGATCGCGAGGCGCGCCGGCGCATCAACACCTCGGTGCTCGAGCTCGCCGATCGCTTCGACGAGCTCGCCGAGACGCTCCGCGGCGAGTGGCCGCCCGAGCGGGAGGACTGGGCCTCGTGGGGTCCCGAGCTCGAGGGGTGGGTGGATGCGCTCGCCGACGACGTGCGCGAGGCTCGCGAGAGCCGGCGGCTCAACCCGCGCGCCAAGCTGCGACCGCACGACGTCGAGCGCGACGCACGCGCCGTCGCGGCGCTGCGGGCGGTCGTGCATCGCTCGATCGACGTGCTCGACGCGCTCGCGGGCGCTGCGTGGGCGCAGCCGGTCGAGGTGAGCATCGACGAGGCCGAGCGGCAGCTCGCCGCCGACGCGGTCGAGGCGCTCGCGGCGCACCTGCGGGCGTGGGAGGAGCTCGACGGCGTCGAGCAGGCATCGGATGCGTCGGGCAAGGCCATCGACGCCCTCTACGAGGAGGCGGTCACCCGGGCTCGCCCGGAATCGGGCCTCGCCGCGGTCGTCTTCGCGCTGCGCGCGATCCGCAGCCGCATCGATCGCGAGGCCGCGTCGTCACCGCAAGTGCAGAACCCGTAGCCTCGATCCCGCCGCAGACGTGTGGTCATCGGCTCGCAAACGCGCGTGATGGACGCCGATCGCCACACATCTGGGATCGCTGCTCCGCATCGCGTCAGCGGTCGCCGGCGACCGCCGAGCCCCGCATCGGCGCGACGAGCAGCGAGCCGCCCTCCCGCATCCACACCTGGCCGGTCGCGCGCTTCTCCTCCCGCGTCGCGAACCGATAGCGGTAGACGCGAGCCCGCACCCACGCGGGGCGACGTCCGCCGAACGGATCGCGCGCGAGCAGCCGCAGGGTCGGCCGGTCGGCCTCCAGCAGGCGCACCAGCAGCATCCGGAACCACGGTCCGTGCGCACCGAGCGCGAGGAACCACATGAGCCAGTCGAGCCGCAGGTGGTACGGCGCGAACCAGCCCGGCACGCGCCGCACGTCGCCCGGCTTGCCCTTGAACTCGTACTCGACCCAGTCGCCGCCCTGCGGCTCGGCCTCGAGCGTGCCCTCGATGATGATCTCGTCGCGCTGCTTCGTGACGGTGCCGAATGCGCCGTAGGCGTTCGCGAGCCGCCACCGGTTGAACGACGCGTTCATGAGCTGGCTGCGCGAGAAGAGGTTGCGCACCGACGGGATCGACAGCCACGCGTAGCCGACGAGGAGGACGATGGTGAGGATGCCGAACCACACGGGCGTCGGCTCGTACTCGCCCGTCGACGGCCAGGCGGGCACGAGCCACGCGGTCACGCGATCGTCGACGGCCGCGAAGCCGAGCACGATCGTGATCCAGTTGAGCCACGCGAAGTTGCCGGTGATGACGAGCCAGCCCTGCGTGAGGATCATGATCGCGGCGGAGACCGTCGCGACGGCGGCGAAGGCGAGCGAGATGCTGGCGGCGGGTCCTTCCCGGCCGATCGCACCCGCGGCGGTGGCGCCGACGAACGCGACGGCGAGCACCCACGGCGCGAAGAGCTGCGCGACGTGGTTGCCGAGCACCTCGAGCTTGTGCCACCACGCGGGCGCGAGGTGCGCCCAGCGGCTGAGCGGCCCCGGCATCGGCTGGGTCTCGTGGTGGTACATGAGCGCCGTGAGATCGCGCCACTCGCTGCCGCCGCGCAGCTTGATCATGCCGGCGCCGAACTCGAGGCGGAAGACGAGCCAGACGATCAGCAGGAGCGTGAGCGCCGGGGGAGCGTGGTCGTCGGAACCGAGGAACGCGACGAGGAAGCCCGCTTCGCACAGCAGCAGCTCCCAGCCGAAGCCGTAGAACGTCTGCCCGATCGGGAGGATCGAGAGGTAGGCGATCCAGAGCGCGAGGAAGCCGAGCATCGGCGCCCACGGCGGGCCGGACTGCAGGAAGCCGGTGACCAGGGCGAGCGAGATTCCGATGCAGATGATGCAGAGGATGCGCAGCATGCGATCGGAGTAGTGCCACCGGAAGATGCTGGGCTGGCCCTCGAGACCGCCGGCGGCGATGTAGCGCGGGACGGGCTGCAGGCCGCGCTCGCCGAGCAGCGCGGGGAACTGGAGGAGCGTCGAGAGGAACGCGATCGCGAAGATCGCGGCGGTGCCGCGCTGCAGCACCTGCCTCGCGAGCTCGGCGTGCGGGGCGTCGAGCCACTCCATCGCTGACCTCCTCCCCGGCTGGTCGAATAGCCCGGCGCAGGCCTCCCGTCGGTCGAGTAGCGCGGCACAGCCGGGCGTATCGAGACCATCCGCGCCGCTCAGAAGCGGCGCTACCCCAGGACTACTCCGATGCTCTCGAAATCGCCTGAATCACCACTGCACGAGATCGCCGCATTCGCAGCGATCAGCCGCGAGCGCGAGCCTCGTCGGTCGTCGATCGTCGCGGAGCGGTGTTGTCGAACCACTCGAAGTGATAGTCGACTGCTGCTCGCGCGGCCGCGGCGTCGCGCGCGCTCACTGCCTCGTAGATGTTGAAGTGCACCTGCTGGATCTTCGTGGTCACCCCGGCCGAGGTCAACTGCGAGATGCGGTTCGTCCGTTCGGCGACTTCGTCGTTCAGCACCTGCGTGAAGACGTCTGTCAGCAGTTGCACCCCGCTGTCACCCGATGCGAGCAGCAAGGCCCGGTGGAAGTTCACGTCGACTGCGAACAGCTGGTCGCCGGTCAGCTCGTCGCCGAAGGCTTCCGCTGCCTTGGCGAGCTCGTCGAACTGTAGCTTGCTGCCGTGCAGGGCCGCGAGGCCTGCCGCCTCGCGTTCGAGGGCGATGCGAACGTGGTGGAACGTGCGCGCGCTGATGCCGCTCGCCGCGATACCGAGGGAGAGCAAGCTCGCCAGCGACGACGCGTTCAGCTCGGCGACGAAGGTGCCAGCCCCGTAGCGCCGCTCAAGGACTCCGATCGCCTCGAAGAGCTGCAACCGATCGCGAAGTGCGGTGCGAGAGACGCCGAGTGACTTGCTCAGATCTCGCTCGTTCGGGAGTCGCTCGCCGGGGCTCAACGATTGGATGGCGGCGAGGACGTGGCGTGTGAGGCTCTCTCTTTCGCCGTTCGGCGCATCGTCTTTCATCGATCGGACCTCTCGCGCATGCGTTGCACTGTAGTGGGCCTGGGCGACCCTGCAGCGCAGTCCAGCGCCTTCACCACTGGCCTGCGGGATTGCCTTGCGTTGCTGGTCAAGGTGGTAGTACCGTATCATGCAAGTGGTCGTACCGCAACAGCGCGGCGCGTCCGCAAGCACACTCCGACAAGGGGTGCTGCGTACCCGGAGCAGGTCCTTATGAACGAAGGAGTTCGTATGAAGCTGGCGACCCCAAGCGCTGCCCTCGCGGCAGTCGTCGCATTGTCATTGGTCGGATGCTCCGCGGGCGGGGCCGAAGCAAGCGACGGCGAGTCGCGCACGCTGACGATGGCGACCCCGATCTCGGAGCAGAGCGTTCAAGGGCAGAGCGTGGCCGCCTGGATCGAGGCGGTGGAGGAGGCGACCGACGGCTCCATCCAGATCGAGGTCCACTCCAGCGGCTCATTGCTCGCCGGAACTGACATCCTCCCCGGTCTCGTCGATGGCCGCGCCGACCTCGGCATGAGCTACTCGAACTACCACTCGACCGACCTGCCGTACTGGAACGTTGTCGCCTACCCCTTCGTCACGCCTTCGTGGCACGTGTTCGCGGAGACGTTCCAGCAGCTGGAGGACGAGTTCCCCGAGATCGAGCAGGCGTGGAGCGATTTCGGTGTTGTGCCCCTGGCGGACATCACGAACGGCGCAGCCGGCTCGGCGACGAGTGAGGAACTGGCGTCGTTCAGTGCGCTCAACGGCAAGCGATTCCGTGCCCCAGGTCTGATGGCGAGTGTCGCTGCTGAGGCCGGCGTGGAGTCCGTGTTCATGGAGCTCTCCGAGATGTACGAGGCACTGCAGCGAGGCGTGCTCGACGGGTGGATCGGGACGGAGTTCGGTGCCGCTGTCGCGCTCAACGTGCAGGAAGTGACGCCGCACTTCGTGGACTATGGAATCGGGCAATACTCGGGAGCGCGGATCTTCGCGAACCCGGAAGTGTGGGAGAGCCTGACGCCGGAGCAGCAGAGCGCGATCGAGACGGTGTCGGCGGACTATCCTTCCGCACTGATTCCCCTCGTCACCGAGATCGAGGCGGAAGCGTGCGACGCAGTGCTAGATGCCGGCGGTACCGTCACGATCGCGGACCAGGGCGACGCTGAATACCAAGCCTGGCGCGAGTCTGCGCTCGAGGTCGCGCGCGCAACGCTGGTGGAGAACGCGGAAGCTGCAGGCATCGCTCCAGCGGAGTACGAGGCGGTGATCGATCGCTACATCGAGCTGGCCGCAGAGACCTCGGCCTCGATCGGTGACGATTACGTCGATGGCCTTGCGCTCTGCGCTGAGCGCTAGCGATCGATCAGCAGCGGCCCGCTGACAGTGGGGGAGCCCGGTCGACCGACAGGGCTCTCCCGCTCGAAGCGAGCGAAGCAGCAAACTCACGGAGAGTCACGCAACCATGACTGCATCATTCGCGATCCTCATCGCAATCGCCGTCCTGATCCTTTTCCTCGTCATCAAGGCACCGATCTGGATCGCGCTCGCGCTCTCCGGCGCCGTTGGCCTCATCTTGATCGACGGCTTCGCCATCGCCATGACCTCGCTCGTGCAGGTTCCTCTGCAAGCGCTTGGCAAACCGACGCTCATCATCATCCCGCTGTTCATCTTGATGGGCATGTTCATCAAAGAATCGGGTCTGGTCGATCGCGCGTTCGCCGCGATCCAGGGGAGCAGGAGCCGGCTGCCCGGTGGGCTGGCCGTCACCACCATTGCCACGAGCGCGGCCTTCGGTGCCGTCGCGGGAACGAGTGCCGCAGTGGTCGGCTCGGTCGGGCGACTCTCCATCACGGAGATGGTCAAGAACGGCTACGACAAGGCGTATGCGTCCGGCACCGTCGCAGCTGCCGGCACCCTCGGGATCCTGATTCCTCCGAGCATCGTGCTCGTCGTCTACGGCCAGATCACTGAGGAATCGATCGGTGCGCTGCTGCTCGCCGGAGTGATCCCCGGTCTGATCTCTGCGATCGCGATGATGGTCTATGCGAGCGGGCGAGCGGTGCTCCAGCCGTCGATCGCCGGCGGCAACCAGCCGGCGGCGATCGACCCGAATGAGCCTCGCAAGAGCCGCGCGGAGCGCTTCCTGAACATTTGGGGGCTGATCTGGCGAGTGCTCGGAGTCTTCGGCGTCGTGATCGGCGGCATATACTCCGGTCTCTTCACGCCCACGGAGTCGGCCGCGATCGCGGTGTGCGTCGCCTTCGCCATCCTGCTCTGGGACCGCCGCAAGGACGGCGGCCGTGCCGTTCGAGGTGCGATCGGCCGCTCCTTCATGGAGGCAGGCGTCA
This sequence comes from Agrococcus sp. TSP3-2-1, assembly GCF_049897585.1. Taxonomy (NCBI): domain Bacteria; kingdom Bacillati; phylum Actinomycetota; class Actinomycetes; order Micrococcales; family Microbacteriaceae; genus Agrococcus; species Agrococcus sp. TSP3-2-1. The sequence continues at coordinate 89,147 of NZ_JAFCWN010000002.1, forward strand.
TGAGCGGCACCATCATGTCGCTGCTCCTCGGTTCGGCGATCTTCTCGGTCTTCGTTGTGCGATCGGGCATCCCACGCATCGTCACCGAATGGATGACGAGCCTCAACGTGCCGGTGATCATGATCGTCATCATCATCCTGTTGCTCCTCATTCCGCTCGGGATGTTCATCGACGGGCTGTCGATGATCCTCATCACCATGCCGATCTTGTTCCCCGTGCTCGATTCGCTCGGAGTGAACGGCATCTGGTTCGCGGTTCTGATGGTGAAGATGTGCGAGCTGGGGCTCATCACACCGCCTGTGGGACTCAATCTGTTCGTCACTGCGAGATCGGTTCGAGGTCTCGCTCCCGAGACAGTGCTCAGGGGCGTCTGGCCGTACTACGTCGTCGACATCGCCGTCGTCATCCTCCTCATACTGCTCCCGGGTCTCGTGACCTGGCTGCCTGACATCGCGAGATAGGAGCGAAGGTCATGCGATTCCTTCGAACGTCCCTCAGGTTGCTCGTGCGCATCATGATCGTGGTGAATGTCGTGCTCGTCGCCGCGACCACCATCCTGCTGCTGGGCGACGTGCTGCTCCGAAACATCGTCGGGCGACCGCTCCCCATGGTGTACGACCTGACTGAGCTCTTCGTGCTCGTCATCTCGTGTACTGCGCTCGTATGGCTCGACGGCGAGCGAGACCACATCGGGTTCTCGATCCTTGTGGATCGACTGAAGCCGACGTATCGGGTGTGGGTCGAGGTGTTCTGGCGCATCTGCTCCCTCCCCGTGCTCGCGATGCTCGCGGTCTCGGGAATCCAGCGCACCGTCATCTCATTCGAGACGAACGAGGCGCGCATGGGTCTGCTGGAGCTGCCGGTATGGCCCTCGAGACTTCTGCTGGCGATCGCGTTCACCGCGCTGACACTGCTGGCCCTCTTCTACATCTTGGATGCGATCTTCAACCGAAGGATCACCTCCATCGTCGACCGAGCGCAAGAGCTCGAAGCCGAAGGGACGATGCCCGGATGAGTACTGAGAAACCGATGACGCTGAACGGTCTCATCGAGCAATGCCAGCTCGAGGAGGTGCCGAACGAGTATGTCGCGATGCGATTGGTCCGCGCGTTCGAGGAGCGCGCGTACCAGGCGTACAACGGCGGCGAGGTGAAGGGGTCCATCCACTCTTCAGTCGGACATGAGGCGATTGCCGCAGCCGCCGGCAGGGCGTTCAAGGTGCAGGACTACATCGCGTGCACGCACCGAGGTCACGGTCACGCGATCACTCGTGGGACCGACGTCGGCCGGATGTTCGCCGAGCTGATGGGAAAGGAGTCCGGTACGTGCCGCGGTCGCGGGGGCTCGATGCACCTCACAGACAAGTCCGTCGGACTGATCGGTGCGAACGGCATCGTCGGCGCGAGCGTCGAACTCGCTGTAGGCGCCGCGATGTCCATCAAGACGCTCGGCGACAGGTCGGCCGTCGCCATCGCGTCCTTCGGAGACGGTGCGACCGCGCAGGGCTCGTTCCACGAAGGGATGAACCTAGCGTCCTTGTGGAAGCTGCCCGTCGTCTTCCTGTGCGAGAACAATCAGTACGCCGTGACGGCGCACGTCTCAGATGCGATCGCGGCCGCCAGCATCGTCGACTTCGCCGAGCCCTACAAGAACGTGGAGGGCATCGCTGTCGACGGGCGCGATTACGATGCCGTCGCCGAAGCCATGGTGTTCGCGCGGCAGCGAGCGGTGTCCGGAGGCGGGCCCGTCCTGATCGAGGCCAAGACGTACCGCTTCATGGGGCACTCTCGCGGCGACCCCGCGTTCGGCGCCTACCGTTCGAAGGAAGCACACCTTGCAGAGGTCGCGAACGACCCGATCGAGCGATTCATCATGGCCAGGCAGCTTCCCCAAGGCGAGATCGTCCGCGTGAACTCTGTGATCGCCGAGTTCATCGAACGAGCCATCGACTTCGGCCGCAGCGCAAGTGAGCCGGCCGCGGACTCTGCGCTCGAGTACGTGTACTGATGAGTGGAGAGCGTTCAATGGAGAAGATCCGCTATTCCCAAGCGATCGGCATGGCTATTGCCGACGAGATGCGCGACGATCCGACGGTCGTGGCCTACGGAGAAGACTTCACCCTGGGGTATGTGTGGCCCGTCAGTCGCGGCCTCATCGACGAGTTTGGTCCGGATCGGGTCTTCGATGTGCCGATCTCGGAGCGGCTGCACGTCGGCATGGCAGTTGGAGCCGCAATGACGGGTCTTCGGCCGGTGGTCGAGATGCAGTTCAGCGACTTCGCGATGCTGGCGATGGACGGCATCGTCAATCAAAGCGCCAAGATGCGGTTCATGAGCGGCGGCCAGTACACCGTGCCACTCGTGGTCAGGCTGCCGTACGGCCACCTGCGAAACTTCGCCGCGCAGCACTCGCAGTCCCTCTACAGCATGTTCTCCGGAGTGCCCGGCCTGCAGGTGCTGGCTCCCACGACGGTCGGGGAGGCGTACTCGCTCACGCGATACGCGATCGCCAGTGACGTCCCGACCCTGCTGTTCGAGCACAAGTCGCTGTATGGGCAGCGCGAAGAACTCGAGCTGGTGCGGGAGCGGCCGGACATGAGCGTCGCCCCGCTGGGCGAGTCGTATCGCTACGGGTCCGATCCTGAGATCGTCGTGATCGCGACCGGCTACATGAGCAAGATCGCGCGCGATGCCGCAACGAGGATGCAGGCCGACGGCGTCAGCGCGCTGGTCTACTCGCTGACGAACCTCAGCGCCCCTTCCTTCGCTTCGATCAGTGACGAGACCGCGCGAGCCGGGCGTGTGCTGATCGTCGATGAGGCGACAGAGCGTGACCCTTTCAGCGGATACCTCGCGTCCCTCATCTACCGAGAGCATGGCACCAAGCTCGCGGCGCGCGTCGCCGAGCTGAAGGTGCCCGATGCTCCCATTCCCTTCGCGCCGGCCCTCGAAGCAGCGGTGATCCCCAGCGCTGAGCGCGTGATGTCAGCGATGCGTTCGCTGCTCGCCGAGTAATACGAGGAAAGACAGGACTATGTCAAAGCATGAGTTGAAGCTGCCCGAGTTCGGACCGACCGGCGACGAGGCAGATCTGCTGTCATGGGAGGTCGAGCTCGGTGATCGCGTCGAGCTGGGCACCCCCCTGATCACGATCGAGACCGACAAGGCGACGCTGGAGGTGGAGTCGCCGGTCGCCGGCACTCTCGTCGAGCAGCGCGCCGAGGTCGGTGCGACGCTGGCCTCCGGCGACGTCTACGCCATCGTCGAGGCGTAGCATGCGGGTCCTGGTCATCGGCGGCGCCGGCTTCCTCGGGTCGTACGTGCTCCGCGAGCTGCAGGATGCAGGGAGCACCGTGTGCGTGTTCGACCAACAGACGCCGGCCGCTCCCGCAGCGAACGCGACGTATGTCACCGGCGACGTGCGGAACGCCGGCGACATGGCGCAGTGCTTCACGGACTTCCGCCCGGACGTGGTGGTGCACATGGCGGCCATCGTCAACCCGCGCGTCCTGCGCGAGCAGCCGATCCTCGCGTACGAGGTCAACACGACCTCGGTCGTGACCGCTCTCGACCTCGCGGTGAAGAGCGGTGCCTCGAGGTTCGTGTACGTGTCGTCGATCTCGGCCGTCGCTCCGTCGCCGTCGGAGCCGATCGGCGCAGACGCGCCCTTGGTGAACAGCCAGGGCGGAAGCACGCTCGCCTTCTACGGCACCTCGAAGGCTGCGGCGGAGTGCTGGGTGATGGGCTTCCGCGAGGTCTTCAATCTGGACGTCCGCATCGTCCGGCCCTCCGCGGTCTACGGGCCGGGGATGCAGTACGGCATGGGAATCCGAGACATGGTGGAGGGTGCCGTCGCGGGTGACCCGGTCTCGCTCACCGAGGGCACGCGAGTCCGTCGCGATTACACGCACGTGGCAGACGTCGCATCTCTCGTCGAGCGGTGCGCGCACGTCGACCTCGCGCCCGATGACGTCCGGATCTTCTACGGTGCGACGGGGCGGCTCCCCGTCGATCAGTTCGCGTTGCGCGATGTGCTGCTCGAGGTGATGCCCGAGGCCGACATCATGCTCGCCGACGTGATCACCGACCTCGAGGCACAGGAGAACAGTTTCCGCGGCGTACTTGACATCGTGCCAGCACGCGAACTGCTGGGATGGGAGCCGCAGCGACGCGAGCTCCGCGACGGGGTGGCGTCCTACATTGCTGCGGCGAGCGGACGAGCTGCCTCGTGAGAGCTGCCAGTCAATCTCGCCTCGGAGGCCCCGAGGTGCTGGAGATCGTCTCCAAGCGCAGCCCCGATCCGGCTGCCGGCGAGGTGCTCGTGCAGGTGCATCGGTCCTCGGTCAATCCCACGGACGTGAAGCACCGTCAGCTCGGCCGCTACCTCGGAACGCCGCCGTTCACCCTCGGCTGGGATGTGGCAGGCTACGTGGCGGGCATCGGCGAGGGCGTTGCTCACCTCATGCCCGGCGAACGGGTGTTCGGCATGCTGCCGTACCCGTATGGGGCAGGGGCCCACGCGGAGTACGTGACCGCGCCGAGCCGCTGCTTCGTCGCCTTGCCGGAGGTGGTCGACCTCGATCAAGCAGGCGTCGCGCCGCTCGTCGGCTTGACGGCCTATCAGGCGGCGCTCGAGATCGGTCAGCTGCGGCAGGGGCAGACAGTGCTGATCCACGGTGTGGGCGGGGCAGTCGGGGCCGCTGCTGCGCAGATCGCTCGGTCGTCGGGGGCTCATGTCGTCGGAGTAGCCAGCCGCTGCCATGAATGGCTCAGCGGCCTCGCCGATGAGCTGCTGGTACGCGATGGAGACGAGTGGCTGCAGCGCGTAGGCGCGGTCGACCTCGTGATCGATACCAGCGTCGCGGATGGGGGAGCGCCCGTCTTGGGAGCGATGCGCGCTGGCGCCCGCTACGTGTCCCTGCTGCCCGCGCGCACCGACCCCGCGGCGATCAGCGCTGCGCGGGCCCGTGGCGCGGACGCGCGCTCGATGCTCGTGAGCGCCGACCATGCGGGCATGCGACGAGTGGCGGAGATGATGGAGTCGACAGCGCTCAGCTTCACGATCGCGCGCGCGTTCAGTCTCGACGAGATCAGCGCCGCTCACTCCTACGCGGAGTCGCCGGAACGCGCCTTCGGACGAGTGCTGATCAGGGTCGCGTAGCGTCGGTCGACCCCCATGGATGGAGCCGCGCCACCGCGCGCTTGGCCCGACGGGCTCAAGGGGCGAAGGGCGCCGAGCCACGGATGATCAGCTCTGGAGCGAGTGTCACCACCTCAGCCGCCCGGCTCGGCTCGTCCAAGCGTTGGAGCAAGAGCCGCGTCGCCTCCTGGGCGAGTCGGTTCATGTCGATCCCGACCGTGGTCAGGTCGAAGGAATGCCAGCTGGACATCTGGACGTCATCGAAGCCGGCGACCCAGAGACCGTTCGGCATGGCACGGCCTAGGCTCCGTGCAGCATCCAGGGCGCCGAACGCGAGGATGTCGTTGCTGCAGACGACGGAGTCGATGGAGGGATCCGTCTGCAGCAGCCGTTGCATGGACTCGAAGCCGAAGCCGTACGAGTACCTTCCGAGCACGATCCGGTGCTCGACCACCGGCAGGCCGTGCGCACGCAGCGCGGCCGTGAAACCCTCGAGCCGGTCGCTTGATGTACTGGCGGTGGGCGCTCCGCCGACGAATGCCGGCCGCGTGCGACCGTGATCGAGCAGCCGTCGTGTCAGCAGCTCACTGCCGCGGACGTTGTCGCTGACGACGGCGTCGACATCGAGCTCCGGTGCCTTCCGATTGAGGAGCACCACCGGACTCCCGAGTTCGAGCGCCTCACGCAGCTCCGGTAGACCCGGAGTGATCGACGTGAAGATGACTCCGTCGACCGACCTGGAGCGGATGGCGCGCAGTGCCGCGCTCTCGCCGCCGGATGCGCCCGTGGCGCCGTCGGTTACCCAGACGCTCATGCGAAGCCCACGGCTGCTCAGTGAGTTGTCGAGCTTCTCCAGGACCTCCGGGTAGTACGGGTTGCTGAGGTCGGCGACGACGACACCGACGTTCCCTGACCGGCTGGTCTTCATCGCACGCGCGCGGACGTCGGGGACGTAACCGCTCGCTTGGATCGCGGCAAGCACTCGACGCTTCGTCGTGCTCGTCACCGCGGGACTGTCCGAGAGCACCCTCGACACCGTGGCCTGCGAGACGCCTGCGAGCTTCGCGACGTCGCGACTCGTGACCATCCCGCCTCCTCCGCCCGGCCGTCGGCGAATTCTTGCATACACCTCCGCTGATGGGCGGGATAGCGACATCGCGAGAGCACGATTGACTACGTATACATTCCGTGACAACATCGAGCTGGGAGCCGAGCCGCAGAGCAACCCTGCGTGCCATGCGCATCCGCAAGCGTTCAACGACGAGCCACACAAGGAGCGACCTCTCGTGACAGAGACAGGCCTGATCGCGGTCATCACCGAGCCCGGAGCGATGGAGCAGCGCGAGTACGAGATCCCCGATCCGGTAGCCGGCGGGATGATCCTTAAGATGATCCGGGCGAACGTGTGCGGTTCGGACGTCGCCATCCTGAACGGCCGTCACCCGCACATCAACGTCGGCAGCTGCATGGGCCACGAAGGCATCGGCATCGTTCATGCGCTCGGTGCGGGTGTGACCGTCGACTTCGCCGGGAACCCGCTTCGTGTCGGCGACCGCGTCGTGGCCGCATACTTCCAGGCGTGCCGCCGATGCAAGGCATGCAACTCGGGTCACTGGAACCTGTGCACCAACGGGTTCGAGGGCTGGAGCAAGAAGGCCGAGGAACCACCGCACTTCCATGGGACGTATGGCACTCACTGGGCGATCGGTCCGAACCAGTACGTCTACAAGGTGCCGGACAACGTCTCCAGTCGCGCCGCTTCGTCGGCCAACTGCGCACTGTCGCAAGTGACCTTCGGGATCGAGCTGGCCGAGGTGACGAGCGGCCAGGACGTGCTGGTCATGGGCGCTGGTGGACTCGGCGTGTGCGCTTCGGCAGTCGCGAACAAGCGCGGCGCCACGGTGCACATCGCGGAGATGGTGGCGACCCGACTGCCGAAGGCGGTCGAGTTCGGCGCCCACAACACGATCGACCTGTCGCAGCCGGGCGACGGTGCAGGCCGAGTCGAGCTGCTCCGCGAGCGGACCGGCGGGGGAGCAGACGTGGTCATCGACCTCACGGGCGTCCCGTCCGCCTTCTGGGAGGGCGTGCAGGCAGTTCGACCCGGCGGGATCTTCATCTCGATCGGCAGCATCAGCCCGGGCCGCTTCACCGAATTCGACCCCGGGTACTTCACTCGCAGCGGCGTCCAGATGCGCGCCGCTCTTCGGTATCCGCAACCGGTGCTCGGCCGCGCGATCGACTTCATCTCTCGCACCGCGGAGCTGCCCTGGGAAACCCTCGTCGACCGCGAGTACACCTTCGACAACGCACAGCAGGGCGTCGACGATGTCGCCGCCCGTTCCATCACCCGAGGCGGCATCGTCTTCGATGCAGCCGCCTGACGAGAGCGAGAGACGCATGGCAATCCAGACACCTTGCTTCATCGACGGGGCAGACGTCACGACCGATCGAAGCTACGACAACATCGATCCCTCCACCGGAGGGCTGATCGGTGCCGTATCGCTCGGAGGCCGTGCGGAGATATCGAGAGCTGCTCGCGCGGCTCGCACAGCGCAGCCGGCCTGGAACGCGTTGTCGCCACAACGACGCGCGGACGTGCTCGATGAGATCTCCCGTCGGATACTCGGCAATGTCGACGAGCTGAGCAGGCTCGAGAGCGAGGACACCGGCAAGCCGATCAGCCAGGCCGTCAACGACGTGCGCGTCTGCGCGCGGTACTTCCAGTTCTACTCGCGGACGATCGAGTCGTTCTACGGAGCGACGATCCCGATGGGCGAAGGGTTCGAGGTCTTCACCAGCAACGAGCCCTACGGAGTGATCGGCCACATCCTGGCATGGAACTACCCGATGCAGCTGTTCGCGCGCGCTGTGGCCCCCGCGATCGCGACCGGCAACGGGGTCGTCGTGAAGCCTGCAGACGAGACACCGCGCACCGCGGTGCGGATCGCGCAGCTTGCTCTCGAGGCCGGGCTGCCCGCGGGGATCCTCAATGTCGTCACCGGGACGGGCGCGGAGACCGGTGCCGCGCTCTCCAGCTCGCCCGACGTGGACCAGATCGGCTTCGTCGGCTCTACCGAGGTCGGCAGGCTCATCGCGGCCTCCGCGGCCGAGCAGCTGGTGCCCGCGGTGCTCGAGCTCGGCGGCAAGTCGCCGCACATCGTGTTCGCCGACGCCGATCTCGACGAGGTGGTGCCGACCGTCGTCAAGACGATCATCCAGAATGCGGGACAGACCTGCTCGGCCGGCTCACGCCTCCTCGTGGATCGCCGGATCCACCACGAGCTCGTCGCTCGAGTCAGCGCCTCGATGGAGCAGGTCACCATCGGTCGCGGCATCGACGATCCGGAGCTCGGTCCACTGATCTCCACCAAGCAGCTCGGTCGGGTCGAAGACTACGTCAATGGGGCCTCCGGCACCGTCGTGACCGGAGGCAGCCGGCTCGAAACCGAGTTCGGCGGCTCCTACTTCGCACCGACGCTGATCGACGGCGTCGACCCGCTCTCCAAGATCGCGCAGGAAGAGGTGTTCGGACCTGTCCTCGTCGCGATGGACTTCGGCCAGGAGACGGAAGCGATCGAGAAGGCGAACGCGACCGACTACGGCCTCATCGCTGCAGTGTGGACGGCGGACATCGACCGTGCTTTCCGCGTCTCGCGCGCGCTGCGTGTCGGACAGGTCTTCGTCAACAACTTCGGGGCGAGCGGTGGTGTCGAGCTGCCCTTCGGTGGGGTGAAGAAGTCGGGCTATGGCCGTGAGAAGGGCGTCGAGGCGCTGCTCGCGACGACACAGACGAAGGCCACGGTCGTCAAGGTGGCGCGCTCCACCTCATCGCCGTGAGGGACGTCACGAGCGCCCTGTTCGTGCCGGGGACGAGGCCGGACCGCTTCGAGAAGGCCCTCGCCTCTGGCGCCGACATGGCGATCCTCGATCTCGAGGACGCAGTGCCGGCCGCGGACAAGGAAGCGGCTCGGATGCTGGTCGAGGAATGGGTGAGCAGTCGCCCGGAGCACGCGGCACGAGCGATGCTCCGTATCAATGTCGACGATGCGGATGTCCTCGAGCGGGATCTGGATCTCGTCCACCGGCTCGGAGCCCGTGGGCTCGGTGCCGTGCTCGTGCCGAAGACGGAGTCGAAGGCGCTGGTCGAGGAAGTCGCTCAGCGCGTCGCGCCTCCGGTGCGCATCATCGCGCTGGTGGAGACGGCGCTCGGCGTGCAGCGGCTTGCCGAGTTCGCCGACCATCCGCGCCTCGAGCGGTTGGCGTTCGGCGCGGCTGACTTCGCAGCCGACCTCGGATCATCGACCTCGGACCGAGCCATGCTCTTCGCTCGGTCCAGCATCGTCACGGCGTCAGCGGCGGCGCGCCTTGCGCCGGCGCTCGACTCGCCATGGTTCGGCATCGGCGACGCGGACGCAGCTCGCCGCCACGCCGCGGATGGCCGTGACCTGGGGTTCGGCGGGTCGCTGTGCATCCATCCCGCGCAGGTGCCGCACATCCGGTCGGGATACGCGCCGACGCCGGAGGAGACCGACTGGGCGCGGCAGGTGCTGGCGGCGGACAGCTCGGACGGCGCGACGCGCGTCGGGAACGACATGGTGGACGCGCCGGTGCGTCGACGGGCACAAGACATCCTTCGGCGGAGCTCCACCTCCGCCAGGAGCTGACACGGAGGACGGCATGAGGCCACTGGACGGCATCACGGTCGTGTCCATCGAGCAGGCGGTCGCGGCCCCACTCGCGACCCGTCACCTTTCCGACCTGGGTGCGAGAGTCATGAAGGTCGAGCGGCCGAGCGGCGACTTCGCGCGCCAGTACGACGGGTCTGTCATGGGGCAGTCCAGCTACTTCGTCTGGCTCAACCGCAACAAGGAGAGCGTCGTCCTCGATCTCAAGGAGCCGCAGGACCGTGCGGTGCTCCAGAGCATGGTCCGCGACGCCGATGTCTTCGTCCAGAACCTCGCGCCGGGGGCGGTCGAGCGGCTCGGCTTCGGTTATGAGGCCGTCGAGCGGCTCAACGCTCGCATCGTCTACCTCTCGATCAGCGGCTACGGCACGGTCGGCCCGTACAAGGACAAGAAGGCCTACGACCTGTTGGCCGCATGCGAGGCGGGGCTGCTCAGCATCACTGGCAGCGCGAGCGAGCCTGCTCGGGTGGGCATCTCCGTGGCTGACATCGCGACCGGGATGTACGCATACAGCGGCATCCTCGCAGCGTTGATCCAGCGTGGTCGCACAGGTCGGGGGGATCATCTGCACGTGTCGCTCCTAGATGCGCTGGGCGAGTGGATGGCTCAGCCCTACCTCTACAGCCACTACTCCGGTCGGCCGATCGAGCGGGCAGGCGCGAGTCACGTGACGCTGGCGCCATACGGGCCGGCCGCCACGAGCGACGGCACCGTGTTCTTCAGCGTGCAGAACCAGGGTGAGTGGGAGCGGTTCTGCGAAACGGTGCTGCGGGACCGCGCGCTGACCGCGCACCCCGACTTCGCGACGAACGATCGACGCGTCCAGCATCGCGCGCTGCTGCAGGCGAGGATCGAAGCGGTGCTCGGCGACCTCTCGACCGTCGACGCGATCGATCGGCTCGAGCAGGCCGGCATCGCCAACGCCATCCTTCGCTCGATGGCTGAGTTCGCTGCGCACCCGCAGCTCGAGGCGCGCGATCGCTGGCAGCAAGTTCAGACCGAACAGGGCGATGTGCGCGTGCTGAAGTCGCCGGTCGAGGCGAGGTCCTTCGAGTATCGCTATGACCCCGTGCCGTGGTTGGGTCAGCACAGCGAGGCGATCCGGGATGAATTCCTCCGCCGGCGTCCCCGCCGGCCCGGCGGCTCAGTGGATGGTGTAGCCGCCGTCGGCGACTAGCACGTGCCCGGTAATCAACGCGGCCTGATCGCTCAGCAGGAACGCGACCGCCTCGGCGACCTCCTGCGCAGTGCCGAATCGACCGAGCGGGATGCGCCCGAGCAGTCGCTCAGCGACCTCCGGTCGCGCGAGCGTGGACGCGGTCAGCTCCGTCGGTACGAATGTCGGGGCGAGGGCATTCACTCGGATGCCGTACTGCCCCCACTCGAACGCGAGCTGACGGGTCAGCTGCGCCACGGCGGCCTTGCTCGAGCCATAGCCCGCGCGGTCCTCGATCGCGACGATCCCGGCTTGTGAGCCGACGGTCACGACGGCGCCGGCCCGGTTCTCAGCAACCCAGTGTCGAGCCAAGGTTTGCGTGACGAAGAACGTGCCCTTCACGTTGAGGCTGTGGACCGCATCCCAGTCCGCCTCGGTCACCTCCAGAGCGGGCTGAGGCACATTGACCCCCGCGTTGTTCACCAAGAGGTCGATGCGGCCGACTCGCTCCAGAGCCCGCTGGATCGTCGGCGCGATGGAAGCGGTGTCCGTCGCGTCGAGCACAACCGCGGGGCTGCCGTACCGCTCTGCGATGCGCTGCGCCTCCTCCAGGGACCTGCTGGTGCCGAGCACGGTGGCTCCCTCGGCCGCCAGCGTGTCGGCGATCGACTCGCCAAGACCCCTACCGGCTCCCGTGACCAGCGCGATGCGCCCGGAGAAGCGACCGGCGGCATCCTTCTGCTCCATCCTCAACTCTCTGTCCGCGGAACCGGGACGGCGTGATGCCCGTCAGCGCTCGAAGGTGTGTCGCGTCCAGGGCAGCTCGGCGCCGCCGTACTTCGCGGCGCGGATATCGCCTGAGCGCGCGTGGCCCTCGAAGCGCTCCACTCTGGAGGCTCGACCGCAGAGCTCGCCGAGCATCGCGCTGGAGCGCTCGTCGACGACCTCCTGGTACGTGACCGTGCGCAGGTACTTGCCGACCCACAGACCGCCGGTGTAGCGCGCCGCGCCGCGCGTCGGCAGCACATGGTTCGTGCCGATCACCTTGTCGCCGTAGGAGACGCAGGTGCCTTCGCCGAGGAAGAGCGCTCCGTAGTCGTGCATCTTCTCCAATGCTTCGCGCGGGCGCGCCGTGAGGATCTGCACGTGCTCGAACGCGTATGCGTCCGCGAGCGCGTACGCGTCGTCGAGGGTGGCCACGACATGCACGGTGCCCCAGTCCCGCCATGCCGCCTCGGCATAGTCGCGCGTCGACATGCCGGGTAGCAGCTCGTCGATGTACTCGATCGTGCGGCGCCCGAGCTGCTCGGAGGTCGTGATGAGGACCGCGGGGGAGTCGGGGCCGTGCTCCGCCTGCGACAGCAGGTCGACCGCGACGACGAAGGGGTCAGCGTGCTCGTCGGCGACGATGAGCACCTCGGTCGGGCCGGCGAAGAGATCGATGCCGACCTCGCCGAACAGCTGGCGCTTGGCCTCCGCGACGAACGCGTTCCCGGGTCCAGCCAGCATGTTGACCGGGGCGATGGTCTCGGTCCCGATCGCCATGGCGGCGACAGCCTGGATGCCTCCGAGCAGGTAGATCTCGTCGGCTCCGGCGAGGCGCATGGCTGCGACAGTGGCGTCCGGCACTTCCCCCTGGATGAGCGGCGTGCAGGCGGCGACGCGCTCCACGCCCGCGACCTTCGCGGTGATGATCGTCATGTGCGCGCTCGCGAGCAGCGGGTACTTGCCGCCAGGGACGTAGGCGCCGGCGGCTTGCACCGGCACGTGCTTCTGCCCGAGCAGCACGCCGGCCAGCGTCTCCATCTCGAAGTCGGCCAGCGAGTCGAGCTGTCGCTGCGCCATGCGTCGCACCTGCTCCTGGGCGAATCGGATATCGTCGAGCACCTGCCGAGGCACCCGCCCGACGATCTCGTCCAGCTCACGCTCGCTGAGGAGAAAGGTCTCCGGTGCGTGGTCGTCGAACTTCTTGGAGTACTCGCGCACCGCTTCGTCACCGCGCTCGCGGACGTCGGCGATCACGCTCTCGACGACCTGGCGGACATCCGCCGTGCTGCCGCGCTCGCGGGCGTCTCCTGAGGGCGACTTGAGATCGATTGTCTCGATCGCTCGCGTCCTGGCTGTCATCATCCCGCAACTCCTTCCCCGTTGCGGTCAGCCTGCCGTGCATACGTATGAAACTCAACGCCTCGGAGGGACCCTTGGTGGGGCGTGGGTATCTCGCGCGACGAGCTCGACATCGATCACCTGCGAGCCTGCCGACTCGCGTCCGCGGATGAGGCGCGCAAGGAGCTCGACTGCGCGTGCAGCGAGGAGATTGAGGTCGCATCGAATCGTCGTCATCGAGAAGACGTCCCACGCCGCCATGGGGATGTCGTCGAAGCCGATGACGGTGAGGTCTTCCGGCACCGCTAGCCCGAGCGAGGCCGCGGCGTTCAGCGCGCCTAGCCCGAGGTCGTCGTTCGCGCAGACTACGGCTGTGGGGCGGTCGCGGAGACGGAGCAGGTCGAGTGCAGCAGCTCGACCCGCCACGGTGCTGTAAGGAACACGCCGCGTCATCCGCTCCGGGATCCAGAGTCCTGCAGCATCGAGTCGCAATCGGAGTCCCCGCTCGCGAGCTGCACTCGTGGAGTACCTGTCGGGTCCGTTGATCAACGCGATACGCGTGTGACCGAGCTCGATCAGCAGCTCGGCGATGAGTGTGCTGCCTTTGAGGTTGTCGAACGTGCAGCTCAACTGGTCGACATCGTCCGTCGAGCGGTTCACCATGATGCAGGGGACGCCCGCTTCCTCGAGCGTGCGCGACAGGGTTGACGTGCGGGCTGCTGTCGTGATGACGACGCCGTCGTAGGAGCCGTCCGCCAGCGTTGCCACGGTGAGCGCGTCGTCCTCGCGGTCGGCGAGGAGCACCGTCTGGTAGCCGAGGTCGGCAAGCCGAGCGCGCAGTGCCTCGATGAGCAGTGGGTGGTACGGATTGGTGAGCGACTCCGAAACTATGGCGATCCGTCGCGTCACACGTGTCGAGAGAGAACGCCCTGACTCGAGTGGTACGTAGCGCAGCTCCGCAGCGGCTCGTGCCACCTTCGCTCGCGTCGCGGGTGTGATGCTGGGAAGGTCGCGGAGCGCACGCGAGACCGTCGACTGCGAAACCCCGGCGAGACGGGCGACGTCGAAGCTGGTGATCCGTCGACTCATGGTGCCCAGCATGCCGCAGCGATGAATGCGTATGCGCCCAGGGCCAGCGCGCGGATCTGCTGGTGCCCGGCGAATCACGCCATCCGGGTTGCCGGCATGGAGGACCTTGATCTCGCGCATCCCCCGCGTCAGCAGCTCCTGGCGCTCACCCTGCCGCTCGCGGTTGGAGGAGAGGGACGGCACGCAGCCGTAGAGAGACCATTCTTTGAGCGCGCGGTGCGCTGCTCAAGCCGCCGCTAGCCGGCGTGCACGCCGATCTCCTTGAGCGCCGCGTGCGCCGCGTGCCATCCGCTCATGCCGTGCACGCCGCCGCCCGGCGGCACCGACGACGAGCACAGGAAGATCCGGCCCGGCATCGGCACGCGGTACGGGTTCGCGAGCACCGGCCGCGCGAGCTGCTGCGTGCCGGCGAGCGTGCCGCCACCGATCGAGCCGCCGACGAGGTTCGGGTTCCACAGCTCGAGCGCCGCGGGCGTCATCGGCCGCCGCTCGAGGATGCGGTCGCGGAAGCCGGGAGCGAAGCGCTCGATCTGCGCCTCGATGGCATCGGATGCGTCCCCGGGCCACCCGTGCGGCACGTGCGCGTAGGCCCACAGCGTGTGCCGCCCCGCGGGCGCTCGCTCGGGATCGGCGACGCTCGGCTGCGTCGCGAGCACGAACGGCTGCTCCGGCATGCGGCCGAGCGCGACCTCGCGCTCGGCGTGGGCGATCTCGGCGAGCGTGCCGCTCAGGTGCACGGTGCCGGCGCGGCCGACGCGCTCGTCCTCCCACGGCACCGGTCCGTCGAGCAGCAGGTCGAGCTTCGAGACCGCCGGGCCGTACTTCCAGGTCTCCATCCGCTTCGCGTAGAGCCCCTCGATGCGGCCGTGCGCGACGCGCAGCAGCTGCCGCGGCGTGAGGTCGAGCAGCACGAGGTCGGCAGGCGGCAGGTCGCGCAGGTCGGTGACGTCGACGCCGGTCTCGATCCGGCCGTCGTGTGCCTCGATGACGCGGCCCAGGGCATCCGCGATCGATTGCGACCCGCCCCTGGCGAACGGCCACCCCGCGGAGTGACCGACGCCGCCGAACGCGACGCCGAACGCGCTCGTGAGCGGATGCCCGAGCGGCAGCGTCGCGTGCGTCACCGATCCCGCGAAGAGGGCTTGCGCGGCGCCCGAGCGGAAGACCGAGCGGGCGAGCAGCGTCGCCGGCCACGCGCCGCGCAACCCGAAGCGCGCGAGCAGCACCGGGTCCTTCGGCCACCGCAGCAGCGGCCCGAGGATCGCCTCGGCGGTCGCATTCGGATCCTCGGTCGCCGGCGCGTGCAGTCGCAGCCACGCCTTCGCGTCGACGCCGAGCTCGCGCGCGGTCTGCTCAGCGTCGCGATGCAGGATCGCGGCTCGTCCGCCCGGCAGTGGGTGCGCCATCGGGTAGTCGGCGTGCACCCACTCGAGCCCGTGCTGCTCGAGCCCGAGCGAACGGAAGGCGGGACTCGTGACGCCGAACGGGTGCCCCGATGCGCCCGGGTCGATGATCGCCTGGTCGCCGAACGCCGGGATCGACGCGCTCGCCCCGCCGATCGTCTCGTTCCGCTCGAGCACCGTGACCTCGAGCCCGGCGCGCGCGAGCACCGCGGCGGCGGTCAGGCCGTTCGGCCCCGCGCCGACGACGACAGCGCTGGTCATGCGGCCTCCCGAGATCGTGGCGGGCGGATGCGTCGGCCCGGCCGGGCACGTCGCAAGCCTTGCGCGGGCAGGCTACGCCCACAACCCGCACGCAGGCTCAGCCCGCCGTCACTCTGATCGAGCGCTGCTGCGCTCCCGGTCACGCGCCGGACGCATCCTCACAGCTGGCAACGACTGAAGCCGCGAGAAATCACGCGAGGTGGCAACGAGGATGTCCTGTCGCAGTCACGTCAGGACGCCTTCTTCGGCTGCTCCCTCACGATCATGCGGCCCTGCGGCTTTGAGCTCGACACGAACTTGCCGGTCACAGCGCTCTTCTGCACTCGTACGGTGTACGAGCCAGTCTTCGAGTTGCGAGGGTTCGAGCTACTCTTCGCGGTCATCGGTCCTCCCTGATATGCGGCCAACGATAGTCCCCATCATGGGAGCAAGACAGAGGCGAGTCTGCTTCCCCACTCCGAGCTCAGATGCTCGGCCAGGCTCGCCCAGTCGTCTTGACGCTCCAGCAGGCTGACAGCGCGCTCTTCCATGCCGAACGTGATGACCGCGGCAGCTATCTCGGGGAGCCCGCACCCCCCAACGAACACCGGTATCGCGAGAACCGACTCCCAAGAAGGGCTGACGCCGCGTTGGCGGTGCACGTCTACGAGCTTCACCTCCTCCGCCGCGAGAGCTTCGCCAGCGATCCACGGACTGTCGTGACCTGTTGGCACATGCTTTAGGAGCCCGGCAGTGGCGTAGATGTGGCCATCGGTTGCCCAGCGGGCGAGTCTGCCGTCTCCATCGGCCAACCAGAGAGTTGCTCTGTGAGCGGAAGCTTTGAGCGCCGCCGCGACCTTCGCCGAGTCGCGTCCCAGTGCTTGCGAGTACTCGTGCTGAAGATCCCGGAACCGAGCCTCGTGCGCCGCCCAGATCCGGCGTGCGCGCTCGCGCGGAGGCTGGTAGCCGCTGGTACCCACGAACTGAAGTTCGCGAATCACGATCGCGACGTCGGCGAGATCCTCCATCGTCAAAGCTGACAAGCCGATCGCCTCCCACTCGGCGGCGAGCGCTTGCTTGATCGCGTCGAACGGTCCCCTCTCGAGCCCGAGACCCTCCCTCACGATCGTCACCATCGCTTGGTGAGCCGGTTCCCCATCTCGCAGCAGCAAGTGGAGCCAGTGACGGATGTCCGGGTCGCGGTACGAGGTGCCCGCGAGCAGCAACGGCCCTCGGTCCAAGGCCGTCGCGAGGAAGTGGCGCTGCCACGCGCCCGTGTCCGCCACCAGCTCCGCGTAGTCGCGGAAGCTGACGACAGGATTGTATGCGCCGCTCGGGAACACCACTCCGTGCAGGTGATGAACCGTCGGGACATCCGGTTCGTCGATGCCGTCCCAGCTGACCACAACCCCGCCCGCAGCCGTAAGCACCGCCTCCTCAAGCAGCGTGTCGTAGTTGAGCGTCGCGAGGGTCGTCGTTTCAGGAAGCTGTGCAAGATGGCCCGCGGCTGCCAGGTGAAGAGGAGAAGGGACCGCGTCAGTGCCTCGTCGACCGTAGAGCGCCTCGGCGAGGACGTCGGGCCAGCGGGGGCCAGCGAAGCTCCGAGCCGCCTCCAAAACGATCGTGTTGTCCTGCTTGGCAAGCAGTATTCGCGCGACCTCGTCGCTTGCGACGAGTCCGCTCAGGGCCGCGACCTTCGCAGCGAACTCGTCCCATTGGGGCAGCCCCGACGGGGCAGAGGCGCCCGCACCAAGCACGAGAGTCAGATGCGCATCGCCCGCGATGGCCGCGAACCGGTCGATGATGGCCGCGTCGATGTCGGGCGCGCTCATATCGTGACGTTAACCGAAGGCGTGCGCGGAAGCATCCACTTATCGGCGCGCCTACTGAGCTGCTCCCTCCATTGCGATGAGCGCGCGCGATGGGAGGAAGGCGGTGGCGGTGGCGTTGCCGCTACGCGAACCGCTCCCGCACCGTCTCGTGGCTGATCCGCTGCAGCTCGCCGATCTGGTGCTCGGATCGCCGCACGAGGTCGTCGAGCAGCGCCCGGTCGAAGCGCGAGTCGGTCGCCGACAGCTCGATGAGCGCCTGCCACATCGAGAGCTTGCCGCGCACCGCGCCGGTGAGGAAGTCGAGCTCGAGCTGCGTCATCGAGCTGCGCCGCATCCGCAGCAGGTTCACCGGGTTGACGCTCCCGCCCGCGCGCAGCAGCAGCGTGAGCGCGCGCTTCCAGCCCTTCGGCCGGTAGCCGAGCTGCTGGATGATCTTCGCGAGGTCGCGCCGATCGCGGTCGACCTCCTCGGCGAGCGCGGTGAGCGCCTGCTCGTGCGGCGTCCCCTCGAACGTCTTCGCCGCCGCGTGGAACGCCTTCACGCCGCCCTCCGAGGCGAGCAGGTGCTCGTTCAGGTAGGTCGAGAGGTTGCCGTGGGCGTCGGCGGATGCGTCGGGTCGCGCTGCGTCGTTCATGGTCGCCTCCGGTCGCGGTGCGGTTCAGGTGCCGCCACCAGCGTCCCGCGCGCACCTGGATGGCGCTTGAGCGCGGATCGCGCCGCTCGGGCGCGAGCGGCGGGGCGCTCGGATGCCTCACGGCACCGATGCGGCGCGCTTGCGGCATGCACGTCGAGGGTCACGCATCCGCTCGTTCCGACGCCGCGCTCGTCGCCGCCGGCTGGCTCGCGATCGTCGCGCCGCTCGCCGCGATCGCGCTCAAGCTGCCGACGGGCGGCTGGCTGCTCGTCGGGATGGTCTTCTCGTTCCCGATCTGGCTGCTCGGCTACGCCGCCGTCATCACCGCCGCGGTCAGCATGCTGCGCCGCCGAGGGGTGCTTCGCGCGCCGGGGGCACCGCACGCGCGCGGTCATCTGGGCGTGGCTGACCTCGATCGGCGTGATGGTCGTCGGCTTCACCGTCGTCGACGGCGGCGACACGAGCGAGTCCGTCGCCTCGGCCCTCGCCCTCGTCGCCGGCCAGACGGGCGTCGGCTCGCTGGTCAACGACATCTCGAACGGGATCGCGGGAGTGGCCGTGATTGCGTGGCTCGCCGGCTGGCTCGCGCTCGTCGTCGAGTGGATGATCGCGATGGCGAGGCGGCGCCAGGATGCGCCGCGCGTCGCGCCTCCGGTCGTCGGCCCGTAGCGCGGGCGCGGGGCGCCCTCCCGGCTGCCGTCGATACGGTTGGAGGCATGCCAGAGCTCGCCAACGGGAAGTACGTCTCGCAGGCCGACGCCATCCGTCAGTGGTGGCCCGCCGCGCGCGACGCGCTCATCGAGACGGCCGGTGAGTACGGGGCGTGGCTCACGTTCCAGGCGCTGAGCGGCCGCGTGCAGGCGCGCACCGGCATCACGACGAACCAGCCGCCGGAGGAGTGGATCCCGCGCGTGCTCGGCGCGGTGGCGACGGATGCGGAGCGGCGCGGAGAGCCGCGGCTCACGTCGCTGTGCGTTACCGCTGAGCTCCTCGTCGCGAAGGACTACGCGGGCGTGCCGGCCGGAACGGACGCCCTGACGCGCGAGCGTGTGGCGGCCGAGGACCGGCTCGAGTGCTACCGGTTCTTCGCTGCGGCGATGCCCGAGGACGGCGGCACCGCGACGGTGCTCGCGCCGCTGCCCGCCATCGCGGCTCGAGCCGCCCGCCCCGCTCGCGCGGAGCGACCGGCCCGCACTCGAGCGACGACGCCGAAGCCGGCGCCCGCGGCCAGCAACGGGATGCGCGAGACCACCTGTCCGAACTGCTTCATGGTGGTGCCGGTCGCGCCGACCTGCCGAGACTGCGGCGGAGCGCTCGCGGCCTGACGTCGCAGGTCGGGAGGCGGCAGCGCCCGCCTCGGCGGACGACTGGTCCTGCTCGCCGGAGCCGCCGCTCACGCCCAGCGCGCCGCCCGCCGGTGCTCACGCTGATGGTGCGCCGCGCGCGAGGGGCGCCGAGCGCGGCTGCGCTCGACGCCCCTGTGGCGCAATGCTCAGCCGAGCAGGCTCGAGATGAGCCGCACCGAGGTCGCCACGATCGCGACGAACCCGATCACCGCGAAGAGGTTGTGCCACCAGCGGTTGCGCAGCTCGCCCATGAACCGCCGGTTGCTCATGATGAGCAGCAGGGCTCCCAGCAGCGGAGCGACGAGCACGGTGAGCGCCTGGGCGGTGATGATGAGCCCGACGGGCGACGACTGGAACGCGAGCGTGATCGCGACGCCCCACAGCAGGATGACGGCCGAGACGATGCGCGCCGTCCGGCTCGCGGCCGACGGGCCGCGACCCAGCGCATCCGACAGCATGGTGCCGCCGGCGGTCGCGTTGGCGATCATCGACGAGAACGCCGCGCCCGAGAGGCCGAGCGCGAACAGCGCCGAGCCGACCGGTCCGGCCATGGGCTCGAAGATCGCGGCGAGCTGGTTCATCGTGGTCGCCTCCTCGCCCGATCGCCCGAGCACGGCGGCGGCGACGACGATGACGAGCGCGGTCATGATGCCGGGCGCCACGATGCCGGGGATCGTGTCGACGAGCGTGATGTCGCGGTAGTCGGCGCGGGTGTGGCCGCGCTCCTTGATGCCGTACGAGGTGTAGAACGCCGCGTTGATCGAGAAGTTCGTGCCGACGAGCGCGACGACGAGGATCTCGCTGCCCGCGGGCATCGCGGGCCACAGCCCGGCGGCGGCCTGCGCCCACTCCGGCTGCGCGATGATGGCGCTCACGATGAAGCCGATGGCCATGAGCGCGACGATCGAGATGAGCACGCGCTCGACGACGCGGTAGACGTTGCGGAAGAGCAGGATCGCGAACACGGTGATCGTGCAGGCGACGGTCCAGAGCACGGGCGAGCCGCCGAGCAGCATCGAGAGGCCCAGGCCGGAGCCGACCGCGTTGCCGACCGAGAACATCAGCGTGATGCAGAAGACGCCGATGCCGGCGATGACGCCGACGGGCTTGCCGAGCTCGTCCTTGATGGACTGGATGAGCGAGACCGGCGAGCGCATGCCGAGCCGAACGCTCATGTCGGTGAAGAAGATCATGAGGATCGTCGAGACGACGATCACCCAGATGAGTGCGTAGCCGAAGGCGGAACCGGCCTGCACGGCCGAGGCGAGGTTGCCGGGGCCGAACTGCCATGCGCCGACGACGAAGGCCGGGCCGGCGAGGGCGAGCGTGCGCCAGAAGCTGCGGCGCGGACGGGTGGGGGATGCGGACGCCGGCTCAGCGGGAGTCACGGGTGCGCCTCCCTGCTCGAGGGCGCCGCCGTCGGCGCCGTGGTGGTCCTTCGTGCTGCGAGTGTCGATCGTGCTCATGGGGAGCTCCTCGTTCTACCGCGGCCGTGCCGCGATGGTCGTCATTGACCTTCGAGCTGTGACGTCGCATCCGTCTTCCATGATGCGACGGCGACCGCGCGCCCGCTCGTCGGCGGCGCGGCCGGTGCTCACTCCGGGAGTGAGAGTGGTGCGGGGGCCGGTCGCCCGGCCCCCGCACGCGGTCAGGCTGCGACGAGCGCGGCGCCCAGTCGAGCGGAGGCGAGCGCAGCGGCGATCTCCTCGTGCGCCCCGGCGGGCAGCGGCAGCAGCGGCGAGCGCACCGTCGCGTGCTCGAGGATGCCGCGGGCGACGAGACCCTCCTTGAGAGCGACCGTGCCCTCCATGTGCGAGCCGCGGTGGTACACCGTCTTCGTCACGGGCATGAGGCGGTCGTGGATCTCGCGAGCCTTCGCGTAGTCCTTCGCCTTGCCCGCGGCGATGAGCTCGATGAGCGGCTCGGGAGCGAGGCCGCCGTAGCCGACGAGCGCGCCGTCGACGTCGAACATCGTGTGGAGCAGGTACTCGTCGTGGCACGTGAGGATCTGCAGGTCGGGGTGCTGGGCGCGCAGCACGGGGATCTCGGTGTCCCAGCGCTTCATGTTGCGCACGCCGTTCTTCGTGGCGAAGACGCCCTCCTGGTCCGCGATCTCGAGCTGTGTGTCGAGGTTGTAGGTCGCCTTCGTCGCGTCCGGGTACTGGAAGAGGATGAGCGGGAGGCCGCTCGTCTCGTAGATCTCGCGGTAGCGCACCTGCGGCGCGCCGTCCTGGTAGCCGAAGCGCAGCCATCCGTGCGAGGGGTAGACGAGGCCCGCCGAGGCGCCGGCCTCCACCGCGCGCTTCGCCTCGAGCGCGGCGACGGTCGAGCCCTCGCCGGTGATGCCGGCGATGACCGGCACGCGGCCCTCGGTCGAGTCGACGAACGCGGTGATCACCTGCGCCTGCTCCTCCTGCGTCAGGAAGGTGCCCTCGCCGGCGTGGCCGAGCACGACGAGGCCCTTGACGCCGTCGATGCTGCCGAGCCAGCCGCCGAGGCGCTTGATCGCCTCGAAGTCGACCGCGCCCTCTCGGGTGAACGGGGTGACGGGAGCGGGGGTGAGCCCGCGAAGGTCCAGAGCCATGGTGGCGTCCTCTCCATTGAGTGTCGCGGCGAAACCGCGGAGGTCTGTTGCGATTCAACGTGCAAACGTTTGCGCGAACGATTGCAGTCTGCACGCCGATGCGGTTGGCTGTCAAGCACCGGATCAGAATTGGTGTCCGGATGCGGTGACTACGCTGAGGCGAGGAGGTGCTGATGGCAGCGCAGCAGAACGACGTCGTGACGCTGCGCGACGTCGCGGCGGCGGCCGGCGTGAGCATCTCGACCGTGAGCCGGGTGCTCGACAGCAAGATCGCTCACTCAGCGCACGGCGACCGCATCCGTGCCGTCGCGGAAGAGCTCGGCTACCGGCCGAACCGGGCCGCATCGGCACTGCGTCGCGGCGAGACCGGCACGATCGGTGTGCTCGTGCCGCGCCTCTCGGACGCGGTCATGGCGCTCATGTACGAGTCGATCGCGGCGGCGTGCGAGCGGCAGGGCCGGTTCGCGATCGTGGCCACAGCCGGCGACTCGGAGGAAGGGGAGCGCCACGCTGCCGAGACCCTCCTCGCTCGCGGGGTCGACGGCTTGATGCTCGCCTCCGCTCGCATCGACGACCCGCTCGTGCGCTCGCTGCGGTCGCGGCGCATCCGTCACGCGCTCGTGCTCCGCTCCGACGGCGTGAGTCCCGCCTCGGTCGGCGATGACGAGCTGGGCGGCTACCTCGCGGTGCGGCACCTGCTCGACCTCGGGCACCGCGAGATCGCGATCGTCACCGGCCCGCTCTACACGACGAGCGCGCGCGACCGCCTCGCCGGCGCGAAGCGAGCACTCGGCGAAGCCGATGTCGTGCCGCTCATCGCCGAGACGGACGACTACCGCATCCCGTCGGGCGAGCGAGCGGCGAGCGGTTGGCTCGACGGCTCCCGCCGACCGACCGCGGTCTTCGCGGCGAACGATGACCTGGCGATCGGCGTCCTCGCCGCGTCGCACCGCGCCGGCGTCGAGGCGGGACGGGACTACGCGCTCGTCGGCTACAACGACATCCCGATCGCCGCACGCCTGCCGGTGCCGCTCACCTCGGTGCGCACCAACTTCGAGCAGATCGCGGTCGCGGGGCTCGAGCTCCTCAGCAGCGACTTCGAGGAGGGGGCGGTGCGGACCTCGATGCCGACGCTCATGCCGCGGAGCAGCTCGATGCGCGCGTCGCGTGGTTGAGTCATCTGGTCGGCAGCAGTCGAGAGGAATCACCATGACTGAGCACTTCGTCGCGATCGCGACCTACATCGCCAAGCCCGATGCCGCCGACCGCGTCGCGCAGCTGCTGCCGACGCTCGCGGCCGAGAGCCGCCAGGAGCCGGGCAACATCTCCTACTCGATCGCGCGCGATCTCGAGCGCCCGAACGTCTTCACGATCGTCGAGGTCTACGACGATGCGGATGCGTTCACCGCGCACCGTGAGAGCGCGCACTTCGCGTCGATCGGCAGGATGCAGATCATCCCGATGCTCGAGAGCCGGGAGGTCGTCGGCTACTCCGGGGACGGGGCGCTGGACTGAGACGAGGA
The DNA here is from genome assembly GCF_049897585.1 of Agrococcus sp. TSP3-2-1. Taxonomy (NCBI): domain Bacteria; kingdom Bacillati; phylum Actinomycetota; class Actinomycetes; order Micrococcales; family Microbacteriaceae; genus Agrococcus; species Agrococcus sp. TSP3-2-1. The sequence goes on from NZ_JAFCWN010000002.1 coordinate 112,887, forward strand.
AGGGCGGGCTCCGAGGAGCCCGCCCTTCCTGACGTCCGACCGCGCGTCAGTACGCCCGCGATGCTTCGAGCCGTGCGCCGGTCGCCGCGCCGAGCTGCGCCTGCATGTCTGCCCGGAGTGACGCCACATCGGTGGCAGCAGTCACCATCGTGAAGCCCTGCTCGGTGCGCCGCGCGGCCTGCTCGCCGTCGGCGCAGTGCACGCCGGCGATCTTGCCGCGCTCGCGGCACGCTGCCGCGACCCGGTCGAGCTCCGCGTCGAGGCGCGGGAGGATCTCGACCTCGAACGGCACTCGCGCGCCGAGCGCGAGCGAGAGGTCGTACGGCCCGACGTAGACGCCGTCGATGCCGTCGACGTCGAGGATCGCGTCGAGCTCCGCCAGCCCCGATGCCGTCTCGATCATCGCGAGCACGGTGACCGACGCATCCGTCTCCTCCGGCGTCGCACCGAAGTGCGGGCCGAGCCGCATCGGCCCGTAGGAGCGGCGCCCGCCGGCCGTCGGGTAGCGAGCCGCCTCCGCAGCCGCGCGCGCTTCGTCGGCGGTGTCGATGAGCGGCACGATCACGCCGCGCGCGCCGGCGTCGAGCACGCGCCCGATCTCGGCCGCGCTGTTCGTCGACACGCGCGCCCACGGCGTCGCGCCGCCCGCCGCGACCGCGAGCAGCGCCCGCACCTGCGCGTCATAGCCGAGCAGCCCGTGCTGCCCGTCGACGCACACGTAGTCGAAGCCGGTGCGCGCGATCTGCTCGGTCGCGACGGGGGAGTCGAGCGTGGCCCAGGCGCCCACGCGGGGCGCCCGGGCCTGCTCAGCGAAGCGCTGCTCAGACATCGAGCTCTTCGTTGTGCCGCACCTTCACGAACGACACCGACACGAACCCGACCACAGCGCAGAAGACCACGAAGATGGCCACCGGGATCCAGCTGCCCATGAACGCCGCGAGCAGCGCGGTCGCGATGAGCGGCGCGGGGCCACCCACGATCGCGGCGCCGAGCTGGTAGCCGAGCGATGCGCCGGTGTAGCGGATCTCGGGCGCGAAGTTCTCGGCGAGCACGGTGCCGATGAGCGAGCCGTAGGTCGGCCAGATGACCGCGAACGACAGGATGATCGCGAGGCCCGCGAGCCACAGGTTGCCGCTCGAGAGCATCGCGAGGTACGGGAAGATGAAGATCGCCACCGCGACGGAGCCGCCGAGGAAGACCTTCTTGCGCCCGATGCGGTCGGAGAGCCCGCCGTAGAACAGCATGCCGCCGATGCCGAGGATCGCGCCGACGAGCAGGAACGCGAGCACCGCGCCGAAGTCGTAGCCGAAGCTCGTGGCGTAGGAGATCGAGAACGTCGCGAAGATGAAGAAGGTGGCGGTCTCGACGAACTTCGCGCCGGTCGAGATGACGACCTCTCGCCAGTAGTGCTTGAAGACGGTGGCGATCGGCAGGCGCTGCGTCGTGCCCTCAGCCTTCACCTTGCGGAACGAGGGCGTCTCGTCGATCTTCGAGCGGATCCAGAGGCCCACGACGAGCAGCACGCCCGAGAGCAGGAACGGGATGCGCCAGCCGAACGACTCGAACGCCTCCTCGGGGAAGATCGCGCGAGCGCCGATCGTCACGATGTTGCCGAGCGCGAGGCCGGCGAGCGCGCCGATCTGCGGCACGGCGCCGTAGAAGCCGCGGCGGTTCTTCGGCGCGTACTCGACGGCGAGCAGCAGGCCGCCGCCCCACTCGCCACCGAGGGCGAGGCCCTGCACGAGGCGAAGGAGCGTGAGCAGGATGGGTGCGGCGACGCCGATCGCGGCGTAGTCGGGCAGCACGCCCATGAGCATGGTCGCGACGCCCATGAGGGTCAGCGTGATGACGAGCGTCTTCTTGCGGCCGATGCGGTCGCCGACGTGGCTGAAGACGACGCCGCCGAGCGGGCGCACGAGGAACGCGAGCGCGAACGAGGCGAACGCGAGCATCGAGCTCACGACCGGATCCTCGCTCGGGAAGAAGTGGAGGTTGAAGACGGCCGTGGCCATCGTCCCGTACAGGAAGTAGTCGTACCACTCGATGGTCGAGCCGACGGCGCTGCCCCACAGGGCGCGGCGGCGGTCCTTGGCCGAGACGACGATGTCAGGCATCGTCGGCGGCTTGTCGTCGATGGCGGTCATGCTCTCTCCTTTGATAAGCAAAGCGGATGCGTTGGTGCGGTTGAAGGGGGAGTTCAGGGGACGAGGATCGGGCGACCGACCGCGCCGGTGCGCAGGTGCTCGATCGCCTCGTTGGCGTCCTCGAGCGCGAAGGACTGGTCGAGCAGCTTCTCGAGCGGGAGCCGGCCGGCGCGGTAGAGGCGCAGGATCTCGGGCAGCTGCACGGGCGTGTTCGACGAGCCGTAGAGCGCGCCGACGACCTTGCGGTCGCCCTGCACGAGCAGGTTGATGGGGATCGAGAGCTCCTCGCCGACGGCGCCGAGCCCGACGACGACCTCGGTGCCGCCGGGGCGGAGCGCCTCGAAGCCTGCGCGGATGGTCGCGGGGCGGCCGATGGCCTCGAGCACGTAGTGCACGCCGGTGCCGGTGATCTCGAGCACCCGGTCGGTGAAGTCCTCGATCGACGAGTCGATCGTGTGGGTCGCGCCGAGCTCGCGCGCCTTCTCGAGGCGCGAGGCGACGACATCCGAGACGATGATCTGCGCGGCGCCGACGAGCTGCGCGGCGATGACGGCGGAGAGGCCGACGCCGCCCGCGCCGATGATGGCGACCGACTTGCCGGTCAGGTCGGGCATCTTGTTGAGCACGGTGCCCATGCCGGTGATGACGGCGCAGCCGACGATCGCGGCGATCTCCGACGGGATGTCGGCGTCGATCGCGATGAGCGACTCCTGCGAGACGACCGCGTGCTCGGCGAAGCACGCGTCGCCCATGAGGTGGTGGTAGCGCACGCCGTCCTTGCTGAGGCGCGTGCCGCCGCGCAGCAGGCCGTTCGTCTGGCCGTGCACCTTGCCGAGCGCGCACTGCGCCGGCTGCCCGGTGAGGCAGAACTCGCACTCGCCGCAGCGCGGGCGCCACATGAGCACGACCTTGTCGCCGGGCCGGAAGCCGCTCACGCCGTCGCCGACCTCCTCGACGATGCCGGCGCCCTCGTGGCCGAGCACGATCGGCGTGCGGGCGGCGAGGCCGCCGGAGATGTAGTGGACGTCGCTGTGGCAGACCCCGGCCGCCTCGATGCGCACGCGCACCTCGCCGGGACCGGGCTGGTCGAGCTCGAGCTCCTCGAGCACGAGCGGAGCACCTGTCTCGTGCATCACCATCGCCTTCACGCGGCGCCTCCTCGTTGATCGGTCGCTGCGCATCGATGCCGATGGGCGGCCCTGTGCGCAGCCCTGCGCAGCAGTCGATGTCTGACGACGTCGCTCAACGTAGGGCCGCGGTGCCGGTGCGGCGCAAACCGCGTTCCGGTCAGCGGAGCGGCTACAGCGAGCTGAAGGCGGAGTTGGCGCGGATGCGTCGGTTGAGGCCGAGGGCCGTGATGCGGACGGCGGGTGCGTACTGGAGCATGTTCGCGCGGTGCGCGGGGCCGGAGATCGAGATCGCCGCGATCGGCGTCCCGTCGGCTCGCAGCAGCGGGCACGCGACGCACTCGACGCCGGGGTTCGACTCCTCGACCTCGTGCGAGAAGCCGTTGGCCCGCACGGCGTCGAGCTGGCGGCGCAGCGCCGCCTCGTCGGTGACGGTGCCGGGGCCGAGCTGCTCGAACAGCTGGGGCGTCGCGCCGGCGACGACCTCGTCCGTCGAGTGCGCGAGCACGGCCTTGCCGCCGGCGGTCGCGTAGGCGGGCACTCGCCCGCCGATCCGCGAGCGGATGGGCATGTCGGCGTCGCGGCCGCGCAGGATCTCGACGTACACCTGATCGGGGCTCTTCAGCACGCTGAGCTGCACGGTCATGCCCGTCGCCTGGCGCAAGTCGGCCATCGCGGCGAGTGCCAGCTGCCGCAGCTCCTTCGAGCGCTGCGCGAGCTCGCCGAGCTCGAACATGCGGATGCCGACGCGCACGCCGTTGTCGGCGCGCTCGAGGAAGTCGACGGCGACGAGCTCGCTCACGATGCGCGACGTGACCGACTTCGCGAGCCCCGCCGAGCGCGCGATGTCGTTGACGCCCAGCACGGGCCGCTCGCCGCTGAACGCGCCCAGCACGGCAGCGACGCGACCGATCATCGAGCGCGGAGCGTTCCGTTCATCGGAACTCATGGCATCACTCTAGCCGCGCGGCGGTTTCAATGTGGGACGGCACGGTGCAGTCCCCGTGCCCTGCCGACGACTGGAGGACCCGATGACCGAGACCACGACGATCGCACGCACGACCGACGAGGCCGTCCTCACGGTCGCCGACGCATCCGCCGTCTGGGCCGCGACGCCCTACGCGGAGCGCGCTCGCGTGATGCGCGCCATCGCTGACGCGCTCGACGCGGCCGGCGCCGAGCTCATCGCGATCGCGCAGGAGGAGACGGCGCTCGCCGAGGCGCGCCTGAAGGGCGAGCTGAAGCGCACGACCTTCCAGCTGCGCCTGTTCGCCGACGAGGTGGAGCGCGGCGACTTCCTCGACGTGCGCATCGACCGGCCCGACGCGGAGTGGCCGATGGGCGCCCCGCGGCCGGATCTTCGCCGCATGCTCGTGCCGATCGGCCCGGTGCTCAACTTCGCCGCCAGCAACTTCCCGTTCGCCTTCTCGGTCGCCGGCGGCGACACGGCCGCGGCGCTCGCGGCCGGCAACGCCGTGCTCGTGAAGGCGCACTCGGGCCACCCGCGACTCTCCGACGCGACCGTCGCGGTCATCCGCGAGGCCGCGATCGAGGCCGGCGCGCCGGCCGACCTCGTCTCGGTCATCCACGGCACGCAGCACGGCGTCGAGGCGCTCCAGCACCCGGCGATCAAGGCTGCTTCGTTCACGGGCTCGATCGGCGGCGGCCGCGCGCTGTTCGACATCGCGAACGCGCGCCCCGAGCCGATCCCCTTCTACGGCGAGCTCGGCAGCGTGAACCCGGCGTTCGTCGCGCCCGGTGCCGCGTCGCGCCGCGCGCAGCAGATCGCGGAGGAGTACCTCGCGTCGGTCACCGGCAGCCAGGGCCAGCTCTGCACGAAGCCGGGCGTGCTGTTCGTGCCGGCGGGGTCGGGGATCGTGGATGCGCTGCGGGGCGCGGCCGTGCCGGCTCCCGCGCCGCTCCTGAACGACCGCATCCAGGAGGGCTTCGTCGCGGGGCTCGAGGAGCTGACGGGGCGCGGCGACGTCGAGGTGCTGCGCGAGGGCGAGGCGAGCCGCCAGTCGCCGCCCGAGGCGACACTGCTGCTGACGACGATCGACGCGGTGCTCGACGACCCGGAGGCGCTCGTGCGCGAGGTCTTCGGCCCCGCGGGCCTCGTCGTCACCTACACCGACGCATCCGAGCTCGAGCGCGTCGCGCGCGGCCTCGAGGGCCAGCTCACCGCGACGATCGTCGCCGACGAGGACGACGCCGCCGACCTCGAGGTCGCCCGCGGCCTCGTGCCCGCGCTCGTCGACCGGGCCGGCCGGGTGCTGTGGAACCAGTGGCCCACCGGCGTCTCGGTGACCTTCGCGCAGCAGCACGGCGGCCCGTACCCGGCAACGACCGCCCCGACGGCGACCGCCGTCGGCACCGCATCCGTCACCCGGTTCCTGCGCCCCGTCGCGTTCCAGAACTTCCCGGCGGCGCTGCTGCCCGAGGCGCTGCGCGACGAGAACCCGCTCCAGGTGCCGCAGCGCGTCGACGGCTGATCCCGCCGAGGACCCATGAGAAGCGAGGAGCCCGGGTCGGACGATGTCCATCCCGGGCTCCTCGTATGTAGTGACGGTCGTCAGCGCACCGGCGCCCACGCCCCCGTGGCGACCTCGTCGCGCTGCTGCTCGTCGCTGAACCGGTCGAGCGTGAACGGCGCGAGCACGGGCGACGGCGTGGCGGTGACGATCTCCTCCGCGAGCAGCTCGCCCAGGATGAGGCCGAGCGTCGCGCCCGAGTGCGTGAAGAGCGTGTAGAGCCCGTCGATCGACGGCACGCGGCCCGCGACCGGCTCGCCGTCGCCCGGGATGGGCTTGAGCCCGGCGGCGACGCGCTGCGCGGCGAGCTTCGGGTTGCCCGCGAGGCTGACTTCCAATCAATCGGCGGTCATGAAGACGGCTCACATTGGAGCGTCGATGCGCCCCTGGCGTGGTAATCGTTGAGGTGTGAGCGAGCAGGCCGCACCCGGTTGGTATCCCGACGCGCCGGGTCAAGAGCGCTACTGGGACGGCGCGGCATGGACCGCGTCGATTCGACCCCACGCATCGGGCGCGCCCGCCTCGCCCCCGCAGCCTTCCAGCGCCGCCAAGAGTTCAGGCGTGTTCTCGCGACTGAAGCAGGGCGTTGCAGACATGCAGACCACTCGACGCGAGGCTCTCGCAGAGGCGGAGCGTTCGCATGCAGAGGCTGAAGCCGCGGCGGGGCGAGTGGTGACAACGGGCATCTTCGGCACATCGACCATCGAGATCGACGAGGGCGTGTACGTCCGTATCGCCGTCGGGGACAAGACTCACACCGAAGCGGCGAAGATCTTCAAGAAGACCCCGTTCGAGAAACTGCGCTCCATCAAGTTCGCTGCCGCGGCCGCCGACGCGCCGCAGGAACGCGGGTCGGCCCTCGATGGCGTCGTGGGGTCGGCGGTGAGCACTCTCTTCAAGGGTGGAGCGGGGCTTATGAAGTCGAGCGTGCCGGGGCTCGCGGTAGCTGGCGTCGCGCATCTCGCGAGCGCAGAATCTCGACGCGCGTACCTCACCATCGCGACGGACAGGACGATCCACAATCTCACCAACGAGAGCCACAACTGCGTCATGGTCCGCAGCGTCAAGGCCCACAACGAGGTCGGTGCCGAGCTCGCGCGCGCAGGAGCCTCCGTGCTCGGTGAAGTGCAGGTCGAGATCTCGAGCCACGAGGCGGCGCCGCCGGTTCAGGCCGCGCCGCCCTCGCTCGCCGACCGCCTCCGGGAGCTCGCCGCGCTGCACCAGGAAGGCGTGCTCTCCGACGAAGAGCTCGCAAGCGCGAAGGCTTCGCTCCTGTCCGGGCTCTGATTGGTGTGACGAAGGCACTTCATCCATCACTCGCGCCCCCGCAGTCGAAGGGCGTTGGTCTAGACCAGGGTCACGCGTCGGCATCGTCGACGACGGCCCGAGCGCGCGGCATTCCGATGAAGCAGGCGGCGGACGAGTCATAGCGCCCTGACATCGGCCAGAATCTCCGACTCATGGCAATGTCGCGAATCGCGTCAGCTGGGAATCGCCCGATGTAGCGTGAGCAGCATGAAGGCTGCCGCGGTCACGCTCCGAACCCTGCTCCAGGGCACCGACAGATACGAGATCCCGCTATACCAGCGTCCGTACGTCTGGGAGTCGCGTCCGGGTGAGCCTGAGAGCGATCGTCTCGGACCCTTCTGGGAGGACGTCAAGGAGACGACGGACGCATACTTGGAGCGCGCGCGGCTGGTGCGTCAGGTAGGCGGCGATGAGGAGAAGGTCGCGCCGATGACGCCTCACTTCTTCGGGGCGGTCGTCATCGATCTCCCGTCAAAGAGCGGTGAGGTGACGACGCAGGAGGTGATCGACGGCCAGCAGCGACTCACTACGACGCTGTTGCTGCTCGCCGCCGCGACGCGACTCTCGGAACAGCGCGGCATGCACATGCCGGCGACGCGTCTGCGCCGGCTCTGGAAGCAGGACGACGAACTCGAGCTTCGGGGCCTCGCGCAGTTCAAGCTCACTCCTACCCGTCAGGATCAGGCGGCTTTCCTCGCCGTCATGGATGACGCTGAGGCCTCAAGGGTCGAGGGTCACAACATTACGCGCGCCTACGACTTCTTCGTCGAGCAGCTCGAAAGCTGGGTCGATGAAGCGCCAGAAGGCTCCGAGCGGGAACTGTTCGACGCGCTCCGCGTGACGCTCTACGAGCACCTGATGTTCGCCGACATCAGGCTCGAGGCTGGCGACAATGCGCAGGGCATCTTCGAGTCGCTCAACGCCCAGGGAGAGAAGCTGCTCGCGATGGACCTCGTGAAGAACGAGGTCTTCCGTCGTGCGAAGCGATTCACGATTGATCTCGACGCGCTCGACCGCGACGAGTGGTCTCGTCGTTTCGCCGATCCGTGGTGGCGCGGTCAGGTGCGCCAGGGACGGTACTTCCGTCCCGCGGCGGAGCTGTTCCTGATGCACTGGCTCATCGACCAACACGGCCGAGACATCTCGGCAACTGCGCTGTATGTCGAGTTCCAGGCGCTGGCGCGGACGGAGATGGAGAGTGTCGATGCGACGAACACCTTCGTCAGGCGCTTCCTCGCGGATGCCGACCGCTATAGGGCGCTGCAGGACCTCCCGCACAACACGGCGGAGCGCCGGTTCCTCGACCGGCTCAAGAGGCTTGACATCACTGTCATGTATCCGGTCGTCCTGCGTCTCTGGCGTTGGAAGGACGAGGGCCGCATCACCCGCGAGGGCATGCTGACGGCCTTCGCGGCACTCGAGTCCTACCTGTTCCGCCGATTCGTCGTCGTCCCCAATGCGGGCAAGAACTACAACTACATCGTGATCGGCCTGCTTCGAGCGCTCGGCACGGCGCTGGAGCCCGTCCAGGATCCAATCGCGGCGCTTGTCTCCTATCTCCGAGCCAGCGATGACAAGACTCGAATGTGGCCGAGCGACGACGTCTTCATCGCCAAGCTCTCGACACAGTCGTTCTACCGCTCCTATACGAATCGCAGAGACCTGTTCCTGCTTGAGGTGATCGAGCGACGCATGACGAGCGCGAGCCGCAAGACCGAGCAGATCGAGGTGCCGGCTGGGCTCACCATCGAGCATGTGGTGCCGCAGAGCTGGCAGGAGCACTGGCCACTCCCGGAGACAGGCGACGAGGAGGCGAGCGAGCGCGCTTCGCGCGCAAGGCAGGAGAGGATCCACCGGTTGGGGAACCTCTCCCTGGTCACGAAGAACCTCAACCCGGCGATGGGCAAGGATCCGTGGGAGTCGAAGCGGGAGCAGCTGCTGAAGTTCAGCAACCTGCAGCTCAACGCAGATCTCGTGACGAATCCGCTGTACGCGGCCGGCTTCGATGAGGATTCGATCGATGAACGCGGAGACAGGCTCGCCCGACTGCTCGTCGACGAGTGGCCGGGGCCTTGGCACGACGCCTGGCCCGCGACCAAGTAGCCGAGACTCTTGCGCCTCTTCCCGATCACTCCGCGTCCGTCGAGGACGACGACTCCCCGTCGCGCAGGCGGCTCAGCGCGACGGGCAGGGGAAGCCCGTACTTCTCGCATAGGAAGCGGGTCTGGCAGAAGCGCTGCGCGTCCCTCGCCACAGCGCCGAGCACTGTGGAGTTCGTCCCTGCGCCGACCAGGATGCCGACGACCGGCAGCACCTTCGCGACCTGCTGCACCGACACGTGGCCGCCCTTGGGACCGAGGAACTGCAAAAGCTTCTCGACTGCTTCCGCCAGGCGATGGTCGGCCCGCAGCTTCTGAGACCAGTTCACCCGATCCTTCATCGCCCAGGCGGCCTGCGCCGTCTCGCGGAGGGGCTCCGCCTTGGCCGCCTGCGAGACGAAGGACCGTCGCACCAGGCGGTGGATGAACTCTTGCTCCTGCGGATCCTTCGCATCGAACCCGTACGAGTAAGCGATGCGGGAAGCGATCACGACGCTCATGGCCTGCACGAGCACCAGGTCGGCGGTAATCGATGTGGGCAGTCCGGCCACGGGCACGAGGGCCAAGGCGCCCATGCCGCCGCCCTCGATCGCGCCCACCGTGCGCCATCTGAGCGTGTTCCTCGTCAGCAGCCGATCGCAGGACTTGAGATCGAGGTCGCGAAGGTCCTCGAACGACTCGATGTCGAATCCGCGCTTGCGGGCGAGCTTCTCGACGGAGCGCGGGTCGACCAGGTCGGTCGCCCAGTCGTTGAAGAGCTCCAAGACACGAGCCGCGTTGGCGGCGAGCGGCTTGACGGCCGCTTGCCCTATGGCGTCACCGGCCCTCTGAGCCCCTTCCACGATCACGCGCGGCATGCGGTCGACCGCTTTCTGGCCTGCGCGACCAGCGGCGTCGAGCGAGCCCTCGACGGTTCGATTGATCCAGTTGGGCAGGCCGCGGCGGTTCGCCCTGCCCTCCCAGTAGTCGTTGACGGATGCCCAGACGTCCAGCTCGTAAGGGCTCATGTCCGACGTGCGGTCGGTGCCGGTCGCACTCATCGCGTGCCCTCCGATCTGGGGAAGTGGTCGACCCGCTGACGGGCCGCTGCAAGGAGTCTTGTGGCGAGTGCGGTGCGGCGTCGACGGCCGAAGGTGCTCAGAACGCGGGCATCGAAGTTTACGTCATCGATTGGCGACGGCTGCTGAGCGCGGAGATGCCGCATCGCGTTCGCGACCTCGACGGGACTCATCTCCTCGATGCCGCGGTTGTCGTTAGGCCCGCTTGGTCGGAACTCCCTCCAATCGTCCCGTTCCACGTCCTCTGGCCACACGAAGCCGTCGCCGTCGACCAGCAGTCGCGAGGCCTTGATCTGATGCACGATGCTCCGGTGCTTGTCACGGCGAAGCCTTGCGACGCCGAAGGACCGAGCGACGAGCTTCGCCAGGCGGTCGATCTGCACGGGGCCTTCGAACGCGACGATCTCCTCGATCACCGCCCTGACGGCCTCCTTCGAGGCAGCTCGACGAAGGTGATCGAGCACTTCCGGGGTCCCGACCTGGACGATGACCCAAGGCTCGAACTCGATACGGCGCTGGCCGACGGTCGGCGTCCGAGCCGCGTCGTCCCGGGCGAACGCCTCCTCACCAGGCGCCGTCTCGTGCTCCGCCGCCTGCTCCGTCGACCCACCGTCGCCCGCGATCTCCGCTGGCTCGAAGAGCGGGAGCCGCTCAGGCGGAGCCTGCAGCTCGAACGCAGGCTCCGGCGCGCGGTCCACTGTTGCGTCATCCACCTGCGTCTTGCCCCAGAGCGGGTCTCGCTGTCGCGCGAGCGAAGCCGCCCCGTCGTCGTCCCCGAGAGCCTCGAGGAGGCGAGCCGCGTAGTCGAGGGCACGCCAGGTGTCGAGCACGTCGAAGGGGTGGAGGTGGGCCCATCGATTGCGGACCACGCGCAGTTCGCTCCCGAGGCGAGAGACGGTTCGGCTCGAGTCGTCGAGCGGATAGCCGAGCCCTCCGAGCCGCTCCGTCAGAACGCGCAGTTGCGACTGGAGATCGTGCCGGTCATGCACACGTGGCGAGCGACCCTTGATCTTGTCGAGCTCACCCAGGATCGCGTTCCACTCGAGGCCGCCGAGGTGCGGAGCCAACCGCGTGGCGATGATGGGATCGAGCCGTGAGGCCAACGCCTCGAGTCCGAGACCGACTGCGGCGCGACCATCTGCTGGCATGAATTCCTCGTTCTCGACAGGGCGGACCGAACGTACCGAGCCTCGCTGACATCCGTCCCCTTTCGGACAAGCCTCGCCGCAGGAAAGCTGATGACGCGTCACCATCTCGCGCTAGCGTTCGATCCAGGCGTCCCCACCGGGATCAGCCGTCGCGCACCGCGCGCCGCCTCAGCTCCGAGCTGAGGGCTCGAGAGAGGTATGACCGTGCCGGCATTGCAGCTGCAGAGCTCGACTTCCGTGGCGTGGAGCGAGGCGGGCGCTCTGGCGTCCGACGCGATCGTTCATCTCGGCCGCGATGACGCGGGCGCCGGGGCGATGCAGGTCGGCGTTGCCACGCTTCCCGCGCAGCCGACGAAGGGCATGCTCGAGACGCTCTGGAAGTCGAGGTCGGGCCGCGCGCCGATGGGCTTCATCGCTGCTGTCGTCGCTCCCGGCGGTGTCTGGATCCACTACCCCGCGTCGGGCGCTCCATCCATCGGGCCGATCACGGTCGGCCAGGCGGAGCGACAGCTGCAGTCGGTGCTGGACGAGCGAGACGGCCTCGCGGCCCACGCCCAGATTCGCGCGATCCAGGAGGCGATGGCGGCCTCCGGATCCGACGGGTTCTCCAACCACTTCCTCTTCGCCACGTATCACCTCCTCCGCGATGTGCCCAAGCGAGCCGACTGGCAGTCGGCCGGCGAGGCGGCGGCGACGATGCTGCCCAAGCGGGGCGCCGAGCTCGTCGCGGCGCTCGGCTTCTCTAGCGAGACCGCAGGCTCCGATCGCGTGCTGGTGCTGCGCACCGCCACGGGCCCGCGCCGTGCGGTCGCCGTGCTGCTCAAGGAGGACGAGCAGTTCGACCAGAAGTCGGCCACCTACCAGCTGACGCCGGTGGCGAAGGCGCTCGAGGTGGCGGGCCGCGAGGACGTGCCGTGGGTAATCGCGGTGCGGAAGTCGACCCTGCGGCTCTATCCCGGCCGGGACGGCGTCGGCGTAGGCCAGCGTGGGCAGTCGGAGACCTATTTCGAGCTCGACCTCGCTCTGCTCGCGCCGGAGCAGGCGGCGCTGCTCACGCTGATCTTCTCGGCTGCCGCGCTCGACTCAAACGGCTCCGCCCAGCAGCTCCTCGACGGCTCGGGCAAGTACGCCGCAGACCTCGGCACGCGCCTGCGCGACCGCGTCTACGAGGGCGTCGTGCCGAGCATCGCGCTCGCAGTGGCGGAGCAGCTGCCCTCGCTCGGGATCCCGCTCGACGCGGACGGGCTGCAGAACGCGTATCGGGTGACGATGCGCATCCTCTTCCGCCTGCTGTTCCAGGCGTACGGCGAGGCGACCGAGCTGCTGCCGGCTGGTAGGAACGAGCACTACGACGCGAACTCCCTGCAGACGTTCATCGCGCTCGAGAAGGACACCGAACCGGACCAGTTCGCGGCCGAGTCCGCCGCGATCTGGTCGGATCTCGTGCAGGTGTGGGAGGTCATCTTCCACGGCAACGGCCGGTGGGAAGTGCCCGCCTACGGCGGGAGCCTCTTCGATCCGGGCAGCGGCGAGGGGGCGCTCATCGGCAAGCTCCGGCTGACGGATCGTGTGCTCGGGCCTGCGCTGCAGCAGCTGCTGAGCGAGCAGACCGTGGATGGATCACGCGGCCCCGTGGACTTCCGGAGCCTGCAGGTGCGCGAGTTCGGAACGATCTACGAAGGGTTGCTTGAGTCCAGCCTCTCGGTGGCCGAGCAGGATCTCGCCCTCGATGCGAAGGGTGCGTTCGTGCCCGCGAAGGAGGGTGACCGAGTAGAGGCGTTCGCCGGGCGTCCCTACTTCCACTCGGCGTCTGGTGAGCGCAAGGCGACGGGCTCGTACTACACGCCCAAAGTTGTGGTCGACCACCTCATCGAGCGGTCGGTCGAGCCCGCTCTGCATGGCCATCTTGAGCGCGTCCGTGCGCTCATGGACAGCGGCAAGGATCGCGCGGCCGCAGACGCCTTCTTCGACTTCCGAGTCGCCGACCTGGCGATGGGTTCCGCGCACTTCCTCGTCGCGGCGGTCGACAAGATCGAGCGCGGCATGCGCGACTTCCTGACCGTGACCGAGGTGCCCGGCGTCCGCGCCGAGCTGGCGCGGCTGGCGGAGACGGCGCGTGACGCCCTCGGCGCCGACATGGAGGGCGCCCTCGCGATCACCGAGGGGCAGCTGCTTCGACGGCAGGTGGCGCGTAGGTGCATCTACGGGCTCGACATCAACCCGCTCGCGGTCGAGCTGTCGCAGCTCGCCCTGTGGATCCACACGTTCGTACCTGGGCTGCCGATGTCGAGCCTCGACCATGGTCTAGTGCTCGCAAACTCGTTGACCGGCATCGGCACGATCGACGAGGCTCTCGAGGCGCTCGGCGCCGAGGGGGTGCTCGAGCCGATCATCCGCGAGCCTCTGTCGGCTGCACGCGATCTGCTCCTCGACCACGCGAGTGCTTCCGAGGCCGACAAGTCGGAGGTGGCAGAGGGCGTCGCGATGCTCGAGCGCGCGCGGGCCGCTGCTGCCCCCGCGAAGGCGATGTTCGACGTGGCAGTCGCGAAGCGTCTGGGTCGCGCGGCCGGAGAAGCGTGGGACGAGGAGCAGTTCGTCGAGCTCGCGTCGACCGATGCAGTCCGTTCGGCGGTCGAGCCACTCCATCCGGCGCACATGCCCTACCTCTTCCCCGAGGTGTTCCTCCGCGACCGTCCCGGCTTCGACGTCCTCATCGGCAATCCCCCGTGGGAGGAGGTGATGGTCGAAGAGCCCAAGTTCTGGCTGCGAGTGCGCCCCGGCCTGCTAGGGCTCAAGCCCGCAGCGCTGAAGGCCGAGATCGCACGCCTCAGGGTGGAACGAGCGGACTTGCTGCCGGAGCTGCAGCGAGAGATCGACTCGGTCGAGGCGCTCCGGAAGGTGCTACTCGCCGGGCCGTACCCGGGACTCGGGACCGGCGATGTCGACCTCTATTCGGCATTCGCCTGGCGGTTCTGGCACTTGCTTCGAAGCGGGGGCCGGAGCGCAATTGTCGTGCCTCGGTCGCAGTTCAATGCCGCCGGCGGCAGGGCGTGGCGCGAAACCGTACTTCCGCGCTCCAGTGCCGAGATCGTCGTGCTCCTCAACAATCGACGTTGGGTATTCCCAATCCATCCCCAGTACGCCATTGCTCTCGCTGCACTCGAGAAGGTGGCGTCTGGTCGTGTGGCTCTTGCAGGCCCCTTCGCTAGCGAAACCGACTTCCTCGACGGACGGCACCGCCTCGGCGTAACTGAATTCGCCACGATTTCGGAGGCGAGCGCGGCGGCCGCGATCCCGAACCTTCCCGACGCGAAGAGCGTCGAGGTGTTCGCTCAGATCCGGCAGGCGCCTCGCCTGGACGCGAAGCGTCCCGGTTGGGACTTCCGGCCCGTCGCCGAGTTCCATGCCACCAACGACCGCAAGACGTTCGACGATGGGCCCGAGAGCCCGGACCGGATTCCTGTGCGCGGCGGCGCCGGATTCGACCTGTGGACGCCTGAGACGAGTGAGGTCTACGCGTGGGCGGATCCCGCGAAGGTCGAGGCGGCCCTCCAGGCGAAGCGACAGCGCCAGATCGGCCTGAAGTCATCGGCGTTCTTCGGCAAGCCTGCGTCCTGGGCTGCTGACGCGAGCACGCTGCCGCTCCGCCACCCTCGGATCGCATTCCGCGACGTCACGAACGCGACGAACACGCGCACCTCGATCGCTGCACTGGTGCCGCCCGGGACTGTGTTGACGAATAAGGCCCCGTATGTGTTTCGCTACGCGGGTGATGCCAAGGCGGAAGCGTATCTTCTCGGGATCCTGTCGTCGGTGCCTCTCGACTGGTATGCGCGCAAGTACGTCGAGATGGGCATGAACCTGCACATCTTCAACGGATTGCCTATTCCCGAGTTCCTGCCTGCCTCAGTCCGGTGTCAGCGCGTGACCGAGATTGCCGGTCGGCTGGCCGCGGCAGATTCTCGATACCGGGCCTGGGCGGGTGAAATCGGCGTCGAAGTCGGAAGCGCCAAGGCGGAGCCGATCAAGTCTGCCCTCATCGCCGAGCTCGACGCGCTCGTCGCATCGCTGTACGGCCTCACGCGCGATCAGTTCGAGCACATCTTCGCGACGTTCCACAGAGGGTGGGACTACCGCGCTCGGCTGGATCGCTCCTTGGCCTACTTCGACGAATGGAGCGCACGATGACCGAGCAGCTTCCGGTCTTCGCGACGAACCGCATCGCGCCGCCGATGACCGTGCGCGAGGAGGTGCGACGGCTATTCCGAGTGAACCGCGCTGCGCTCAAGGAGGCGCCGCACGCCGCGATCGCCACTGCCTACATCAACCCGGCCGGTTTCATGCTCCTCGCCGACGAGCTCGAGCGGCTGCCACGGATCCGCGTGCTGCTGGGCGCCGATCCTCTGCCCGACCCCCTGCTGCCGCCGGACGCCAGCGATGCTCTGCGGCGCCGGCTCGAAACGGCGCTCTCACGGCACGAAGACTGGCTGAAGGCGGAGCGTGACGCACTCGGATTCGAGGTGGGTGCGACGCAGTCGGCGAAGCGTCTCGTGGCCTGGCTGCGCGCGGCCGACGAGCGCGGTGATCCGGTCGTCGAGATCCGTCGGTACACCGGCGGCTTCCTGCACGGCAAGGCGTTCATCAGCCACCACCCGACGCACCCCGCCTACCTCGCGGGCTCGTCGAACCTCACGTTCGCGGGCCTGACGAGGAATGCAGAGCTCAACGTCGGCGCATCCGGCCAACACGGCTCGACCCAGCAGGTGATCGACTGGTTCGAGGAGTGCTGGAACGACTCGGAGGCGTTCGATCTGGCCGCGCTGTACGAGCCGCTGTGGGAGGAGCATTCCCCGTGGACTGTCTTCGTGCGCATGCTGCTGGCGCGCTACGGCGACCACCTCGACGAGGAGGAAGCCGGCGCGACCAGGTTCGAGCTGACGCAGTTCCAGGCGGACGGCGTCAAGCGCATGCGGCGACTCCTCGACGAGATCGGTGGCGTGCTTGTCGCCGACGAGGTGGGACTCGGCAAGACCTTCCTCGCCCTCGAGGTCATCGCTGCCGCGACCGAGCAGCAGCGGCAGCGCGTGCTCGTCGCCGCCCCCGCCGCGCTGAAAGCCTCCGTGTGGGATCCGGTGCTCGAGCAGTTCGGCATGTCTCGCCGGGTCACGGTGCACTCCTACGAAGAGATCCGAAGCCGCATGGATCCCCTCCACGCCGAGCACGCGACCTTCGTCGAGCGCGCAGAGGACGCGGCGCTCGTCATCGTCGACGAGGCGCACAACCTCCGGAACGCGGGTGCGGCTCGGTCCGAGGCCATGGATCGCATCATCCTGGCGGGTAAGCACCCGAAGAAGGTGGTGCTGCTGACAGCGACGCCCGTGAACAACTCGCTGATCGACCTCGAAACGTTGGTCAAGTATTTCATCCGCGACGACGCACGCTTCGCGCCGATCGGCATCCCGTCCATCCGCAAGTACATCCGCGAAGCCCAGGCGATGGATCCCGAGGCGCTGACTCCAGCGCACCTGTTCGACCTCATGGATCAGGTCGCCGTGCGTCGCACCCGCCGGTTCGTGAAAGAAAACTACAAGGGGCAGATGATCACCGGGCCGGGCGGCAAGAAGATCCCGGTTGAGTTCCCCGACGCCGACGTGCGGCGTGTGGACTACGCGCTCGACGCGCCGGGCGACGCACTGGTCGACGGCGTCACCTACGCGCTCGACATCCCTGAGGCGGAAGCGCATGTCGCGTCGTTCGAGGTGCGCCGGGGTGACCCTGGGCGGCTGCTGCTGGCGCGCTACGTGCCGAGCCGCTACCTGAGGTCGGAGGATCTCAACTCTACGCAGGTGTCGAACATGGGACTGCTCCGATCCGCGCTACTCAAGCGCCTCGAGTCCTCTCCCACGGCGCTCGCCGGCACCCTGAGCGTGCTCGAGCGGACGCACGAGGCGTTCCTCTCCGCGCTGGGGAGGGGCACCGTGCTCACCGGCGGCGCGCTGCGCGACTATGTCGGCTCCGAGTCCGAGGACCTCGACGAGATCGTCGCCGGGCTCGATGCCGACACGGAGCACCAGGCGTCACCTGCCGCGCTCTACGATGCGGACCTGCTCGCGTCCGATGTCGCGCTCGATCTCGAGCTGATCCGGCGGTTGCGCACACTCGCCGAGGCGGCGGCGCACGCAGGAGAGCCCAAGGTCGAGGCGCTCCTCTCCGAGCTCGAGCGCATCGCCGCAGAGGCCGAGAAGCCCGCCTCCATCGATGCACCGACCGGCGATCGGCGCAAGGTGATCGTGTTTTCCACCTACGCAGACACCATCAGAGATCTGCACGATCGGCTCCTGGACGCGCTGGAGGCTGCACCGGCCGACTCGCCTCTCGCGGCATATCGGAATCGTGTCGCACCGGCGATCATCGGCGAGTTCGCGTCTGGCAAGCGAGGCGGCATCGACCAGCCCACGCGCGCGAAGGCGGTCGCCAACTTCGCACCCCGCACCGCTGGCAAACTGAAGGCCGACGGGACGCCGATCGAAGCTGACCTGTACGACGTGCTCCTGACCACCGACGTCCTCGCGGAGGGCGTCAACCTGCAGCAGGCGGCGCACATCGTGAACTACGACCTGCCGTGGAATCCAATGCGCATCGTGCAGCGGCACGGCCGCGTCGATCGCATCGGCAGCCAGCACCGCTCGATCGAGCTCGACGTCTTCTTCCCCGCGGAACGGCTCGACGACTTCCTCGGCCTCGAGCAGACGCTGATCCGCAAGCTGCGCCAGGCAGACGCGGCAATCGGTGCCGGCAAGGTGCTGCCCGGTTTCTCTCACCTCACCCCGCAGGACCACTACGACGCCGACGCGATCGTCGAGGAGATCGAGCACCTGGTGGAACAGGGCGGCGGCTCGGCGGCAGGCTCCGGTGAGGAGTACCGGCGTCGGCTCGCGAACGCGCTCGATGCTGACTCGCAGCTCGAGGCACGGCTCAAGGACCTGCCGTTCGGCATCGGCAGCGGATTCGTGAATCCCGCGGTCCAGGGCCGGGCCTATGTGTTCTGCCTCCAGATGGGCGACAGCGGCCAGACCTGGTTCCGCAACGTGCAGGTTGACGAGTCCTGGCAGCCGATTGAGGTCGAGGACGGTGAGCTCGTGCAGGACGACACCCTCCAGTCGCTCGTCACCGCGGATCCGGGCAGCGCCACCCGGGCTCGCTCGCTCTCGGAGGCTGCCTTCCAGGGCGCGTACGAGGCGTGGGCGCTCGCGCGTGAGCATGCGCACTCGACGTGGATGCGATCCACCGATCCGAACGCGCTGGCGGCCGAGGCGCCGGCATCCTTTCGCGAGGCTCGCCAGGTCATCCTGAACCACGGAGGCCACCTGGGGACCGCCCAGATGGAGACGCTCAAGCGGCTCAAAGCGGTGCCGTCCGCGAAGGCCAGGAAGGCGATGCGGGGCGCTCTGCGCACGGCAGGGACTCCGGTGGATGTCGTCAATGCGATCGTCGGGGTGCTGGACGCCTTCGGCATCCAGGCGGCCGGAAATGTGGAGCCGCTGGCGCCGGTGGAGCTCGACGAGGTGCGCCTGATCGCGTGGATGGCCGTGGAGGGTGTCGAGTCATGACGCTCGACGACTGGGCGTTCGTGCTGCAGTGCGTGACGCTCGTCGCGGTCCTTCTCGCTGCATGGCAGGTGCTCTTCCACAGTCGCCAGATGCACCGCGACTTCGAAGCCGTGTATGTCCAGCGATATTAGGAGCTGATGGACCGGGGGAGCCCTGAGTTCGTGCTCCACGATGACGTGCTTCCATCGGACCGTGTTGTGCTGCGCGGCTACCTCCAGCTCTGTGAGGACGAGGTCGATCTGCGCAGGACCGCGCGGGTCACGGATTCCTCCTGGCTGTTCTGGCGTGAGGCAGTGCTCGCGCAGCTCCGCGAGCCCGCGTACCGGCGCGAGCTCGATGAGATCGATGTCGAGCGATTCCCGATGCTTCGCATGCTTGAAGCGCAGGGCGCATCCCTCGACCCGTTGTCGAGGCACTGGCTCTGGCGGAAGCTGCACGGGCTCTGACTCAGGCTCGTCGGATCGGCGGCGTCAGCTGTCTCCTGGGTCCTTCAGCTTGAACACCTCGTAGCCCTCGAGTCGCTCGAAGCCTTCCTGTGCCTCGAGGACCTGCGGCTGTCCGACGAGGCAGAAGAGATCCTTCGTTGTGATCTCCCAGGTGAACAAGACCATCGCCAGCACGTTGGCGACGATCGTGTACCCGCTCTGATGCGCTCCGAACCGCTTCGTCGGATTGGGGGAGTCTGCCTGCTCCTGCAGCAGCGGCTCCTCCGTCGGGTCCACCTCGTCACCTCGGATGCGCCACCCGAGCATCCTTGCCCGCTCCTCCCAGGCCGGCAGCGAGCTCGTCGGCTCCGGCCACGGACCACGCACCTCGGCGAGCAGGGTGCCATCGGACTGCCTGAGGAACTGGAAGTACGGGGACACGTGCGGGTCGTAGCGGAACTGCGCCGCGTAGAGCTGCAGGATCCTGGGCGCGTTCGCATCCACGACATCGAGCTCGTTCGCGATCGCGTCGATGAGCGGC
The DNA here is from genome assembly GCF_049897585.1 of Agrococcus sp. TSP3-2-1. Taxonomy (NCBI): domain Bacteria; kingdom Bacillati; phylum Actinomycetota; class Actinomycetes; order Micrococcales; family Microbacteriaceae; genus Agrococcus; species Agrococcus sp. TSP3-2-1. Next base: position 132,878 of record NZ_JAFCWN010000002.1, read on the forward strand.
ATCCACGACGGGCCCAGCATCGGATCATCCAGCGCACGAGCTCTCGCGACCTCGGTCCGCTCGGCCTGCTCGATCGCCGCCTCGGCGAGGAGGATCGGCGAGCCGACGCCAGCACTCCGCGCCTTCGTCATCGCCTCGGCGAGATCGCGCGCCCGGCAGCGGAACATCGCAGTCTCCTGATCGTCGACCTGGAACTCGAAGAGGCGCATGGCGGGCGATTCCGAAGGCGGCAGTGCCGGTGCCTGGTCCGCATCCTCCTCCGGTGTGCTCGACGCCTCAGCGCGGACGTGCGAGAACCCGAGCAACCAGCTGTCGCCGAGCCTGGAGGTCGCGGGGTCTCGCGGGAACCAGTAGTCCAGGCCATGGATGGTCACCGGGTCATCGGCTGTGATGCCGTGGTGCAGGGTGAGCTGGACCAGCAGCTCGTGCGCCACCTCGAACGGGCTCGTCCCGCTTGGGAACCAGCGGCCGACGCTCCAATCGGACGGATCTTCGTCGGGGACGGTCGGCTCGCCAGCGAGCACGAATCCGCGGCCCCACCCGCGCGGCACGATACCGAGACCCTGCAGCCGAGCTGAACGCTCATCGTCCGTGCCGGAACGGATCTGGCAGTACCAGCCGCCATCGCGCACGATCACGCGAACGTGCGGAGACTCGTCGCCGTCGAAGCCGTGCACCACTGCGTAGGTGGTCATCGAGAGGGTGCCGAGGCGGCCGCCCATCAGGTCGCCGTCGAGCGCCAGGATCGAGGATGCGAGGCGGTCGGCGAAGCCGTGCCATCGCTCGTCGATCAGCGGATCGTTACGGAGGGATCCACGCGCCTCCATGTCGCGCTCCCAGCGCTCCTTCGCCCGTCGCTGATCGCTGGCCCCGCCGTGGTCGACGTTCGTCGGGGGATGCAGGATCGGCAGCTCACCCGGCTCCGCGAGCTCCGCCTCCTCGACGTCTTCCACGAGCACGTCGACGAGGTACTGCGAGGGCTCCGCGCCGATCGCGAGCCTCGCTCCGAGCAGCAGCACCTCCGCCAGCTCAGGGATCTCGTGCTGTCGGTAGAGCAGCTGGAGTGCGCCATGATCGCCGCGCTCCATGTCGAACCGGGCCATCTCCACACCGCGCCACTGGCCCAGTCGCACCAGCTCCTCGATGAGCCACGGATCGACACGGTGCGGGGGCATCGGGACGGTCGCGCACCAGAGCGCGGGCGTCAGGCGAGTGGCAGTCAGGCCAGGGAGATCGTGGTGCGTCACGATCAGCTCGGCGATCTGGCCCGGCTCGACCCAACGGAGCTCTCGGCTGATCTGCTCGAGGGTGTCGCCGTATCCCGGGGCAAGCCGGGGAGCCGAGCCGGCCGATCCCGGAAACGCGCGGTCGGCTGGCCAGAGCGCCGCGAAGTGGTGACTCGGCAGTCGCTCGCCCGAAGCCACTCGCTCTCGGGTCGCGAATGCGCCCAGCGCCCAGGCCAATGCCTCCTCGCGGTCGAGGAGGAGCTGCCCGGACCGTGGCGGGAATGCCGGCGCCTGCCCGTGGGCGACCGAAGGCAGGAAGTACTCCGTGTGCTTGAAGACCTCCCGACCCCCGGCATGCCTCGCAAGTCCGTCTGGCATCGCGCGACCCACCTCGAACAGCATCATCTTCCGGTCGAACTGCTGGGTTCGGCGCGCAAGCCGATACCAGTTGCCTTCGATCTCGTCCACGAGTTCAGCGTCGTGGTGCTGCGCGTCAGTCATACGTGCCTCCCAGGCTCCGATCCTGCATGACATGCGGGCCGGCCAGCCTCAGGAACGCGCTCAGCTGCGCGACACCCTCGGGCCTGGGCGGCAAGTGCGCCCGCAGCCCGGGTGAGTGCACGAGGTAGGCGAGCCACTGCCCCCGGGAGATCGCGACGTTCAGCCGATTGATCGAGAGCAGGAACTCAATACCGCGCGGCACCTCCGCCGCGCTGGATGCCGAGAGCGAGACGATGACGACGGCGGCCTCGCGGCCCTGGAACCGATCGACCGTCCCCACCGACGCAGCGCCGAACCCCGCTTGCCGCAGACGGTCCTGCAGCAGGCCCACCTGCGCGTTGTAGGGCGCGACGACGATGGCGTCGGCGGCGGTGAGCGGGCGTCGCCCGTGCTTGTCGATCCACTCGCGACCGACAAGCCCGCGAATGATCCGCACGACCTCCTCCGCCTCTTCCGGCGAGGTCGTGGTGTTGCCGCTGTGCTCGACCCGCACCGGCACGAGCCCCGGCTCGATGCCCGGCATGCTTCGCCCCGAGTCGTGCGCGCTGAGCATGCCGTCGTACGCGAGGTCGGATACTGCCTCGCAGAGGGCCGGATGCATCCGCCACGAGGTGCCGAGGAAGTAGCCGAACTCCGGCGGCACGACCGCGGCTCCGTCGCACAGCCAGCCGAGCGCCGAGTCGTCGACCGGCGCGGGGTGCGTGCCCTGGCTCACCTGCGGCAGCTGCTGCGGGTCGCCGATGAGCAGCAGGCGCTTCGTGGCGCGTCCCGCGGCGATCGTGTTGGCGAGCGAGAACTGGCCTGCCTCGTCGATCACCAGCAGGTCGAGAGGCGAGCGGCCCTTGTTCGCGAGACCCGCGAACGTCCACGCGGTGCCACCGACGACGCCGCCCGCGGTACCGAGCTCGCCCTCGGGATCGGACGAGGCCGTCCAGGAGTGCGAGGCGGTGTCGCCCTCCTTCCGCTTCTTCAGCACGCGATCGGCCGGCACGCCGGCCTCGATGACGCCCTCGAGCATGTGCTCGACCGTCGCGTGCGACTGGGCGACCACGCCGATGCGCCAGCCGCGCTCGACGAGGCGCGCGATCACCCGTGCGCCGGTGTAGGTCTTCCCAGTGCCGGGAGGTCCCTGCACGGCGACGAAGCGGGCGTCCAGCCCGGCGAGAGAATCGGCGATCGCCGTGATCGTCGCGCGGTCGCCCTCACCGACAGGCGCAAGCGCCCGAGGCGCGCGGCGACGGAGGACGTCGAGCGCGGCGTCGTCCGGCAGGCTCTCCGACAGCGCGTGTTCGGTGGGGACGGTCGCAGCCACCTGCTCCGCCCACGCCTCGATCGACTCGATGAGGGGGCCGGCGTTCGGCGGCTGCGCCGGCGTGAGCGCGATCGGCAGCGCGTCCCAGGGCGAGTTGCCCTTGCCCGCCTGCTCCACGAGCTCGAACTCATCGCCGTCGATCGCCGTGAGCGTCGTCCTGGCGTGGGCTCGCAGCTCTGTCGTCGCGTCAGGGTCGACCGGGCTCGGCTGCGTGTACACGGCATGCATGCCGGATGCCTCGTCGCCGAGGCGAGAACCCGGCGCGACAGTGCCGCGGAAGCGGATCCGGCGCGAAGGGCTCTGCTTGCGCGGCTCCTGCTCCCAGCCACCGACCTCGAGCACCTCGTCGATCGTCACCACGTCTCGCTGGTCGCGCCACTCCTCGACGAGTCCGTCGAGCCGAGAGAAGTGCTCCCACCAGAACGTCTTGCGCTCCCGCGTGTGGAAGCCGACCGCGGCCGCGGCGAGCCAGAGCGCTGTCTGCTCGGCGTCGCGGTGGGCCGGGTCGTCGCCGGCGCGCGCGAGCAGCCGCTCGACGAGCCGCTCGCGGGCCGCGACGACCTCGGCGCGCTCGGGCGAGAGCTCCTTCGGCGAGACCGCGGCGCGCTCGGCCCCGGTGCCCGACACGAGGCTCCGGAGCCAGTCGCGGAGGCCATGCGTCGACTCGACGTCGTAGGCGTTGTAGGCCTCGATCTGCCGGAAGAGGCGATCGGCCTCCTCGTGTTCGCCCCGCTCCCGCAGCTCGGTCGCCTGCTGGAACCATACGATCGAGTCGCCGGCGTTCGTCACCTCGCCCGCGCGCTCCGCGGGCATGTAGAGCGGCTCGAGCTTCTTCAGCGAGTAGCTCGGACTGCCGACCACGAGCGAGCGCTTCACCACCGGGTAGAGGTCGACGAGCACGCCCGCACGCAGCAGGTCGTCGACCTCCTCCTCACCGACGCCGTGCCGGGCGGCGATGCTCAGCAGGTGCGTGCGCTCGTACGACGCGTAGTGGTAGATGCGGAGGTCGGGGTGGCGCTCGCGGCGCTCGCGCACGAAGGCGAGGAAGTCGATGAGCGCCTGCCGCTCCTCGGCGAGGGAATGCGCCCAGAAGCCCGTGAACGCGCCCGTGGCGTCGCGTACGCCGAAGAGGTAGTCGAGGCCCCAGAACGGGCCGTCCTGCCAGAGCGGGTCGCCCTCGAAGTCGAAGAACAGGTCGCCGTCGCTCGGCGAGGGCAGTGCCTCGATCGGCGCCGCGTCGACGAGCTCGAAGGACACGGCATCCGCCTCGCGCGAGCGCAGCTGTGCCGCTGCCTGCTGGCGGAGGGATGCGAAGGTCGCGATCGCCATACGGGGAGGCTTCGCCGCGTCGTCAGCCGCGGCGAGCTCAGCGACCGAGCAGATGCCGGCGGCGCGCAGCCGATCTCGCTGGTCGCGACGGAGGCCGGCGATCTGGAAGACGTCGTCGGTCGCCGCGATCTGCTCCTCGCAGGCGGGGCAGGACCCGCAGGCGAGGATGCCGTCGGTCGCCCAGGCCAGCGGATCCGTCGCCTGCAGCCGCTCGTCGACCAGGTGCTCGAACCGCGCGCGCCGCTCGAGCAGCACCGGCTCGATGTCGCGCAACGCGTGGGTGCTGACGGTGTCGTCGCCCAGCAGCAGCCGCACCTCGTCGCCGACCGGCGCTCCCATCGCGCGGATGGCCCGCGCGTAGGCCGCCAGCTGCAGCAGCGCGGTCACCTTCGCGTGGCGCGCGAGCTTCGCATCCGACACGACGTATCGTCCCTGCTCGTCGAGCTCGACGAAGTCGGCGTAGCCGAAGAAGCGCTCGCCGCGGAACGCCGCCTGGAAGATGGCGGGCGCTCGGGCATCGAGCGCCGCCTGTGTGCGGGCGACGGCCTCGCTCCGGCCCTCGTCGTCGAGCGCTCGGCGGATCTCGACCACCGGACCACGCTCGCGCATCCCCGCGAGCAGGCGCTCCTCGTGCGCGTCGCCGAGGATCGCCGTGCGAGCGAGCATCGCGTCGTCGTCGGCGGGCGGCCGCTCGCGCCGGCCGAGGCGGGCATCGAGGGAGGTGAGCACGCGCCACTCGCACGCGCTCGCGCTGGTCAGGTCGCTGGCCGTCAGCAGCAGCTCTCCGGTCGTGTCATCGATGATCACGGCGCCCCTTCGGCTGTGGTCGTGCGGGCGGGGTCGCTGCGCGAGCGGACCCCGCCCGGGGTCATTGTGCGGCAGCCGCCCGTCGACGGCCCGCAGGGTCAGCGCAGGTCGTCGTCCTCGTTCTCGACCGCCGCCTCGCGGTCTGCGTCCGTGAACCCGCCGGTGCCGCCGGCGCGCACCGTCGAGATGTGGCGGCTCATGGTGCCGACCATTGAATCGATGTTGTGCGCGCCGCGCGAGAACGTCATCGACCGGTCCGCTCCGATGCCCAGGTCTGCGGCCGCGAGCACCGCGTCCTGATCCGCGCCGAGGAAGACGACATCCCATCCGGCGCGCTCGCGCTGACGCTCGATGAGGCGTCGGACGGTGCCGGGCGTGTACTCGAGGCTGCGGTTGTCGAAGCCGTCGGTGACGACCACCACCTGCGCCGTGGCGGGGCGGGCGTGCTCGGGCAGCGCGTCGAGCCGGGCGGCGAAGCCGTTGATCGAGCTGCCGACTGCGTCGTAGAGAGCGGTGCCGCCGCGCGGCTCGAGCCGGATGCGGACGTCCTCGGGTGCCGCGGAGACGTGCGTGTGCTCGACGACGTCGTCGAAGGTGACGAGGTCGACCGTGAGCATGCCAGGCTGCGCCGCCTGGTCGCGGAGCATCTGCTCGAGCGCGTCGACCATGTCGTCGCGGATGCCGCTCATCGAACCGGATCGGTCGAGCACGATGAGCAGCGCGGTGTAGTCGGTGTCGGCCATGGCCGGCTCCTTCCGTCGCAGGGATCCGACCGCGGCCCCGGCCTCCGGGCGGCTCTCGCCGCCCTCCGGGCGCCCCGCCGGTGTCGGTTCCGAGCGGTGATTCCAGTGTGTGGGCGACCACTGACGTCGGCTCAGGTTCGGCGGTTCGGGGAGAGGACCGCTCGTCACGCGTACATGGCGGTCGCCGTCGGGAGGTCGCCGATGCGAGGGAAGCCTCGGGGCTGCTCGGAACGCTCCCAGATCGCGGCGTCGATGACGTCGCCGGGGCGGGGCTCCAGGACGGCCGCGCAGATCGTCGCGAGCTCCATGGCAAGGGCTGAGGCCTCATCGTCCGCGAAGCGGAGCAGTACGAACGCGTCGCCCACGACCGCCATGGCTTCAGGGCGTCGACGGGACAGCTCCGTGAGGAGCGGGAGCAGCACGGTGTGATCGCCGGGAAGATCGAGGTCGACGCGGAGGGTGTACCCGGACGGCTCGTCAGCCTGGACCGAGCACCAGTGCAGCTCGTCGCCATCGACCCAGCCCTCGCCGTCTGGCGCTCCTGTCGAGAAGTGAGCGATTCCAAGCCAGTCCAGCGCGCCGATCGCCTGCTCGATCGCTGCTGCCCATGACGGACCAGCAGCGTCCTCTGACATCTCAGGGCGAGTAGCGAGAGCGTTGGACAGGTGCCGAGCAAGACGGTGAGCATCGTTCATGCGTCTCATCCTTCGGCCTGAACACGGCGGAGGCAAGGCTCTGAGGCGGCACGCTTACGCTCGCCGGAACAACCCCGCCGGCTTCCCCACCCCGCCGCGCTGCATGTCGCCAGTGTCCAGGAGCTGCGGTAGCACGCGCCGCCGGAACGTGTCCGGCTGCAGGAGCGCGCCCGCGACCGCCTCGTGCACCTCGCGCAGCTCCGCGATCGTAAACGGTTCGGTGAGGAGGTCCGCGGGATCCGGGTGCTTGTCGTAGTCGAGCCGCAGGCGCTCCACCGCGAACCGCACGATCGCGTCGTGGTCGAAGTCGAGGCCGACCGCGTCCGCTATGGGGGCCGCATCGAGGGCGCCCAGCGCATCCGCGCGCACGACGGCCATGTGCGCGACCGACAGGACCCATCCGCGTGAATCCCGGTCGAGCGCGTCGAAGACGTGGAGCTGCGCCGGTTCGACATCGCGGATGCCGGCCTTCTCGCGCAGCGAGCGCCGCACCGCGTCGGCCAGCACCTCTCCCTCGTGGAGGAAGGTCCCGGGCAGTCGCCGTCGTCGCGTCCGCTCGTCCGTCAGGAGCCCCACACAGAGTCTGCCGTCACGCACCGTCAGTACCGCGGTGTCGACCGCGACCGACGGCCGCGCGTAGTTGGTGAGGCTCGCATCCCTCTTCGCCCTCGTGCTCATTCACCGATTCAAGCAGGTCTGCGCTAATGTCAGTGGCCATGAGTTAGATCAAGAGTGAGCAAACCCGCTCGACTCGACCGGAAGGAGCCACCATGGCCCTCACCTCCCCTCAGACGGACCGCGCACTCGGCGCGATCCTCGCCGCCGCCGCTGGCGACGCCCTCGGCGCCCCGTACGAGTTCGGCCCGGCCGTGCTCCCGCCCACCACGATCGCGGCTCACGCCGGGGGAGGGTGGGAGCTGGGCGAGTGGACCGACGACACCGCGATGGCGCTGCCGATCCTCCGTGCGCTCGCCGATGGCCGCTCGCTCGACGACGAGGCGACGCTCGACCGCCTCGTCGCTCAGTGGATCGGCTGGAGCGCCACTGCGAAGGACGTTGGCATCCAGATCCGTGCGGTGCTGCGCGATGCGCGGCAGCCCAGTGCCGCGGCCGCTCGCGCCGCGGCCGTGCATCTGCACGAGCGGCGCGGCCGCTCCGGCGGCAACGGCTCGCTGATGCGCACGGGGCCTGTCGCACTCGGCTACCTCGAGCGCGGCCGCGCGGGAGACGCGGCCCGAGCCGCTCGCGCGATCAGCGACCTCACGCACTTCGACGTCGACGCGGGCGACGCGTGCGTGATCTGGACGCTCGCCATCCGTCGCGCGATCCTCACGGGCGACCTCGATCTCGAGCGCGCCATCGCAGCGCTCCCGGAGGAGCGCCAGCAGCGCTGGCGTGAGCTCGCCGGCGAGGCCGAACTGCGGATGCCGTGGGAGCTGACGGCGAACAACGGCTGGGTGGTCGGCGCGTTCCAGGCCGCGTGGTCGGCGATCGTCCACGGTGCGACGCTCGCCGAGGTGCTCGAGCTCGCTGTGCGCTCCGGCAAGGACACCGACACGGTCGCCGCGATCGCCGGCGGGCTCGCCGGTGCCGTCTACGGCGCGTCGGCCATCCCGGCTTCGCTGACCCGGCACCTGCACGGGTGGGCGGCTGAAGGAGCCGAGGGCGACCGCCGCACCCTGATCGAGCTCGCGACGCTCGCCGTCCGCGGCGTCGACTCCTATGGCTGGCCGATGGCAGAGCGCATGCCGCTGCTGAACGATCCGCTGCTCGTGCCGCACCCCGCAGACTCGGGCGTCTGGCTCGGCGACCTCGGCGCGCTCGACGTCGTCCCGGCATCCGTCACCGCCGTCGTCTCGCTGTGCCGGGTCGGCCGCCAGCAGGCGCGGGTCGAGGCGGCCAACCACATCGAGGTGCGGCTCATCGACCAGCCGGGCAAGAACCCGCACCTCGATCTCGTGCTCACCGACGCGGCGGATGCGGTGGCGATGCTGCGCGCGGAGGGTCACGAGGTGCTGCTCCACTGCGCGGAGTCGCGCTCGCGGACCGCGGCCGTCGGGGCGCTGTACGCGGTGCGGCACCGCGGCGCCAGCGCCGAGGAGGCTCTGGCTGCGCTGCGGGCCTCGATGCCCCGCTACAACCCGCAGCAGTTCCTCGTCGACGCGGTGCGCCGGCTCGCCTCGGAGATCGCACGATGACCGCCGACCGGTTCAAGCTCCAGCAGGCCTGGTGGCTCGCGAGCGAGCTCGGCCGCCGGCACCCGCGGGTGTGGATCGAGCGCTTCATGCACTCCACCGGGCCGGTGCTGGTCGCGGCCGAGGCAGGCGACGACGCCCAGGCGCGCGTCTTCTTCGACCTGCACGCGGGCGTGCGCGCGTACCGCGGGGAGAGCGAGTCGCATTGGTCGTGGGAGACGGTGCTGCACTGTCCCGGCGCGCACGACACGCTCAAGCGCATCGAGGTGACGAGCGGGCTCGGCATTCCGCACCGTTCACCGGCGACGACCGCCCGCTCGATCGTCTACCGGCTGATCGCTCGGCTGCTCGCGATGCACCTCGACGCACCTCGACCGTGGGTGCCGGTGCCGATCGAGGTGCAGCCGATGGTCCACGGCCTCCTCGAGCCGGAGGACGAGCCGCTGCTCCTCGGGTTCGAGACCGTGCACCACGACGTGCACAACCATCGCGACGATGCGGCGAAGCGCTTCGGCGACCCGAGGTCGGTGCAGGTTCGGCCCTGGCTGTGGGCGATGACGAGGGATGTCGAGACGACTTTCGTGCTCGACACGGACGGCTTCGTGCACACGCGGCAGGTCGGGGTGCGGCCGCTGCTCATGATGTACGACGAGCTGGGCCGCGACATCGACCGGCTCGCAGTGCGGGTGCTCGAGCTGGCGGGAGTGACACGCGGATGAGCGCTCTTCACGCGTCGGCGGCGGACGGTGCTCGCGGCCTTGAACCGACGGTCGTCGACGCCACGGATCGCTCGCCGGTCATCCTGCACGCGCCGCACGGATCGACCCGGATCCCGTCACCGTTCCGCGACCACTTCACGATCGACGACGCGGGGCTCCGGCGTGAGCTGCTCGCGCTGACCGATCACGCGGTCGATCGCATGGTGCGTCGCGCGCTCGAGTCGTGCGACGCATCCGCGGTGATCGCCGAAGTTTCACGACTCGTCGTCGACGTCGAGCGCTTCCCCGGCGATGAGGAGGAGATGAACGCCGTCGGCATGGGTGTGCTGTACACGCACGGCGCGCGTGGAGAGCGCATCCGCGAGGTGCCCGAGCCGGCGCGGGCCGAGCTGCTGCTGCACTTCGAGCGCTACTCGCGCGCGGTCGAGCTGCTCGTCGATCGGGCCATCGACCGGCACGGACGCGCGGTCATCATCGACGTGCACTCGTACCCGAGCCAGGCTCTGCCGTACGAGCTGCACGCCGATGGCCGTCGGCCGCCGCTGTGCGTCGGCTACGACGAACGTCACACGGCGGCGTCGCTGCTCAGCTGCGTACGCGAGGTGTTCGGCCATCTCGAGCAGGCGGACAACGAGCCGTTCGCCGGCGCCTACGTGCCGCTCAAGCACTTCGGCCGGGACCCTCGAGTGCAGTCGGTGATGCTCGAGCTGCGACGTGATCAGTACATGGATGAGCGCACAGGCGACCTCGACGGCGGGACGGTGAATGCGCTGGGGGACGCGGTCGCGCGGCTCGCGAGAGCGGCGACCGCGTCCGGATAGATTGCGGCCATGAGTGGCGGTCACGTGTTCATCACCATGGGCGACATCACGCATCTCGAATGCGATGCATGGTTGCTGCCCACGGATGAGCGGCCGGAGATCACTCCCGGATGGTTCGAGGCGCTGCCGGAGCTGCGCGAGCGCCTCGCTCGGACTGACGTCGCGAGTCTGCGTGCCGGAGACGCGCAGGCGGTTCCCCTCGCGCCGGGCGGGGACGGCCCGGCCCTCGTGCTCGCGACCGTGCCGCTCAACGGCGTGCTCAACGCCGCCGGCGTCGAGCACATCGAGACGTCGGTGCGTGAGTTCGTGGAGTGCGCCGCGCACATGGCCGCCGCTCCTCGTCACGAGCGGTCGAAGCGGCTGCTGGCACTGCCGAGCTTCGGAACCGGGAAGGGCGGTGGTGCGCACCTGAGGGGTCAGCTCGCCGAGCGGCTGCTCGACGTCTGCGCCGAGATGGCGAGCGCGCACGATGTCGACCTCGCCATCGTGCTACGCGACGAGCGCAGCTTCGCTCGCATGCAGGAGCTGCGGAAGCGCCGCGAGGGGTGGCAGACCGGCCTCTCCCAGGAGCAAGTCGGCGATGCCCAGCGCCTCGCCGACCTCGCGAGAAGTGGCCAGCTGGTGCCATTCCTCGGGGCGGGGACCAGCATGAGCGCTGGCGCCCCGAGCTGGCACGACCTGCTCGATCGGCTCGCGGACGACGCCGGGCTCGACGAAACGCAACGGAAGGCGCTGGAGAAGTGGGGCGAGCTCGATCGCGCCGCGTTCCTGCGACAGCGCACCATTGAGCGGCACGTCGAGCAGGGCAAGACAAGCCAGGAGGCGGAAGCGGCCTTCGCGGAGGCGGTCGTGCGGCTTGTCGACGTGCCCCGGTACGGGCTCGCGCCTGCCCTGCTCGCGAGCCTCCGCACGCCGCAAGCGATCACCCTGAACTACGACCGGCTGTTCGAGAAGGCGTCGGACGACGCAGGCCTGCCGCGCGTCCGCATTCCTGACGGCGAGAGGGCCGAGACGGGCGACGCGTGGCTTCTGAAGCTGCACGGGAGCGTCGACAGACCGGCGTCCATCGTGCTGACGCGCGATGACTACCTCGGTTACGCGTCGCAGCGGGAGGCGCTGTCGGCGATCGTAAAGGCGAACCTGCTCACGCACCACCTGCTGTTCGTCGGTTTCGGCCTCGCCGACGAGCACTTCCACCGCATCGTCCACGACGTGCGTCGAGCACTACCTCGGCCCGCATCCATGGCTGAACGGGCGACCGCGCTCACGCTGACCGACGACCGGATCGCGGCCGAGCTGTGGAAGGACCAGGTGCGGATGCGCCCCCTCGGCTCGGGACCAGAGCCTGACGGGCGCGCCGTCGAGGTGTTCCTCGACGTGCTGGTCGCCTATGCGACCGACGCACACTCCTACCTTCTCGCCGACGACTTCACCTCGTCGCTCAGCGGCGATGAGCGGCGCCTGCGCGACGCGCTGCGCAGACTCGGGGACGAGCTCGAGCAAGTGCCTGCCTCGACGGCGGGCCATGCGCAGGCGACCGCCATGCTCGCGGCGCTGGGGCGACGACAACCGGGATAGCGGCTCGACGGCCACAGACCCCCGACAAGCCCTGGCAGATCGAGCGTTGTCAGCGGCTCCCATGACAGTTGCCACATGACGGTGATCGATGGAGATCCAGCGCGGGCGACCGCTGACGCAGAGATGGAGCGCGAGATCGCGTGGCTGGCCGCGCAAGTGCCGACATGGCCGTGGAAGTGGGCGTCGACGTTCGAGGGCGGCGCGGAGCACTCCTATGTCATCAAGGGGCGCCATCTCGACGAGGGGGTCTACGAACGCGCCGCTCGCATCGTCCACGGTGCAGGCATGCCCAGGAAGTTCTACCGGCGCCTGAACATCGAGTTGCACCTGGCGGACGTCGAGGTGCCCTACGGTCGAGAGCCGCTCGGTCAGCGCGAGATGCAGCTCGGCGTCAAGCTGTGGCTCATGTCGCATCGCACGAGCGTCAGCAAGGCGCTCAACATCGCTCCCGTCACTGCCGAGTACGGCCGCCAGGACGCGCCGGCGACCGCGACCGACTCTCCCTCGCCATGGGATCTTGCCGCCCTCGACTTCGACGACGCGTTCGAGGCGAGCGGAGTGCTCGCGCTGGGCGAGCGGCTGCGCCAGCTCGGGGTCGAGGCCGGACACGTGACGGATCTCGGCTCGCGCGCGGGCGCCGCGCTCGACCTGGGCCTCGCCGGCCAGCAGCACGGGTACACAGCCGTGGAGAGCAGTCGCGGGTTGATGCACTCGCTCCTCTTCAAGCACCAGTGGGTCCGCGACGTGCACGTGAGCCCGGTCGAAGAGTTCCTTCGGGCGCGGGGCGAGCGCCGCTTCGAGACGGTGGTCTCGCTCTTCGGCGCCGCGTCCTACCTGCGCCCGGAGCGCATCCGCTCGTTGCGTGCTCGATCGGAGCGGGTCGTCCTGATGCACCACCTCGGTCGACCCGAGCGCGACTTCTTCGCCGAGACGCACCTTCCTGACTGGGCGGATGCGTCGCGGGCGGCGGCGGCGGAGCTCCCGGTTGCGAGAAGTGAGCGGCTCGGCGACTACCTGCTGACCGTCGCGTGAAGTCCGGGCAGGATGGCGGCATGACTGATCGCACGATCGACACGCTCGGGGACGCGTTCCGCGAGTACCGGACACCGTTCGAGAACCAGCGCTTCATCGCCGACTTCGTGGCGAAGGTCGACGTCGCCGCGCTGCTGCGGTACAGCGACCACTTCCGCGTGGAGCGGCGCTCGGGAGAGCCGGCTCTGCAAGTGCACCATGGCTCGACCATCGGGTTCCGCTCTGAAGACGAGGTGCAGGAGCTCGTCGGCGACGTCAAGCCCTTCCCGAGCGAGTGGCTGCCGGGTCGCTGGGGAGTGCGTCATCCCGTATCGGCGCAGTCGGGCGGTGGCGAGCGAAGCGGCAGCCCCCGCCAGGTGTCCAACGAGCCGTGCCCCCAATGCGGCGAGGTCATGTCTCTCGCAGGCTGCGACTGGTGCGGGTGGAAGCCTTGACCACCGGCCCCAGACTGCGGCGGCCATTTTATGAACGCGCCAGCCGGTCTCGGTGATTTACCAGTCCGCGCGTGCCATGAACGATGGGCGCTGTTGGCGTGCATGATGCTCATTAGGACGGCCTTCGCCGCCAGTCACCCCTACTCCCACGCCGCGCTCGGATGCCAGCGCTGACCTACCACCGGAGACGCTCGTGTCACAGAAGACCACCCTGCTGTTCCTGCACGGAGTCGGCGACGGCGATCGCGAGCGTCAATGGCAAACCGTGCTGGACGCGAGTCTGCAAACAGCGGGCTATCCATCGCTAGCGTCGACGTACGCCGTCGCGCCGAGGTACGCCCATCTCCTGGACGGGGTCGATGACGACGAGAAGCTGCCGCCCATGGTCATCAAAGCGCCTGCGCGGGATCTCGCGAGGCAGAACCGCCGGGACTTCGAGCGGAGGATCGGCGCGCTCGAATATCGCATCGGACGCCCCGATCGTGGTGCGACGCGGCCGGCGCAGGATGTGCTGATCGGTGCCGCCCTGGTCATCCCCCATTTCCAGCAGGCGCGCAACTACCTCTCGAATGCCCACATCCGAGCGGCTGTGCTCAACAAGGTCCTGAACGCGCTTCCGGCATCAGGGCGACTCGTCATCGTCGCGCACAGCCTCGGCTCGGTGATCGCCGCTGACGTCTTGCGGCGATTGCCGGTCGGCTTGCGCGTGGCTGGGATGGTCACCATCGGCAGTCCGCTCGCGAACGCGAACTTCTCAGGCTCGCGGTTGCGAGAGGACTTGAAGGACCCGCCTTCGAATCTGGACTGGTGGGTCAACTTCTGGAAAGGGCCGGATCCGGTGGTCGCCAGTCGCGGACTGTCGTCGGTGTTCCCATGGCTGCTCGACTATCGCATCCCGGCCCGACAGATGTACGGCGCTCCCGCTCACGCCGCCGTCGACTATCTCGGCCACGGAGCCGTCGCGGCGGCCATCGGATATGCCGTGTTCGGGTCGCTCTCGAAGGAGCTCGTAGCAGCGGACTCCGGCGTGGACGTTCCCCTGGACGCGGCTGAGACGATCACACTCCTCGCGCTCCGGTACGCCCATCACCTCGGACTGCGGATGCGCGGCGATCACCAGGAGCGCTTCGCGGGTGCGCGCCGAGCGGTCCAAGCGGAGGCCGTGTCGGAGCTGATATCTCAGCGCAGCGCTGCCCTACGGCCCTTGCCGTCCGCCGTCGCGCGGCTCGCCTTCGACCTATCGGCCCCGGACGCGGCCCCCCCGGAGCCTCTGCCTGTCACCACCCCCGGGAAGGAGGAAGCAGTTGTCCTGCTGACCGTGCTTGCCGCGCAGAATGTCATACGACCCTTCGAGATCACGGTCTCCTCGGACCTGCGGCGCGACGCGATGCGGGACCTCGCCGCGGAGATGGCACTCGGCAGCCAGTTCGGTGACGACGTCTTCGCGGCGGCGAAGGAAGCGCAGGAAGTGCTCGGCGGAGGCGGCCAGATCAACTGGCTCAAGTGGGGCGCGATCGGGGCCGGGGCGGTGGCGCTCGTCGTGGCAACCGGCGGTCTCGCGTTGGCAGCGGGCGCGGGGCTGGCGGGGGCCGCGGCGCTGACGAGTGCGCTCGCCGCTTTCGGTCCCGGGGGCATGATCGGCGGACTGCTCACTGCTGGAGCTCTGGTCACAGCTGGCGGCGGCGGCATCGCATTCGGGCTCGCCAGTCCTGGAACCACCGCAGCTGCGCTGGAAGCGGTGGTCGCGGGTCAGCTCGCGACCGCCATCCTTCGGAGGAAGCATGACCTCGAGCAGGATCCGGCGGTCTGGGACACGCTCGCCGACGCCGAAGTGGAGGTTCGTCGCGAGTACGAGCGCCTGGATGAGTTCTCAGACGAGAAGGCGCCCGGAATGCGGGAGCTGCATCGGAAGATGGTGACGCTGGGCCGAGCGCTCGACTACCTCCAGCGAGCAGGACTGGCGCCCGGGCAGGCGGAGTTCCGGACGGCGTAGGCGGTCGCGGCCCCGCAGCGCGGTCGCGCGTGCAGCCGCGATGCGACGTACTGACGGGGCTAGAGGAACTCGAGCGGGTCGAACTCGTCGATCGGGATGATGCGCACGCGCGGCAGGCGGCTCGTGAATGCTGCGACGTCGTACTCGAGGTCGAAGAACTCGATACCGTCGACGTCGCGCAGGTCGCCGGCCATGAACTCGCCGAAGCCGACGATGCCGACGCGGCGGGCGCCGTCCTCGGCCAGGCGCTGCATCTGCAGGGCGAAGTCGCGGTCGTGGCTCACGAGCATGACGTCGTCTGCCCGCTCGGCCAGCGCATCCGCCGTCTTCTGGATCGCGATGTCGACGACCTTGCCCTCGCCGCTCAGCGGCACCGGCCGGTAGCCCATCGCGATGAGCGCCTGCACGAACGACGCCGGCAGCTCGTGCGAGACCGCGAGGAAGAACAGGCCCTTCACCGGCTGGTGCCACGCGCGCTCGGCGAAGTCGAGCACCTTGTTCCAGCGCGGGCGCTCCTGCGGCTCAGGGCGGCGGTCGAAGATCGAGACGCCGAGCGTGGCGTCGATGTTCTCGCCGTCGATCAGCAGATACGTGGTGCGCTCGGGCATGGGGCGAGACTACAAGGCTGTGCTCCGGCTTCAACGAAGCTGGCCGCGCCCTCCGAGATGGAGGACGCGGCCGACTGCGGTCGAGCGCTACTCGGAGATGCGCAGCGTTCCGGTCTTCAGCTCCTCGCGGCGGACGTCGCGCATCGAGTCGAAGTGCGGGTCGTTGCGGAGCAGCATGATGAGCGAGATGCCCAGCAGCGCGACGATGATCGTGAACGGCAGCGCCGAGAGCATCGCCGCTTGCTGCAGCGCGCCGAGTCCGCCCATGAGCAGCAGTAGCGCGGCGCAAACTCCGGTCAGGGCCCCCCAGGCCGTGAGCACCGGCTTGGCCGGCTCGAGGGCTCCGCGGGAGGAGAGCATGCTGAGCACGAAGGTGTTCGCATCCGCTCCGGAGATGAAGAACAGCACGATCAGGATGATCGCGATCACCGAGGTCACGCCCAGCAGCGGCAGGTTCGAGAGCATCTCGAAGAACGCCGAGTTGATGTCTTCACCGGTCGCGGCGCCGATCGTGCCGCCCCCGTCCATGTCGAACTTGATCGCCGCGCCACCGAAGACGGTGAACCACGCGAAGAAGACGAGGCTCGGTACGACCATGACGCCCAGCACGAACTGGCGGATGGTGCGGCCGCGCGAGATCTTCGCCAGGAAGACGCCGACAAAGGCACCCCAGCTCAGCCACCACGCCATCATGAAGTACGTCCACCACTGCATCCACTGGGACGTGTCGGTCGTCAGCGGCGTGACGAGGCTCATCTCGAAGAAGTTGCCGAGGTAGGCGCCGGTCGAGCGGACGAAGAGGTTGGCGATGAAGCTCGACGGGCCGAGGAAGAACACGTAGATGCCGAGGCCGACCGACAGCAGCATGGTGATCTGGCTGATGTACTTGATGCCGCGGTTGACGCCCGACAGCGCCGAGAGCGTGAAGATGACGGTGATCACGGCGATCACGAGCACCTGGATGAACGTCTCGGTCGGGAGCCCGAACACGCGGTTGAGTCCCTCGGTGATCTGCGACGCACCCAGGCCGAGCGACGTCGTCGTGCCGAAGAGGGTCGCGATGATCGCGAAGATGTCGATGACGTTGCCGAGCACCCCGTCGACGCGGTCGCCGAAGATCGGGCGGAGCATCGGGGACACGAGGCCGGTGTTGCCCTTGCGGTGCGTCGAGTAGGCGATGGCGAGGCCGAACACCCCGAACACGGCCCAGGCGTGGGGGCCCCAGTCGAAGTAGGAGAACTGCATCGCCAGGACCGCCGCTTCGGTGGTGCCCGCGTCAGCGAGCCCGTGCGGCGGCGAGACGAAGTGCGAGATCGGCTCGGCGACGCCGTAGCTGATGAGGCCGACGCCCATCACCGCCGAGAGGATCATCGCGAGCCAAGCCCACGTGCTGAACTCCGGGCGGTCGGTGTCGGCTCCCAGACGGATGCGGCCGAAGCGGCTGAACGCGAGGTAGATCAGCAGGAAGATGCAGCCCGTCGTGACCACCAGGTAGGACCAGCCGAGGGAGTCGGTCGTCCACGTGGTAGCCGCGGTCATCACGGCGCTCAGCGACTCGGGCGAGAAGCCTGCCCAGGCCACGAACGCCAGGATCAGGGCGATGGATGCCCAGAAGACCGTGCCCGGACGGTGCCTGAGCGAGTCGGCCCGCAACTGCGCCGGGCTCGGTCCGCCCGCGGCGATGAGCCCGTGGCCGGCGAACTCCGGATGGTCGGGGTCGGCGAACTTGTCGTAGTCCGGGCCTCGCCCGGCGACCTGCTCTCGCAGCGGTGTACGACGGTCGGTCATGTCCTGCTCCACTTCATCGTGTTGCTCGTTCTCAGGTCTTGGGTAATGAGGGTCGGTGGGGATCACAGCGCCGAGAGGCCGCGGCCGTCGTAGAACGCGCCGGCCTTGTAGAGGATCGGGGCGGCTTCGGTGGTCTCTGCGTGATGCACGCGACCGACGAAGATCGTGTGCGTGAGCGCCTGGAACCGCTCCTTGATCTCGACCTCGATCGACGCGGACGAGCCATCGATCAGCGGGCTCCCCGCGGGAGCTGCATGCCACGCGACGGTCGCGAACTTGTCAGGGGACTTCGACGCGAAGACCGATAGCGTGTCGCGCTGCTCGCTCGAGAGGATGTTGATGCCGAGATTCGTCGAGCGGAACAGCGCGGGATAGCTCGACGATGTCTTCTGCACGCAGACGATCACCAGGGGCGGATCGAGCGAGACAGACGTGTATGCGCTCACAGCCAAGCCGCGGGGCTGGCCTTCGTCATCGATGGTGGTCACGACGGTGACCCCCGAGACGAACTGCTTGTTGAACGCCTTGAGCATCTCGCGGGGCGCGGGCACGGTCTCGTCGGCATAGTCCTCGTCGGCCTCTTCGAATGCGGAGTGCAGCGACGGCAGCCCGAGGTGCGTCAGCAGCTCGCTGGAATCCCACGTGACGCGCTCGTGCGCGATACGGCCGTCGAGGAGCGTGCTGAAGTTCGAACCGCGGGTGACGACCCGCTTGCCCGTCGGCGGCACCGTGCCGAGCGGCTCGGTGAACGTGCCCTCGGAGGTCCAGAAGATCGCGAGCGAGTCAGCCTCGACGATGAGCTGCTCGATGCGAGTCGCGAGGTCGGGGAACGCTGCTCGGACCTCGCGGATCTCCTGCTCGAACTCCGCGAAGCTGGAGGTGCGTCCGGAGCCGGTGCTCTCCCGGCGGTAGTTGGGGGCCACCAGGCGTTCGAACGCAGCGAAGTCCCCGTGGTCCCATGCGTCGGACCACGCGCGGGTCACCTCGTCCTTGAGCGATTCATGCATGCATCGGAGCGTAGACCGGTCTCCATGCATGCGTCAACCACCAACGCCTGCGCTGGGCTGACCGCGTCGATCCCGGTACCAAAACGCGGAACGCGGGGATTACCGCCGCGGGGCACTGCCCGCGCATTGACACCGTTGGCGGGCTACCGGTACGTTTCATGCATGCAACACGCTTGGCCTCTGGAACCGGGAGACGCGGCCTTCGCCGACCTCCCTCTGCTCGAACGGCTGCGTCGACTCGTGACGAGCGGGGTCTACGCGCCGGGTGCGCTCATGCCCGAGGTCGCGCTCGCCCAGGAGTTCAAAGTGAGCCGCACTCCCATCCGTGAGGCGCTCAAGCAGCTCGAGACCGAAGGCTTGGTCGAGATCCGACCGCGGGTTGGCACCTTCGTGCGGATCCCGACGCGGCGGGAGATCGTCGAGCTGTTCCAGCTCAAGGTCTCCCTGGAGGGTCTCGCAGCCAACCTGCTCGCCCGCCGCGGGCCGGCAGCGGAGCTGAAGACGCTCGCCCGCAACCTCGCCGAGAGCGAGGAGGCCGCACGCTCGCACCAGACCGAGGAGTACGCGCGCCTCGTGCACGAGTTCCACTGGACGATCGTGCTCGGCGCCGACAACGCCAAGCTCGCGGAGCACTACGAGCGCCTCATGAACCAGCTCGCGTACCACCGCATCGTGTTGCAGACGATCGAGCGTCCGGGTCGCCTCGTCGCGTCGACCGGCGAGCACCGAGCCGTGCTCGAGGCGATCCTGCAGAAGGATCCGATCGGCGCCGAGTTCGCCATGCGCGGCCACATCGAGGCCTCGAGCCTCGCCGCCCTGGCACCGGCCGAGACGCAGGCCGACGCGCTCAGCGGATCTGCCACGCAGGGCGGACCCGCATGACCATCACGACGAACGCGCGACGCGGTGGTGACGACCCTCTGATGGCGCGAGCCACGGCCCTGGGGCTCCGCCGGCTGCTGACGACCGTCGACGAGGTGCTGGCTGAGGGAGGTGCTCCGTCGGAGTCGTCGCTTCGCCAGGCGAGCGCGATCGCGGTCGTCAGGAATCCGTGGATCGACGATGCGCCGCTCGCGGACCTCTCGGCCGCGACCGCTGAGGTCGCGCCGGTGCTCGCGAAGCTGCTGACCGACCGACTGCTCGCAGCTCTCGGCGGGGTGGACGCGATCGAGGCCTACGGGAAGGCTGCCGTCGTCGGGCTCGGCGGCGAGCTCGAGCACGCCGGGGCCCTCATCCACACGCCCTACTTCGGGAACCTGATGCGGGAGTTCCTCGACGGCACCTCGATCATCTGCTTCTCCGACACCCGCGCCGACGCCGGGAGCGATCTGCGCGTTCCGCTGTGGCACAAGCGGCAAGCGGCGACTCGCAGCCATTACCAGAGCCTCGACGTGCACCTCGCGGACGCCCCGCACCGCGACGAGATCGCGGTCATCGCGGTCGCATCGACCGGCGCACGCCCGCACCCCCGGATCGGCGATCGGACCACCGATGCGCCGGTTGACTCCAGCGTCCTGAAAGGACTCGAAGTATGAAGGTTCGCAGGATCATCACCATCGTCGACGAGACGCTGCTCGAGGGCGGCCGGCCCGTGTCGCCAGTGGCGCGCACCGCTGTCGTCGCCGCGATCATCGACAACCCGTGGGCAGGGCAGGGCTTCGTCGACGACCTGTCCGTGGGCATCGAAGCCACCGCGTCCGACCTCGGCGCGTTGCTCGCTCCGCGCGTGATCGAAGCGCTCGGCGTACCGCTCGAGGCGTACGGCAAGGCCGCGATCGTCGGCCTCGACGGCGAGATCGAGCACGGCTCGGCGCTCATCCACACGCTGAAGTTCGGCGACCACTTCCGGAAGGCCGCCAACGCGACGACGCTGCTGCCCGCCGTGGAGAAGCGCGGCCCCGCGGGCGTGCTCTTCGACATCCCGCTCAAGCACTTCACCGACGCGACCATCCGCTCGCACCACCAGTCGTTCGAGGTCCGCATCGCCGACGCACCGCATCCGGGCGAGATCCTCGTCGCGCTCGCGGGCGCGAGTCGAGGCCGCCCACAGCAGCGGCTCGCGGCGCTGAGCACCGAGCAGTAGCAGCACAGAGCAGTAGCGACCCGAGCAGTAGCGGCCCCGAACCCAGTCAGGATCCCGACGATGACGTCAAGCGAGACCCCAACGCCGATCGTGCTGCTGCACGGCGTCGGGCTGGAGCGCTCGATGTGGCGAGCGGTCGCCGAGCGGCTACCGCGCCCGGTGCTTGCCCTGGACCTGCCGGGCCACGGCGGGCAGGCGCCGCTGCGGGAGCCGACGTCACTCGCCGAGCTCGCCCGCAGCGTGCTGGTGCAGCTGCCGGCCGGCCGATCGCACCTGGTCGGCTTCTCGCTCGGCGCCCTCATCGCGCAGCACATCGCCCGGTTCTCGCCCGAGCGCGTCGCGACCCTCACGTGCGTGAGCTCGGTCTGCCGTCGCACCCCGGAGGAGGCCGCTGCCGTGCTCGAGCGCCTCGAGTCGGCGAGGACGGACTTCGCCGCGACGGTCGACCGCTCCATCGAGCGATGGTTCGAGGGTGTGCCGGTCGCCCCGACGGTCGTGCAGGAGACGCGCTCGGTGCTCGAGCGCAACGACGCAGGGTCGTTCGTCCACGCCTACGAGGTCTTCGCCACCGGTGACCGCGACATCGCCGACGAGCTGGAGCGCATCACCGCCCCGACGCTCGCGATCACCGGCGAGCTCGACCCCGGGTCGACGCCTGAGATGACCAGGCGGCTCGTCGCCGCCGTGCCGGGGGCCCGCGGGCGAATCGTGGCGGGTGTTCGGCACATGCTGCCGGTGCAGGCGCCCGACGTGCTGGCCGATGCGCTCATGCAGATGATCACCGATGAAGAAGGAGACGGCGATGACTGATCGCTACGGACAGTTCATCGACGGGCGCTGGCGCGAGCCGGCGAGCGGCGCGTACTTCGAGAGCACGAACCCCGCGACCCTCGAGGTGCTCTACGAAGCCGCCCGCGGCGACGCGGCAGACGTCGACGCGGCGGTCATGGCCGCGTCGCGAGCGTTCGACGCGCCCTCGTGGAGCGGCCTCACCGCCACGCAGCGCGGCAAGCTGCTGCGCCGCCTCGGGGATCTCGTCGGCGAGCACGCGGAGGAGCTCGCTCGGCTCGAGAGCCTCGACAACGGCAAGCTCCTGCGCGAGATGCGGGGGCAGCTCGCGTCGCTACCCGAGTACCTCTACTACTACGGGGGCCTCGCCGACAAGATCCAGGGCTCGCAGATCCCGACGACGAACCTGCAGATCCTCAACTACACGCAGCGCGAGCCGCTCGGCGTCGTCGGAGCGATCACACCCTGGAACTCTCCGCTGACGCTGACGACTTCGAAGCTCGCGCCCGCGCTCGCCGCGGGCAACACGGTCGTGATCAAGCCGAGCGAGTACACGTCGCGCACACTGCTGCGGTTCGCGGAGCTCGCGAGCGAGGCGGGGTTCCCCGACGGCGTCGTCAACGTCGTCTCGGGCTACGGCATCGAGGCCGGCGCTGCGCTGGTGGAGCACCCCAGGCTCGCGAAGATCTCCTTCACCGGATCGACCCGCACGGGGTCGGCGATCGCCGCGAGTGCGGCGGCGCGCTTCATCGGGTGCACTCTGGAGCTCGGCGGCAAGAGCCCGAACATCGTGTTCGATGACGCGGACGTCAGCAACGCCGCGATGGGCGTCATCGCGGGCATCTACGCCGCAGGCGGCCAGACCTGCATCGCCGGCAGCCGCGTCTTCGCGCACCGCGCGGTCTATGACGAGCTGCTCGAGCTCGTGTCCGAGCGTGCGAGGTCGATCGTGATCGGCGACCCGCTCGCCAGCGAGACCGAGCTCGGACCGCTCGCCTTCAGCGACCAGCTCGAGAAAGTGAAGTCGTACGTCGGGATCGGCGTCGACGAGGGAGCGACGCTATACGCGGGCGGAGGGAGACCCGATGTCGACCTGCCGGGCTACTACTTCGAACCCACCGTGCTCACCGACGTCGACAACGACATGCGCGTCGTGCGCGAGGAGATCTTCGGCCCTGTCGCCGCGATCATGCCGTTCGACGACGAGGACGAGGTCGTGCGCCTGGCCAACGACACGGAGTTCGGCTTGGCCGCGGGCGTGTGGACCCAGAACCTGGCGCGTGCGCACCGAATGTCGCGGCGGCTCGACGCCGGGACGATCTGGGTGAACACCTACCGCGCGATGTCGCCGATGTCGCCGCGCCAGGGCTTCAAGAGCTCGGGCGTCGGCGTCGAGCACGGCATCGAGTCGATGTATGAGTACACCCGGCTCAAGAGCGTCTGGATCAACACCGACGAGGCCCCCGTCGGCGACCCGTTCGTGATGCGGGGGTAGTCGGCCATGCCTCTCATCGACATCTCCATCGCCGCCGGCCGCACGCCCGAGCAGCTGCGGGCCCTCATCCATGGCGTGCATCGTGTCGCCGAGGACACCGTCGGTGCCGCTCCCGAGAACATCACCGTCATCGTGCGCGAGGTCGAGCACCAGCACTGGGCGCGCGCCAACACCACCATCGCCGAGCGCAACCGTTCGTCCTGAACGCGCTCGACCACGACGCATCCGCTCTCAGAAAGGAACCGATCATGCGCTTCTCCCTGTTCGTCCACATGGAGCGCTGGGACGACTCCGTCAGCCACCGGCAGCTCTTCGAGGAGCTCGTCGAACTCACGCAGCTCGCTGAGGACGCGGGCTTCAGCACGGTCTGGATCGGCGAGCACCACTCGATGGAGTACACCATCTCGCCCAGCCCGATGCCGCAGCTGGCGTACCTCGCGGCGGTCACGAAGAAGATCCGGCTTGGCGCGGGCACGATCATCGCCCCCTTCTGGAACCCGCTGCGCGTCGCCGGCGAGACCGCGCTGCTTGACGTCATCAGCGGCGGCCGCGCAGAGGTCGGCATCGCGCGCGGTGCCTACCAGTTCGAGTTCGACCGGCTCGCCGGCGGGATGCCGGGGCCGGAGGGCGGGAAGCACCTGCGGGAGATGGTGCCAGCCGTGCGCAAGCTCTGGCAGGGCGACTACGCGCACGACGGCGAGGTCTGGCAGTTCCCCGTCTCCACGAGCGTGCCGAAGCCGGTGCAGCAGCCGACGCCGCCGATGTGGATCGCGGCTCGCGACCCCGACACGCATGACTTCGCGGTCGCGAACGGCTGCAACGTCATGGTGACGCCCCTCATGAAGGGTGACGAGGAGGTCGCTGCACTCGTCGAGAAGTTCGAGACCGCGATCGCGAACCACCCCGAGGTGGAGCGCCGTCCCGAGATCATGGTGCTGCGCCACACCTTCGTGCACGAGGAGTCGGAGCCGGAGGGCTGGCGAGCGGCCGCCGAGGGGATCAACAAGTTCTACCGGACCTTCGACGCGTGGTTCGGGAACAAGACCGATCCGGTCAACGGGTTCCTCGAGCCGAGCCCGGAGGACAAGTTCGCCGGGCGACCGGAGTTCGCTCCCGAGTCGCTCCACGAGACGGCGATGATCGGCACCCCCGACGAGGTCATCACGCGACTGCGCGAGTACGAGAAGCTCGGGGTCGACGAGTTCAGCTTCTGGAGCGACAACTCGCTCAGCCACGAGGAGAAGAAACGGTCGCTGCAGCTGTTCATCGAGAAGGTGGTGCCCGCCTTCCGGTGACCGGGCACACTCGGCCGCGATGAGCGGCGGCGGTGACACTCAGGCTCCGGTCACGCCGCCGCTATTCGTAGATCGCGCGGTACAGCTGCTCGATCTCCTCGGCAGTCGGCACACGCGGGTTGTTGTTCGGTGAGCCGGAGGCGAGCGCCTGCTGCGCCATGACGGGCACGCGCTCGTCCCACTCGGCGCGGTCGATGCCGCGCGTCGCGGGCGTCGGCACCTCGACCTCGCGGGCGAGTGTGCACAGCTCCTGCACGAGCGCGTCTGCCGCAGCGGCGTCGGAGTCGTTCTCGGATGTGACCCCGAGCGTGCGCGCGCACGTCGCGTAGCGCTCGACCGCGTGCTCGACCGAGAAGGCCGTGATCTCGGCGAACAGCATCGCGTTGGCCATGCCGTGCGCGATGTGGAAGTGGGCGCCGAGCGGTCGGCTCATGCCGTGCACGAGCGCGACCGACGCGTTCGAGAACGCCATGCCGGCGAGGGTCGCGGCGGTCATCATCTCCTCGCGCGCCTCGCGGTCGCTGCCGTCGCGGTAGGCGCGGCGCAGGTGCTGGCCGATGCGCGAGATCGCCGCCAGCGCGTAGGTGTCGGAGATCGGGTTGGCCTTGCGGCTCACGTACGCCTCGATCGCGTGCGTGAGCGCGTCGATGCCCGTGTCGGCGGTGAGGCGCGGCGGCATCGAGACGGTGAGCTCGAAGTCGACGACCGCGGCCTTCGGCAGGTAGCCGGGGCCCGCGCACAGCATCTTCTCGTTCGTCTCGCTGTCGGTGATGATCGTGAACTGCGTCACCTCCGAGCCGGTGCCGGCGGTCGTCGGCACCGCGATGACGGGCAGCGCCGGGCCGACGAACTGGAACGGCGCCTTCAGCTCGCGCATGTGGCCGCCCCGCACGGCGAGCACCGAGAGCGCCTTCGCCGTGTCGATCGGGCTGCCGCCGCCGAGCGCGACGATGCTGTCGGCCTCGTGCGCGCGGATCGCCTCGAGCCCGGTCTCGAGCGAGTCGGTCGTCGGGTCGGGGATCGTGCCGTCGTAGACCGACGCCTGCAGGCCCGCCGCCGTGAGCGCATCCGACACCCTCGCCGCGAGGCCCGTCGAGACGAGGAAGCCGTCGGTCACGACGATCGGGCGCTTCGCACCGAGGGTCTCGAGCAGCTCGCCGATGCTGTCGACGCTGCCCGCGCCGAATCGGAGGATGGGAGGGGTGTTGATGTCGATGCTCACCGGTTGCACGCCTGCGTGGTCGGACCCGTCAGAGGGTGTGGATGCCTCCACCATCATCGGGCACGGACGCAGCAGTCGACATCCGTGGCCGCTGACAGTTCTCGAATGATCATCGGAGGGGCTCGCTCGGCGGGGGCCGCCCAGCCGCGGCTCTCAGTGCACACGCAGATGCCCTGCTCGAGTCAGCGGGACCTCGAGCAGGGCATCGGCGTGAAGCGCGTGCTCAGGCGCGACCCTTGCGCTTGAGGTACGACTCGTTGAGCACCGCCCGTCCAGCGGACTCGATGATGAGCTGGGTGCCAAGCAGCGACGTGTTGTGCGAGCGCACATCGAGCATGGGGTTGATCTCCACGACATCGAAGCCGGCGAGCTCGTGCTTCGCGACGATCGCGAAGACGATCTGGCGCAACTCGTTGTACGTCAGGCCGTCGGCTTCCGCGGAGGCGCAGCCGGGCACGAGCGGGAGGTCGAGGATGTCGATGTCGACGCTGATGTAGACACGGCCATTCGCGGGGATCGAGTCGAGGATGCTCTGCGCTCCCTCGCGACGGTAGTCGGCCATCGTGACCACGTGGTTGCCGTTGTCGCGCGCTCGGTTGAGGTCGTCGATGCTCGCGCGGAGGCCACGTGCACCGACCTGCACCATCTTGGTGACGTTCGGGAGCTGCCCGATTTTCAGCATCGGGCTGCCGTTGCCGTACTCGGCGCCGTGGAAGAACGGTCGGTAGTCGAGGTGGGCATCGAAGTGGACGATGGTGATCGGCTCTTGGTACGCGCGCGCCACGCCGTAGCTGACCGCGTGGTCGCCGCCCATAACGAGGGGGATGGCGTCCGCCTCGAGGATCTGGCTCACGGAGTCGGTGATGTTCTTGTACGTCGCCTCCGGATTCGTGTAGATGATGTCGACGTCGCCGCAGTCAGCGATGCGCTGGTTGCCCATCTCGTACTCGAGGTACCGGCGGTCGGTCTCGATGTCGTAGTAGCCGGCGCGGCCCTGCATCTTCCCGTAGCCGGCGTAGCGCACCGACATCTCGCGCATCTGTCGCGGGGCGAATCGAGCGCCGGGGTACCAAGGGGAGCCCTCGTCGGAGGGGATGCCCAGCACCGCGAGGTCCGCGTCGAGCGTGCTGAGGTCCTGCACGATCGGCGAGCGCATGTAGGACGGGATGCCCACGAACGGGAGGTTGAGGCGATCGACCGGTTGCGGGTCGTTGCTGTGCATGAGAGTTCCTCTCGATTGATGGATGAAGTTCAGGACTCGGTGTCAGCTGTCGGGGGTCAGCGACCACTCGAGGATGCTGTCGAGCAGGTCGAGGTCGCGGCCCGGCTTGAGGCGCTCGATCTCGGACAGGAGTGTGTCCAGGTGCGCTCGCATCGACTCCTCCGCCGCCGCCGCGTCGCGTCGGACGATGGCATCGATGATGTCGTCGTGGAAGTGGACGCTGGACTCGTGAGTCCGCTGCTGCTGCAAGACAACGTCCATCGCCGCCTCGACGCGACCGGTTCGCTCGTGCAGCGCTTCGTTGAGCACAAGAAGCACGAAGGGATTGGTGGACGCCTTCGCGAGGTACCGGTGGAAGCCGAGAGCGGCTCCGCGAGGGTGCGGTCCGCCGGGAGCCACCACTTCTCGGTAGAGCGCCTGCGTCTGCCGGAGCTCCTCGATCTGAGCCTCGGAGGCTGCAACCGCGAACTCGCGCGCAGCTTCCGGCTCGACCGCTCGACGGATGCGCAGGAGGTCCTCGAGCCCCTCCGATGTGGAGATCGATTGCACTGCGGCGAGCAGCTCGTTCCGTGTCGTGTCCTCCTCCAGTCGTCGGAACAGCGCGAGTCCCTCCGGGCTCAGCACGCGTCCTTCGCGCCCGGCCTGGAAGCACAGGCCGTCCCGCTCGAGCTGCTTCAGTCGCCGAGCAAGCGTCGACTGCGACGAGTAGTCGAGGCCCTGGCGCTCGAGCGCCTCGCTCACCTCAGTGATGGACATCGGGTCGCCGGTCGCGCCGAGGAGCCGGATCAGATCGTCTCGGCCCGCTTCGCGTCGCGCGTCACCCCCGGAATGACGGCTCTCGGAGCTTCGATCGCTGCTAGACATCTGCTCTCAGCTCCATCCGGCGAGCCGCCAGGCTCAGCGAGTAGTTGATCACGAAGTACACGACCGCGGCGAAGCCGAAGAGCATGAACGGCTCCGTGAGCTCCCGGGAGTTGACGAGGTTGACCCGGTTGAAGAACTCGAAGACGCCGACGACGGCGGCGAGCGAGCTGTCCTTGACGAGCTTGACGAACTCGGAGACGAGCGCAGGCGACATGCTCCGAACGGCCTGAGGCAGCACCACGTGCCGCATCGCCTGGAAGTAGCTCAATCCGCTCGCGCGCGCCGCCTCCATCTGGCCGGGCTTGATCCCGAGGATGCCGGCCCGGATGACCTCAGCGACGTACGCGCTCGCGAAGATCGTCAGCGCCAGGGCGGCCGACCAGAACGGGTCGACGTCGGCACCCATCCCCGCGAGTCCGAAGAAGATGTACAGGATGAAGATGATCAGCGGGATGCTGCGGACCAGCTCGATGTACGCGATCGACGGGTAGCGCAGGTACGGGCGCTTTGAGATCCTTCCCGCTGCGAAGACGATGCCGAGCAAGAAGCTGCCGATGATCGACACTGCCGCGAGGCCGAGTGAGTACCCGAGGCCCGCCAGCATGAAGGGCGCATTGCTGAAGATGACTTCGAAGTTCATGCTTGAGTCCTGATCACTTGCGTCACGGTCATCGGGGCGCGCGGCTTGCCGCGCTTGCGGGCGAGTCGGCGTTCGATCCTCGACAGCAGGAACGACTCCGCGAGGCAGATCACCGCGAAGATGACTGCCACCGCGGTGAGGGCCTGGACGCCGCGGAAGGTCGCTGCTTCGATCTCCTGGGCCTGGAACACGAGGTCGGCGACGCCGAGGAACAGCACGATCGACGTGTTCTTCGTGGCCCCGATCCATTGGTTGCCCAGGGCACCGATGGTGGTGCGCAGCACCTGCGGGATGATGACGCTGAACATCGCGCTCCAGTAGCTGAGACCCGACGCGCGTGCGGCCTCCATCTGGCCCTTCGGGATGGACTGCAACCCGCTTCGGAAAACCTCCGCGATGTAGGCCGAGGTGTAGACGGTCAACCCCAGGACGCCTGCGATGAAGGCGTTCGAGTAAATGACGTTGAGCGGCGCGAAGATTGCCCGAACGGCGTCGACGCTGAACACGGCGAAGCCCCAGAAGACGAGCTGCACGACGAGCGGGACGTTCCGGAAGAACTCGACGTACGCGGTCAGGAGCCAGCGGAGCGGTGCGGTCTGCGGACTCTTCGTCACGCGCCCGAGCGCGACGAGCATGCCGATCACCGTCGAGAACGCGATGGCGTAGAAGGCCAGCTGCAAGGTGACCAGCAGGCCGTCCCAAAGCATGCCGAGTCCGGGTTGGGTCAGTACGGAATCCCAGTTGCCCATGGTGCTCCCCTCCTACCGCTCTTCGATCTCGTAGACGTCGGGCAGCGCTTCGCTCCACCACCGCAGATAGATCTCCTCGTACGTGCCGTTCGCCTGCAGCTCGAGGAGGGCGTCGTCGAACGCCTGGATGAACTCGTCCTCGCCCTCACGGAAGCCGGCAGCGATCGGGCCCTCCGCGAACGGCTCGCCGACGATCTGCACTGAGCGCCCGGCGGCCTCCGAGGACTGCTGCAGCCCATAGAGGATCCCCACCGTCGTCGTGACGGCTTGAGCCTCGCCACGGTAGAGCGACTGGAGGGCGTCAGGCCACGACTGGTAGGTGACGGTCTGGACACCCTCGGGTGCGTTCTCGCGA
Source organism: Agrococcus sp. TSP3-2-1 (assembly GCF_049897585.1). Lineage (NCBI taxonomy): Bacteria > Bacillati > Actinomycetota > Actinomycetes > Micrococcales > Microbacteriaceae > Agrococcus > Agrococcus sp. TSP3-2-1. The sequence goes on from NZ_JAFCWN010000002.1 coordinate 162,380, forward strand.
AGGACCGATTCCTCCGGCGTGCCTTGCACAGTGGCGACGGTCGTGTCCGGTCCGAGGTCGGCGATGCTCGAGATATCGGAGTCCTCGGCGACGAGCAAGGACTGACCGTCCGAGAAGTAGACGGTCGAGAAGTCGATCATCTCGTCGCGGGCGTCCGTGCGGAGCATCGAAGCCATCAACACATCGACCTTGCCGCTGTTGAGGTTCAGGATGCGGTTCTGCGAGTTGACCTGCACGAACTCGACCCGCACGCCGAGCTGCTCAGCCACCGCTCGGGCGAGATCGACGTCGAAGCCTGCGACGTCGAACTCGCCTTGCGGGATGAACCCGAACGGCCGGGTGTCGTACTTGACGCCGACGGTCAGGACGCCGTCTGCAAGTGCTCGAGTCAGCGAATCCGTGGGCTCAGGTCGGTTCGCGCAACCGGCAGTGACCGCGACAGCCAGCGACATGGCCGTGAGACCGAGCACTGCGCGGGCGCGACGGGACATCGTCGTCCGTCGCGTCGCTGCGTCGTTCTGCTTCCTCGTCCGCGACATCAGACGGCCAAGACCTTCGACAGGAAGTCCTTGCTGCGCTCGTGCTGGGGGTCGGCGAAGAACTCCTCCGGCTTGCGGACCTCGATGATCTGTCCCGCATCCATGAACACGATCCGGTCGGCGACTCGCTTCGCGAAGTTCATCTCGTGCGTGACGACAGCCATGGTCATGCCGCCTGCGGCGAGGTCGGCCATGACGTCGAGGACTTCCTTGATCATCTCGGGGTCGAGCGCGCTCGTCGGCTCGTCGAACAGCATCATCTTCGGACTCATCACCAGGCCGCGCGCGATAGCGACGCGCTGCTGCTGACCGCCGGAGAGCTGCGCGGGGTACTTGTCCGCCTGCTCAGGGATGCCGACCCGGTGCAGGAGCTGCTTGCCTCGAGCGATCGCGTCGTCCTTGGTCATGCGCTTGAGCTTGATCGGGGCGAGCGTGATGTTCTCGAGCACCGTCATGTGCGGGTAGAGATTGAACTGCTGGAACACGAAGCCGATCTCCGCACGCAGCGCGTTCAAGTTGACCTTCGGGGAGCTGACCTCGACACCGTCGACCGTGAGGGTGCCGCTCGTGACGGTGTCAAGACCGTTGATCGTGCGGAGCATGGTGCTCTTGCCCGAACCGGAGGGGCCGAGGATGACGACGACCTCCCCGGAGTCGATCTCGAAATTGATGTCGCGCAGCGCGTGGTACTCGCCGAACCACTTGTTCACTCCGTCGAATCGGATCACCGTTGACCTCCGTTCCCGTGCCGCCGCTCCTTCGCGGAGGCACCGTGCCGTGACAATCACGTCTCGCTGAGTAGATCAGAACTGACCCTCCGTGTCAACAGCATCGGCTGTTGTCAATTTTGACAGGATCACGAATGTGGCGAACTGCGGACGGAACGCAACTAGGGCCGCCCGGCGAACCGGGCGGCCCTAGTCCTGCGAGCAGGAGGTCAGCGCACCGACGGCACCGACGCATCCGTCTGCACCGGCATCAGCCGGCGCAGCTGCGTGACATGGCGGGGCTCGAGCTCCTCGAGCGACGAGACGCCGAGCAGCGCCATCGTGCGGGCGATCTCGGAGCGGAGAATCGCGATCGTGCGGTCGACGCCCTGGCGCCCGCCGGCCATGAGGCCGTAGAGGTAGGCGCGGCCGATGAGCGTGAACTTCGCGCCGAGCGCGACCGACGCCACGATGTCGGCGCCGTTCATGATGCCCGTGTCGATCATGACCGTCGCATCCTTGCCGACCTCGCGCACGACCTGCGGCAGCAGGTGGAACGGCACGGGGGCGCGGTCGAGCTGGCGGCCGCCGTGGTTCGACAGGATGATGCCGTCGACGCCGAGGTCGATGAGCCGCACCGCGTCGGGCACGTTCTGCACGCCCTTCACGACGAGCTTGCCGGGCCACATGCTGCGGATGACGTCGAGGTCCTCGTACGAGATGGTCGGGTCCATCGCCGAGTTCAGCAGCTCGCCGACCGTCCCGCCCGTCGTCGAGAGCGACGCGAACTCGAGCTTCGGCGTCGTGAGGAAGTCGATCCACCACCACGGCCGAGGGATGGCGTTCGCGATCGTCTTGATCGACAGCTGCGGCGGGATCGAGAAGCCGTTGCGGGTGTCGCGCAGGCGCGCGCCGGCGATCGGGGTGTCGACCGTGAACATGAGGGTGTCGAAGCCCGCCGCGGCCGCGCGCTCGACGAGGCCGTAGGAGATCTCGCGCTGGCGCATGACGTAGAGCTGGAACCAGTTGCGGCCGTTCGGGTTCGTCGCCTTGACGTCCTCGATCGTCGTCGTGCCGAGCGTCGAGAGCGTGAAGGGGATGCCCGCCGCAGCCGCGGCGCCGGCGCCGGCCGTCTCGCCCTCGGTCTGCATGAGGCGCGTGAAGCCCGTCGGGGCGATGCCGAACGGCATCGCGCTCGGGCCGCCGAGCACCTGGGTCGACATGTCGACCCGCTCGGCCGGTCGCAGGATGTCGGGGTGGAACTCGACGTCCTCGAACGCCTGCCGCGCGCGGGCGAGCGAGACCTCGCCGTCGGCGGCACCGTCGGTGTAGTCGAAGGCGGCCGCGGGCGTGCGGCGCTTCGCGATGACGCGCAGGTCGTCGATCGTGAGCGCGTTGTTCAGCCGGCGGCGGCGGCCGTCGAGGTCGGGCTTCTTGAACTGCATGAGCTCCATGAGCTCGAGCGGCTTGGGCAGTTGGCGCTTCACCATGATGTGCCTCCTGGTTCCTTGCGGGATGAGTGGATGCGTGGGGTCGCTCAGCGAGCGACGGTCTCGGCGGCGACGTCGAAGTCGGTGGGCTCGCGGTGCGCGACGTGCTTGATGAAGAACGACGCGATCACCGAGAGCGAGGCGCAGACCGCGACGTATGCGGCGATCGGCCACCACTGGCCGCCGCTGACCTCGAGCAGCCACGCGGCGATGAGCGGTGCGGTGCCGCCGAAGATCGCGGCGCCCACCTGGTAGCCGAGCGTCGCGCCGGTGTAGCGCACCTCCGGGCTGAAGCTCTCGGCGATGAGCGTGCCGAGGATCGCGTTGACGCTGCCCCACAGGATGCCGAAGGCGACGATCGTCGCGGCGAAGACCGCCCACGTCTCGCCGATGTTGAGCACCCAGTAGTAGGGCACGACGAGCACGATCGTGGTGATCGCCGAGAAGCGGTAGAGCACCGCGCGGCCCACCTTGTCGGAGAGGTGGCCGAAGAACGGCATCCAGATCGTCGCGACGAGCGCGGCGGCCGCGACCGCGAGCAGCACGGTGTTCTGCCGCACGTCGAGGATGTTCGTCGCGTAGGCGATGACGTAGGTGCCGAAGATGTAGAACGGGCCGGTCTCGGCGGCTTTCGCGCCGATCGAGACGAGCACGGCGCGCCAGTGCTTCGTCAGCACCTCCTTGATCGGCAGGCGCAGGCGGGCGCCGGTGTCGCGGATGCGCTTGAACTCGGGCGTCTCGTCGAGGCCGTTGCGGATCCACAGGCCGATGAAGACGAGCACGATCGAGCCGACGAACGGCACGCGCCAGCCCCACGAGAGGAACTGGTCCTCGGGCAGGAGCGTCAGCAGCGCGACGACGGCCGAGGCGAGCAGCAGGCCGAGCGAGATGCCCATCTGCGGCACGGCGCCGTAGAGGCCGCGGCGGTGCTTCGGCGCGTACTCGTAGGCGAGCAGCAGGGCGCCGCCCCACTCGCCGCCGATGCCGATGCCCTGCAGGATGCGGAACAGCAGCAGCAGGATGGGCGCCGCGATGCCGATCGCGGCGTAGTCGGGCAGCAGGCCGATCGCGACCGTGCCGCCGCCCATGAGCATGAGCGTCAGGAAGAGCGTCTTCTTGCGGCCGATGCGGTCGCCGATGTGGGCGAAGACGATGCCGCCGACGGGGCGGAAGAAGAAGGTGAGCGAGAACGACGCGTACGCGAGCATCGTCGACAGGAACGGGTCGCCGGTCGGGAAGAACGTCTTGTTGAAGACGAGCGCCGCGACGGTGCCGTAGACGAGGAAGTCGAACCACTCGATGACGGAGCCTGAGAGGCTGCCGATGAGGACGCGGTAGTTGAGGCGCTCCTGGGGAGCTGCCGTGGTCGTGCTGGACAAGAGTTCTCTCCCTCGAGAAGGTGCACGGAGTGTGGTCGAACCATGTGGTCGAACCACAGTGACAGTAGGGGGACGGCGTCCGCCAAGTCAAGCGGCGGATGCGCTCGCGGGCGTGCCGCGCGGATCACCCTTCGGGCGTCGGCGCGCTCTGCGAGGTCTCTCGGTAGTAGCCGCGGATGTGTGCCTGGATGCGCTCGGCGGCGCCGTCGCGGTCGTTCGCCCGCAGCCGCTCGAGGATCCCGCGATGCTCGCTCCGCAGTCGCACGGCGGTCGCCTTCCAATCGGGGAGCGCTTCGGCGCGCTCCCGCGTGTGGTCCGCGATCGAGGTGCGGAGCGCATCCATCAGCGTCGACAGCAGCGGGTTGTGCGCGGCGCGCGCGATCGTGACGTGGAACTCGGCGTCGAGCTCGAGGAAGTCGGGCACCGCGAGCTCGGGGTCGTCCATGCGGTCGAGCAGCGCCTCGGCGGCGGCGAGGTCGCGCTCGCCGAGCTCGGCGTGCTCGGCGCTCCACGACTCGAGCAGCAGCCGCGCCTCGTAGATGTGCCGGTGCTCGACGTGCCGGGTCGCGAGCTGCATGCTGAGCGCGAGCGCGAGCGCCTGCTCGGGCGCGGCGGTGAGGATCGTGCCGGAGCGCGGGCCAGAGCCGGTCGACGTGCGGATGGTGCCGAGCGCTTCGAGCACGCGCAGCGCCTCGCGCAGCGATCCGCGCGAGATGCCGAGCGCCTCGGCGAGCGCGCGCTCGCCCGGCAGGTGGTCGCCGATCGAGAGTCGGCCGCTCTGCAGCTCCTCGGTCACCCACGCCATCACGCGCTCGTGCGTCTTCATCGCTCCCGAGTATCCCAGCGGCCTGACCGGTCCCACAGCGCATGCACCTGCTACAGTATGCTCATGAAATCGGAGCGGCTGCAGGTGCTGATCGAGACCGAGCAGCGGGTGCGGCTCGAGCAGCGGGCGGCCGACCGCGGTGTCTCGGTGGCTGCCCTGGTCAGGGACGCGATCGACCTGGTGTATCCGCCGCACGGCGATCGCCGCGCGGCTGCGGCCGCCGACATCCTCGCGGCCGAGCCCATGGCCGTCGGCGACCCGGCGGCGCTCCGCGCAGAGCTCGACGAGCTGCGAGGCGGCGCGTGATCCTGCTCGACACGAGCGTGCTCGTCTACGCCGTCGGCGCAGAGCACCCGCTGCGCGAGCCGTGCCGGGCCGTCATCGCCGCCGTCGGTGACGGCACGATCGCGGCCACGACGACGGTGGAGGTGCTGCAGGAGTTCGCTCATGTGCGTGCTCGGCGGCGGGGGCGCGACGACGCCGCGGCGCTGACCGAGCGCTACGCGACCGCCTTGGCACCACTGATCAGCGTCGACGCGGACGATCTCTCGGCCGGACTGCGCCTCTTCCGGCAGCACGAGCCACTCGGAGCTTTCGATGCCGTGCTGGCGGCCGTGGCTCAGCGCCGCGAGCACGTGCGGGCGCTCGTCTCCGCGGATCGCGGCTTCGCGAGCATCCCGGACCTCGTGCACCTCGACCCGGGCGCGAGCGGCTTCCGCGCCGCGGCCGGCATCGGCTGAAGCGCGCCGGGAGCGCATCCCGCGGCGCGCGGGCTCGTCGCGTGCGCGTCACCGGCCTCCGCCAGAATGGACGTCATGGGGGCTCGACGATGACCACGGTCAGCGCCGCGCTGCGCCTGCAGCGGCTCGTCGCCGACGACCCCGCGCTCGCGTTGCTGCGCGCCGAGCACGCGCCGATCATCGTCGCGCTCCTCTCGCGGCTGCTCGGCGGCGAGGTGCGCCGTCGCCCGGCCGAGGAGTTCATCGACCTCGTGGACGCGGACCTCGATGCGCTGCGACCGCACTTCGAGCTGCCGCAGACCGGCAAGGCCTACGCAGCTGGGTGGCGGGCGGCGGGCTGGCTCGTGCGGCGGCCAGCCGCCGAAGCGCGCGCCGAGACCGTCGAGCTCTCGCCGGCGGCGCTGCGAGCCATCCGCATCTTCGAGCAGCTCGAGCACCCCCGGGCGACCGCCACCGAGTCGCGACTCATGACCATCCGCGATCAGGTGCAGCGGCTGGCGGTCGAGACCGACCCAGACGGCGCGCGCAGGCGCGAGGCGCTCGAGCGCGAGCGCGCTGCGATCGATGCCCAGATCCAAGCGATCGGCGAGGGACGGTTCGAGCCGCTCGACGCCGCACGCACGAAGGAGCGGGTCGCCGAGATCCTGCGGCTCGCCGAGGACGTTCCCTCCGACTTCCAACGCGTGCGGTTCCGCTTCGACGAGCTGAACCACGAGCTCATGGCGAGCCTGCTCGACGCCGACGAGTCGCAGCGCTCCGTGCTCGAAGACATCTTCCGCGGCGTCGACCTCATCGAGCAGACCGACGAGGGGCTGACGTTCGCCGCATTCTCGGCCCTCGTGCTCGACGCCGAGCGCAGCGAAGCCTTCGAGGCCGACATCGCGAGCCTGCTCGAGCGCGACCTGGGCGACGCGATGTCGGTGTCCGAGCGCCGGTTCCTGCGCACCTTCCTCCGCGAGCTCAAGCTGCACAGCCACGAGATCCACGGCGTGCTCGCCGAATTCGCGCGCGGCCTGCGCCGCTACGTGCAGTCGCAGGACTTCCAGCGCGACCGCGCTCTGCAGCGCAGCATCCGCGCCACGCTCGCGACCGCGCTGCAGACGGCCAAGCACGTCAAGCCGTTCCACGCGAGCGGCGTGGAGCTGCCGCTCACGTCGGTGGAGCTCTCGAGCATCGGCGCGCTCACCCCTCACGACCCATCTGAGTTCGCGATCGACGAGCACGTCGTCGCCCACGAGCCAGGGCTCGCCGACTACGAGCAGCTCAAGGCGCTCGCGCGCGAGACCGAGATCGACTTCGAGGAGCTCACCGGCGTCGTCAACGCGCGGCTGCGCGACGCCGAGCCGCTCACGGTCGCTCAGCTGCTCGCCGACTGGCCCGCCACCCAGGGCGTCGCGAGCGTCGTCGGCCTCATGACGCTCGCGATGCGGCACGGCGACGTCTCGGGCGACGAGACCGAGACCGTCGTCTGGCCCGGCGTCGACGGCGAGACCCGCAGCGCCGTGGTGCGCAGTCACCGCTTCGTCGAGAGGATCCCGACATGACCGATGCGCACGCGGCAGCGCCCGCGCTCGAGCACACCGCTTCCGAGCACGCGACCCCTGAAGACAACCGGTCGGATGCGTCGGCAGGCTCTTCGGCGCTCTGGCCGGGAGACGCGGGCCGGCTCCGAGAGGACTCCCGGCGCGCGCTGCTCGAGCTCATCCAGGGCCCCTACCTCTCATCGTCCAACCGCGGCCGGTTGTGGGTCGCGCTGCTCGCCGACGCCGACGAGATCCGCTCGCGGCTGCACGAGCTCTTCCTCGAGCTCGTGATCGACCGGAACGACGAGATCGCGTTCGTGCGTCCGGTCGACGCGGGGGAGCGCCCGGTGCCGCTCGCCGTGCGCTCGCGAGCGCTGACGTTCATGGACACGCTCATGCTGCTCGTGCTGCGCCAGCACCTGCTCGCCGCCCGCGGCGAACGGCGCGTGTTCGTCGATCGCAGCGACGTCTTCGAACAGCTCGCGCCCTACCGGGTCGCGCGCGACGAGGCCGACTTCGAGCGCCGCATGAACGCATCCTGGACCAAGCTCATGAACAAGCTCGGCCTCATCCACCGCGCCGGCGGAGATGAGCGAGTCGAGATCTCGCCCGCGCTGCGGCTCATCTTCGACGACGACCGCGTGCAGTCTCTGCGCCGCGAGTACGAGCGGGTGCTCGAGCGCCGCGGCGATGCGGCGCTCGACCTGGACGCCACCATCGACGCCGACGACCGGGAGCCGACGCCGTGACGATGCTCGAGATCGAGGGACTCGAGCTGCTCGAGCCGACGGTGCAGTGGCGGCTCGCCGAGGTGCAGCTGCTCAACTGGGGCACCTTCGACGGCCTCCACCGGGTGCCGATCGCGCGCAAGGGGCAGCTCATCACCGGTAGCTCGGGCTCTGGCAAGTCGTCGCTGCTCGATGGCATCGCCGCCGTGCTCACTCCCGACGGCATGCTGCAGTTCAACGCGGCCGCGCAGGGCGCGGGCGGCGGGCGCGGCGACCGCAGCATCGTCAGCTATGTGCGCGGCGCATGGTCGAAGGCCGCCGACGAGGAGCAGGATCGCGTCGTCAGCCGCTTCCTGCGGCCGGGCACGGTCGTGAGCGGGGTGCTGCTGCGCTACCACGACGGGGCCGACGCGGTGGTGACGCTCGCGCGGCTCATGTTCCTGAAGGGCACGTCGACCGACAAGGGCGACCTGCGGGATGCCTACCTGCTCGAGCAGGGCGAGCTCGACCTCGAGCGGCTGCGCGGCTTCGTCACGAGCGGTGCGAACGGGATCGACACCCGCGCGCTGCAGCGCGCCCACCCGAAGGCGGTGCTGACGACGAGCGGCAAGCACGCGAAGTTCTACGCGCGGCTGCAGAGCGTGCTGGGCATCGGCGGCGACAACGCGCTGCAGCTGCTGCACCGCACACAGTCGGCGAAGAACCTCGGCGGCCTCGACCACCTCTTCCGCACCTTCATGCTCGATCGGCCCGCGACCTTCGCGATCGCTGACAACGCGGTGCAGCAGTTCGGCGAGCTGGACGCCGCACACCGGCACGTCGTCGACCTGCGGCGCCAGCGCGACGCGCTCACCGTCATGCGCGACCTCGGCGACCGCTACGACGACGCATCCGCACGCGCCACCGCCGCCGGTGAGCTGCGCGACCTCGTGCGGCCGTTCGAGGCGCGCGAGCGGCTGCGGCTCGCCCGGCAGGAGCGCGCGGCGGCCGAGATCGCCGCGCGGCAGGCGAGGGCGGCGCTCGCCGCCGCGCGAGCGGCCGACGCGGCCGCGGCCGACGACCACCGGCTTGCGCAGCAGGCGCTCGATCGCGCCGGCGGTGCCGATCTCGTGCAGCTCGACGGCCGCATCCGAGACGCCGAGCGCGAGGTCGGGCACCGGCAAGCGCGGCTCGAGCGGCTCGCGCGCCAGCTGGCCGACGTCGGCATCGACCGTGCGCCCGGCGACGAGGCGCAATTCGCCGAGCTGCGGGCGCTCGCTGCCGACGAGCTCCAGCAACCGGCGGCGAAGCTCGACATGGAGCACCCCGCGGTGCAGCGGCTCGCCCAGTCCACCGAGCGGCGTCGGCGCATCGACGCCGAGCTGCAGGCGCTGCGCGACTCCCGCAGCAACGTCGACTCGCGGCGCTTGGGTGTGCGCGCGAGGCTCGCCGAGCATCTCGGCGTGCCCGAGCAGGCGGTGCCGTTCGCCGGGGAGCTGCTCGAGGTGCTGCCGAGCGAGCGCCGCTGGACGGGCGCGATCGAGCGGGTGCTGCGGCCGCTCGCGACGACGCTGCTCGTGCGTGCCGAGCACCTGGGGGCCGCGCGGCGCTGGATCGACGCGGAGTCGCTGGGGACGCGGCTCGTGTTCGAGGCGGTGGAGGCGGACGTGTCGTCGCCGCGCTCGCTCGCGAGCGACGCGTCGCTCGTGCGGAAGGTCGCGGTCGCCGACGGCGGCTTCCACGACTGGCTCGCGCACCGGCTGTCGGAGCAGTACGACATCGCGTGCGTCGAGACCGCCGACGAGCTCGACCGCTTCGCGCGCGCCGTCACGATCCGCGGACAGGTGAAGCGCTCCGCCACGCGCTACGAGAAGGACGACACGCACGCGATCGACGACCCGACGCGGTGGCTGCTCGGCTCGAGCGAAGCGCGTCACGAGGCGCTCCTCGCTCAGCGCGGCGAAGCGGATGCCGACGCGAAGCGCGCGCACCGCGAGGTCGAGCAGCTGCAGGCTGACGTCGCGCTCAGCACTCGCCGACGCCAGCAGCTCAGCCAGCTCGTGACCGAGTCGTGGGAGCAGTACGACGCTGACGGCGCGGCCGCGCGCGTCGCGCAGCTTCAGCGGCAGCGGGTCGTGCTCACGAGTGCGAGCGGCGATCTCGAGCGCGCGGCAGCGGCCGAGCAGGAGGCCCGGGCCACCGCGGCGGCCGCGCGCGCCGCCGCCGATGAGGCGCTCGCCGCAGACCGCGCCACCGAGCGCGAGCTGCAGAGCCTGGCCGCCGCGATCGCAGAGGCCGAGCGGTCGATCGCGGCCGACGGCCGGGGCGAGCTCACGTCCGAGCCGGTCGAGCAGCTCGAGGCGCGGTTCCGCGAGGTGCGGCGGCGCATGACGCTCGCCGACCTCCCGACCGCCGCGCGCGAAGTCGAGGGGCGGCTCGGCCGAGAGCGCGAGCGCGCGATCGGCGAGCGCGACCTCGCCGCCCAGGACTTCGCAGCGGCCGCGACGAGCTTCAAGGAGAGATGGGCCGTCGCATCCGCCGACTTCGTCGCGCGCGTCGACGATCGCGCCGGCTTCCGAACGCTGCTCGACACGATCGAGGCGAACGACCTGCCCTCGCAGGAGCAGAGCTTCCGGCGGCTGCTGCGGGCGAAGTCGAGCGACGTCGTCGGGTTCCTGCGCAAGGAGCTGCTCGACGCGCCGAAGGAGGTGCGGGAGCGCATCGCGCCCGTGAACGAGTCGCTCGGGCGGTCGCAGTTCGACCGAGACCGGTTCCTGCGGATCCGCGTCAAGCTCACGCGGGGCGACATCGTGCAGCGGTTCATGCAGGAGCTCGCGCAGATCGCCGAGGGCAGCTGGGACGACGAGGACGCCGCGTCGGCCGAGCGGCGATTCGAGGTGCTCGCGCAGCTGATGGCGCGCTTGGCCTCGAGCGAGTCGGCCGACCGCAAGTGGCGCGAGCTGTGCCTCGACACCCGGTTGCACGTCTCGTTCCTCGCCGAGGTCGTCGACCGCGCCGGGCTCGTGCTCGAGACCTACGACTCCGGGGCGTCGCTCTCGGGCGGCCAGCAGCAGAAGCTCGTGGTGTTCTGCCTCGCGGCGGCGCTCCGCTACCAGCTCACGCAGGACGGCGCTGAGCTGCCGCGCTACGGCACGGTCATCCTCGACGAGGCGTTCGACAAGGCCGACAGCAGCTACACCCGCATGGCGATGGACGTCTTCGTCGAGTTCGGCTTCCACATGGTGCTCGCCACCCCGCTCAAGCTGCTGCAGACGCTCGAGCCCTACATCGGCGGCGTCGCGGTGGTGCAGAACCCGACGCAGCGGCAGTCGACCGTCGACCAGCTCGGCTTCGAGCGGTCGCGGTGATCCCCGTCGAGGAGGCTCGCGCTCGCGTGGCGGCGAGGGTCACGGCGCTCGCCCGCGACTGGGCGGCCGACCCGGGGGCCGCCGCCGAGGCGGTCGTGCGCATCGCGCTGCACCCGCCGAGCGAGCGGGACGCACTCGCTCAGCAGGGGGCGGTGATCGCCTGGCGCGACGCCTGGACGGCGGCCGCGACCGAACCCGGGGTCGCGCTCGAGTGGGCGACCCGCAGCTGGAGCCGTCTCGGCGCCCAGTCGGTGCCGGTGCGCGTCGCCATCGAGGGAGCGGATGCGCTCGCCCGCTTCGCCGGGCGAGAGGCGGCGGATGCGTGGGCGCGCGTGCGCGACCGGGTCGCGGCCGCGATCGAGGGACTGGGTGGCGGCGTGGCGGTCGCCTCAGCCGCACGCTCGCACGCCACCGCGCTCGCCGCCTACGGCGACGACGAGTTCGGGGCGGTGCTCGACGTCTCGCGCTGGCTCGCCGAGCACCCGGTCGATGGCATGCGGCCCCGACAGCTGCCCATCCGCGGCGTCGATTCGAAGTGGTTCGGCGCCCACCGTGCGGTCGTGTCGGCGCTCGTGCTCGCCGCGAGCGGTCGCGAGTCGCTCGGCATCGTCGGCGATGCGCAGCAGTTCCGGGTGCGCCTGCTCGACGACCGGATGCTGCCGGGCGCTCCCCGCACCTTCGGCACGTCCGTGGAGGAGCTCACGACGTTGCGAGTCGAAGTCGACGCGGTGCTCGTGCTCGAGAACCTCGAGACGCTGCTCGCGCTGCCCCCCGTGCCTCGCGTCGTCGGCGTGCACGGGGTCGGCTACTCCGCGGCCGAGCTCGCGCGCATCCCTTGGTTCGCGGGCACGCGGGTGCTCTACTGGGGCGACCTCGACTCGAACGGCTTCGCGATCCTCCACCGGCTGCGGTCTGCCCTGCCGTCAGTGGTCAGCGTGCTGATGGACGAAGACGCGCTGCTGGCGCATCGCGACCTGTGGGTGCGGGAGCCGAAGCCCGCGCGGGGCGACTACCTGAGTCTCGATCCGACCGAGCAGGCGGCGCTCGAGCGCTTGCGCGACGAGGGCGACGTGCGCCTCGAGCAGGAGCGCATCCCTTGGGCGTTCGCGCTCGAGCGCCTGCGCGCCGCGCTCGCTCAGCGGTAGTCGGTGTCGCACCTGCCCGGCTCGAGGCGGCAGCGCTTCACGACAGGCCGAGGTCGCGCTTCACCTCGTCCCACGGCACCGGCTCCTCGTCGAGCCGCTGCTCCTCGTCCTGGGCCGCTGTTGCCGCCCTGATGTCTGCGAGCTCTTCCGCGTCGTCGAGTAGCCGTCGCAGCACGTCGGCGCCGACGATCGCGGCGACAGCGCGATCGCGGCGCGTGAGGTAGACGGGTGCGGTCGGCGCTCGGTCGACGAGCGTCGAGAGCCGGTCGCGCGCGGCGTTGATGGTGACCCGATCCATGGCGCGAGGGTAGCGCCGCTCGAACGTGGGAAGAAGTCCCGGTCGTGCCACGTCAGCTCAGGTGGCCGGACGGGAGCATCGGCTTCGCGGAGAGCTCGCCCGGGCGCATGCCGACGGAGAGCAGCAGGGCCATCATCACCTCTTCCGCGACGGTCCACACCGAGCAGCCCGGCACCATCGAGACCGCTGGGTTGCCGTGCTCGCACCGCTCCCACTCGAGCTGGGCGAAGCGCTGCGGGAGCGGCGACGGATGCATGAGGCGCAGTTCCCAGCCACCGTCCTCCTCGATGGAGACGGTGACGATGGCAGGCGCATCGACCGGCACCCGGCCGTCCGGCCACGGCTCGTGCTCGTGCTCCGAGCACGGCTGGATGCCGCGCGCGGCGATGTCCTCCGGGAGGAGTGCGGCGACCGGGACGACCGACGCGGCACCACCGCACATGCGCACGTGGTCGAGCACCTGCACGAGCTCGTGCAGGTCGTGCCGCCAGACAGGATTGCCGAGGCGGGAGCCTCTCAGCATCCGCCTGGCCTCGACATCGCCATCGCGCGGTCCGAGCCGCGTCTGCTCGCGCAAGTGCACCGGTGCCCCCGCGTGCCGCGCGACCTGCTCGGCCTCGGAGCGCGTGCGCGCGATGCACTCGAACGACCCGCCTCCCTCGACGTCGAAGGTGAACCGGTGGGTCGCATCCGCTCTCATGTCCGCAGGATGCGCGCGAACAGGGCGGCCACGTGACGCTCGGATGGCGGCCTGTGGAGAACGCGCACCTCCACATGCGCTGTGCACCAGCCGCACACCGCGCTCAGCCCCGCTGGCTACCGTGCTGATCCCGACGCGAAGGAGCCAGTCATGACCGACCAGACGCACGCCGACGACGCGCACCTCGAGACCACCGACCAGCTGACGTTCCAGAACCCCGTCGACCGCTACCCCGCGATCGAGCCGCCCGAGCAGCACCAGGAGGAGCCGGGCCTCGACTCCGAGATGACGCCGAAGAGCGACCGCGGCGAGCACTCGTACCGCGGCACCGGCCGCCTGCAGGGCCGCAAGGCGCTCATCACCGGCGCCGACTCCGGCATCGGTGCGGCGGTCGCGATCGCGTTCGCGCGCGAGGGCGCCGACGTCGCCATCAACTACCTGCCGGCGGAGGAGTCCGACGCGCAGTGGGTCAAGGGCATCATCGAGGCCGAGGGGCGCACGGCGGTCCTCATCCCCGGTGACCTCACCGACGCATCCTTCTGCGAGACCCTCGTGACGGATGCGGTGCAGGGCCTCGGCGGGCTCGACATCCTCGTGAACAACGCGGGCAAGCAGATCGCGCAGGAGTCGCTCGAGGACATCGACGACGAGCAGCTCGTCGACACCTACGCCGTGAACGTGCTCGCGATGTTCCGCATCACGAAGGCGGCGCTGGGGCACCTGCAGCCCGGCTCGACGATCATCAACACCACGTCGGTCGTCGCCTACATGGCGCCGCCGGTGCTGCTCGACTACGCGTCGACGAAGGCCGCGATCAACAACTTCACGAAGGGGCTCGGGCAGCAGCTCGCGCCGAAGGGCATCCGCGTCAACGCGGTCGCGCCCGGGCCGATCTGGACGCCGCTGCAGCCGACCGACGGCCAGCCGAAGGAGGAGCTGCCGGAGTTCGGCAAGTCCACGCCGCTCGGCCGCGCGGGCCAGCCGACCGAGCTCGCGCCCGCCTACGTGTTCCTCGCCTCGCCCGAGTCGAGCTACGTCATCGGCGAGACGCTCAACGTGAACGGCGGCATGCCGACGCCCTGACCCTCAGAGATCCGTACGATCCGAGCCCGGGCGCGCTTCTTCGGAGGTGCGCCCGGGCTCGTCGTCTCGGGGCGAACGCCTCGTTGGAAGCAGCGCTTTCCCTTGACGCACCGCGATACTCGAGCGCTGCGGTGGCGTGTTGAAGAAATGTCGCAAGCTCGCGCTACGTTCGTCCCAACGCGAGGAGGAACGATGGAGTTCAACGACCGGCTCGAAGCGCTTTCGGTGAAGGTGCAGAACCAGAAGTCTGCGATTCAGACCGAAGAGGCGACCAAGAACGCCTTCATCATGCCGTTCATCTCGTCGATCCTGGGCTATGACGTCTTCAACCCCCTCGAAGTGGTGCCGGAGTTCACGGCGGATGTCGGTCTCAAGAAGGGCGAGAAGATCGACTACGCCATCATGCGGGACGGCGAGGTGCAGATGCTCCTAGAGTGCAAGGCGTCGGTCGGCAACCTGAAGCTCGAGCACGCGTCGCAGCTCTTCCGCTACTTCGCCGTGACGAACGCGCGCATTGCGATCCTCACGAATGGGGAGGTCTACCAGTTCTACACAGACCTGGATGCGCCGAACCGGATGGATGAGAAGCCGTTCCTGGTGCTCGACCTCAGCGACATCGACCCCTCGGTAGTTCCGGAGCTGCGGAAGCTGACGAAGGAGAACTTCGATCTCGACTCGATCATCAGCGCTGCCGAGGAACTCAAGTACGTCGGTGCCATCAAGCGGGTCATCGCGGCGCAGTTCAAGGAGCCGTCGGACGAGTGGGTGAAATTCTTGACCTCTCGCGTTTACGACAAGGCGTTCACGCAGAAGGTGCGTGAGCAGTTCACGGGTCTCGTCACCAAGGCAGGGAAGCAGTTCCTGAGCGACCAGGTCAACGATCGGCTGAAGACGGCACTGGCGGCGACGGGGTACACGCCTGCCGTCGTTTCCCCCGCGACTGGGGCGGAGGTCGAGAGCGGCCCAGTGGCCGAGCAGGATCTCGACCGCGATACCGAGATCGACACCACGCTCGAGGAGCTCGAGGGCTACCAGATCATCAAGGCGATCGGCTGCAGCGAGGTGAAGCCACAGCGCATCGCTCACCGCGACGCGAAGTCGTACTTTGCGGTGCTCCTCGATGACAACAATCGCAAGCCGGTCGCGCGACTGCACTTCAACAACAAGAAGCAGAAGTACATCGGCGTCTTCGACGAGGCGAAGGTCGAGACTCGCCACCCGATCGACTCCCTGGAGGACATCTACTCGCACGCCGAAGCGATCCGTGAGTCGATCCGGCGCTACATGTAGAGGGAGGGGTTGCGGGCCTGCGCGGGGTGCGACGATCGACGTATGAGCTCTCGAGCGTGGCGCCGCACCGCGGCAGTGCTGTTCGCGCTCGCACTCGTCGCGCAGCTCGTGGTGCTCTACGTGCCCGACCCGCCGTCGGGCATCCCCGCGCCGCCGGGCTCCGACAAGCTCGTCCACTTCGCAGTGTTCGCAGCCCCGGCGCTGCTCGGCGTGCTCGCCGGGCTCCGGCCGCTCTGGCTCGGCGCGGCGCTCGCGGCGCACGCCGTGCTCTCCGAGCTCGTGCAGCACGTGCTGCTGCCCGGCCGCTCGGGCGATGCGTGGGATGCGTTGGCTGACCTCGCCGGCGTCGCCGTCGGCCTCGCGACCGCCCGGCTCGCGCGCCGCAGCGCGAGCGGCACGCTCGGTGCGCCCGATCGCGACCCCGAGCATCCGGCACCCTGAAGCCGAGGCGTTTCCCACGCGCCCATGCAGATCGACCACAGGTCGCGTCGATACCGTTATCGATGCGCGACCGCGCCCAGCCGCCTCCCACGGAGACCCCATATGACAGGCAACGCGACCACCCGCTTCGACAACGTCGCCCTGCTGTCGGTCGCGAGCACCCTGCCCAGCCGGGTGACGACCTCCGAGGACATCGAGCACCGCCTCGGTGACGCGCTCTCGCGCCTGCGCCTCAAGGGCGGGCTGCTGCGCCGGGTCGCGGGCGTGCTTGAGCGCCGCAACTGGGATGCGACGGCGGGGGAGTCCGCTGACGCCGCGACCGTCGACGCGGGTCGCCGCGCGCTCGCCGAGGCGGGCGTCGAGCCGGGCCAGGTCGGCCTCCTCATCAACACGAGCGTCACGCGCAAGCACCTCGAGCCCTCCGTCGCCGTGCGCCTGCACCACGAGCTCGGCTTGCCGACGAGCGCCATCAACTTCGACGTCGCCAACGCGTGCCTCGGCTTCGTCAACGGCATGAGCCTCGCGAGCGGCATGATCGAAGCCGGCCAGATCGACTACGCGATCGTCGTCAACGGAGAGGACGCCGACGACATCCAGGTCAACACGATCGACCGGCTGCTGCGCGACGACGTCGACCGGACGAGCTTCTTGAGCGAGTTCGCCACCCTCACGCTCGGCTCCGGCTCCGCCGCCGCCGTGCTCGGCCGCGCCGACAAGCACCCCGACGGCCACCGCATCCTCGGGGGCGTCACGCGCGCCGCGACGCAGTTCCACGACCTGTGCGTCGGCAGCGTCGACGGCATGTACACGAACGCGAAGGAGCTGCTGAAGGGCGGCCTCGACCTCGTCGTCTCCGCCTGGCGCGAGGCGGCGCCCGAGTGGAACTGGTCGACGATGGACCGCTACATCACGCACCAGGTCTCCTCGGTGCACACGAACGCCATCATCAAGGCGGCGGGCCTCGACCCCGCCCGCGTGCCCACGACCTTCCCGCGCCTCGGCAACGTCGGCCCCGCATCCATCCCCATCACGCTCGTCGAGGAGCGGAAGCACCTGCAGCGCGGCGACCGCGTGCTGCTCATGGGCGTCGGCTCTGGCCTCAACACGGCCATGATGGAGCTCGCCTGGTGACTGCTCCCGCCGCTGCGGCCGCGCTGCCGCCGACGGGGCTGCCGGGGCTCGACCCCGCCTGGAGCCGGCTCGTCGCGGTGCCGGGCACGGGGGCGGATGCGGGACGCGCCCGCACGTGGCACGTCCTGGACACGGGTGGTGAGCTCGAGCGCCTCGGCGCGGCCCCCGCCGGCACGATCCTCGCGGTGCACGGCAACCCGACGTGGAGCTACCTGTGGCGGTCGCTGCTGGCCGCGTCGGTCGCGGCCGCTGCGGCGGGGGAGCGCGCGTGGCGCGTGATCGCCGTCGACCAGCTCGAGATGGGCTGCTCCGAGCGCACCGGGATGCACCGGCCGCTCGCGCAGCGCGTCGCCGACCTCTCGGGCCTGACGGATGCGTTGCAGCTCGAGGGCCCGGTCGTCACCCTCGGGCACGACTGGGGCGGCGTCGTCTCGCTCGGCTGGGCCGTCGACCACCCGGGGCTGCTCGCGGGCGTGACGCTGCTCAACACCGCGATCCACCACCCGGAGGGCGTGCCGATCCCGGCGCCGCTGCGCCTCGCGGGCGCCCGCGGCGTGCTCGCCGCCTCGACCGTCGCGACGACCGCGTTCCTCGACACGACGCTCGCGCTCGCGAGCCCGCCGCTGCCTGCTGAGGTGAAGGACGCGTTCCGCGCCCCCTACCGCTCGGCCGATCGGCGCGGCGGCATCGGCGGCTTCGTCGCCGACATCCCGGCCGACGCCTCGCACGAGAGCCGTCCCGAGCTCGACCGCATCGCCGCAGGGGTCGCGGCGCTCGAGGTGCCGGCGCTCATGCTGTGGGGGCCGAGGGATCCGATCTTCAGCGACCGCTACCTCGACGACCTCGTCGATCGGCTGCCGCACGCCGACGTGCACCGCTTCGAGGGCGCGAACCACCTCATCGCCGAGGAGCGCCCCTACGCCAAAGCGATCCTGCAGTGGCTTGACACGGCCCCTTCCGCTCGTCGAGCAGGCGCCGAAGGCGCCGCCCCCCCTTCCGTTCGTCGAGTAGGCGCCCGCACCTCCGCACGTCGAGTAGGCGCCCCCACCTCCGCTCGTCGAGTAGGCGCCCCCACCTCCGCTCGTCGAGTAGGCGCCGAAGGCGCCGTATCGAGACGGGACGGTCGGGTCTCGATACGTCGTCCTGCGGACGACTACTCGACCAACGGGCTGGCGGCGGACGACTACTCGACCAACGGGCTGGCGGCGGACGACTACTCGACCAACGGGCTGGCGGCGGACGAGTACTCGACCGACGGGCTCGCGACGGAGGACTACTCGACCGACGGGCTCGCGACGGAGGACTACTCGACCGACGGGGGAGCGGAGGACTTCGTCCCCCTCTGGTCCGGCCTCGACGCCCGCGCGACCGACGACGACGTCGCCGTCATCGACATGTCCGCGAAGCGCGGCCCCGCCCGCCGCGTCACCTGGCGTCAGCTCCACGACCGCGTGCTCGACCTCGCCGTGGGCCTCGCGGAGCTCGGCGTGCAGCGCGGCGACCGCGTCTCGCTCCTCGTCAAGCCCGGCCCGACCCTCACCGCCGTCATCTACGCGTGCCTGCGCATCGGCGCGGTCGTCGTCGTCGCCGACGCCGGCCTCGGCGTCAAGGGCCTCACGCGCGCCGTCCGCGGCACGTGGCCCGACGTCATCATCGGCGAGCGGCTCGGCCTCACCGCCGCCCGCGCGCTCGGCTGGCCGGGCATGCGCATCTCCGCCGAGCGGCTGCCCTACGCCGCGAAGGCCGCGCTCGACGTCTCGCACAGCGTCGGCCAGGTCGCCGCGCTCGGCGCCGCGATCCGCTCGAGCGGCGAGGCGCCGCCGCCCGAGCCCGGCCCCGACGACGACGCCGCGATCCTCTTCACCTCCGGCTCCACCGGTCCCGCGAAAGGCGTCGTCTATCGCCACGGCCAGCTGAGCGCCCTTCGCGACGTGCTCGCCCGCCACCTCGAGATCACGCCCGAGACGGGGCTCGTCACGGGCTTCGCCCCGTTCGCGCTCCTCGGTCCCGCGCTCAGCACGCGCTCGGCGACGCCCGACATGGACGTCTCCGCCCCCCGCACGCTCACCGCGCCCGCGGTCGCCGCCGCGGTCCGCGAGTCCGACGCCGGCATCGTCTTCCTCTCACCAGCGGCGGTGCTCAACGTCGTGGCGACGGCGGATGCGCTCGGTCCCGACGAGCGCGCCGCGCTCGCGCGCGTGCACACGTTCCTCTCCACCGGGGCGCCGATCGGCGAGGCCCTGCTCGCCTCGGCCGCCGAGGTGATGCCGAACGCGACCCCGCACACGCCCTACGGCATGACCGAGTGCTTGCTCGTGACCGACGTGACGCTCGACGGCATCCGGGCCGCCGCATCCGCCCCCGACGCCGGTGTCTGCGTCGGGAAGCCCATCGGCGACAACCGCGTGCTCGTGAGCGCGCTCGACGCCGACGGCCGCGCGACCGGGGCGCCGAGCGCCGAGCCGGGCGTGCTCGGCGAGATCGTCATCGCCGCCGGGCACCTCAAGGACCACTACGACCGCCTCTGGCTCACCGACCGCCTGGCGGCGCGCGACACCGAGGCGCTCGTCGACGACGAGCAGCCGAGATGGCACCGCACCGGCGACCTCGGCCACCTCGACGCCGAGGGGCGCGTGTGGATCGAGGGCCGCACCCAGCACGTCATCGTCGCCGCCGGCGGCCCGATCGCGCCCGTCGGCCCCGAGCAGGACGCCGAGTCGGTCGACGGCGTGCGCCGCGCGGGCGTCGTCGGCGTCGGCCCGCACGGGCTGCGGCAGGCCGTCGCGGTCGTCGAGACGATCCCGCCTGTCGCCCGCCCCGGCCTCGCCGAGCCGGAGCTCTCCGCCGCCGTGCGCGAGCGCTCCCGCGTGCCGCTCGCCGCCGTGCTCGCCGTGCCGCAGCTGCCGACCGACATCCGCCACAACTCGAAGATCGACCGCTCGCGCCTGTCGGACTGGGCCGAGCGCGTGCTCGCGGGCGAGAAGCCGAGCGCGCCGTGATCGTCGTCGTGACCGGCGCATCCGGCTTCCTCGGCCGCGCCGTCGCCGCCGAGCTCCTCGCCGCCGGCCACGACGCGCGCACCCTGCAGCGACGCCCGTCCCGGGTCGACGGGGCGACGGATGTCCTGGGCTCCGTCACCGACGCATCCCTCGTCGCGCGCGCCCTCGAGGGCGCCGAGGGCGTCATCCACCTCGCCGCGAAGGTCTCCCTGGCCGGCGACCCGGCCGATTTCCGCCGCGTGAACGTCGACGGCACCCGCGCGATGCTCGACGCCGCCGAGCGCGCGCGCGTCTCGCGCTTCGTGCAGGTCTCGTCGCCCTCGGTCGCCCACGCGGGCGCGGCGCTCGCGGGCGTCGGCGCTGAGCCGGCCTCGCCCGAGCACGCGCGCGGCGACTACGCGCGCACGAAGGCGGAAGCCGAGCTGCTCGCGCTGTCGCGCGACTCCGCGTCGATGCGGGTCGTCGCCGTGCGGCCGCACCTCGTGTGGGGACCGGGCGACGCGCAGCTCACCGAGCGCATCATCGACCGCGCGCGCCGCGGCACGCTGCCGCTGCTGGACGGCGGCACGGCGCTCATCGACTCGACGTACGTCGACAACGCCGCGACCGGGATCGTCGCGGCCCTGGGGCGCGCCGAGGCCGCGCACGGCAAGGCCTACGTGATCACGAACGGCGAGCCGCGAGCGGTCGGCGACCTCATGGCCGGCATCTGCCTCGCCGCGGGCGTGCGGCCGCCGCGCTTCAGCGTGCCCGCTGCGCTCGCGAAGGCGGCCGGCAGCGCGATCGAGCGCGCCTGGGCGATCCGGCCGGGCCAGGACGAGCCGCCCATGACGCGGTTCCTCGCCGAGCAGCTCTCCACCGCCCACTGGTTCGACCAGCGCGAGACGCGCCGCGACCTCGACTGGGCGCCGAGCGTCTCGATCGACGAGGGCCTCCGCCGCCTCGCGGCGCACTACCGCTCCGCCGGCGGCTGAGCCCCCATCCCGCAGGCTGCGCCGGTCCGCGCGCGAAGCGCGACCAGCGGAGAGGTCCTCGGCTACGCGAGGAGCCCGCTGCCCTCCACGGCGAGCGCGTCGTCCGCCGCCGCGTGCCCCGGCCGCACACCGGGCCGCGGGTCGAGGTGGATGCCGGCGATCATGCAGCGCACCGAGCCGCCCGAGAGCTCGAGCGTCGGGATGTCGACCGCGACGATCCCGGCCGAGCGCTCGATCGCGGCGACCTGGTCGTCGCGCAGCGAGCGCCGCGCCCGCGCCGACATCGCCACGATCGGCCGCCAGCTGCCGTCGGCGTGCCGACCGGTCAGCTCGATCGCGTTGCCCGCGAACTCGCCGACCTGCGCCTCGGTGAGCTCGACGACCTGCCGACCGTGCACCGACAGGCGCTCGCGCAGCGCTTCGCGACGCGACGAATCCGGCACCATCTCGAGCGCGAACATCGCCATGCGGGTGCCGATCCAGCCGAGCACGTTGGTGTGGTAGACCGGCAGGCCGCCCGAGTCGAAGGCGTCGAACGCCATCGGCTCGTAGGCGAAGTCGGCGCAGAAGCGCTCGAGCGCCACTTGGTCGGCGCGGTGGCTGCGCGCCATGTAGGCGACGCGGGAGTCGTGGTCGATCACCATCGCGCCGGTGCCCTCGAGGAAGATGCCGTCGGCCTCGAGGCCCGAGTAGTCGACGATCGTCTGCACCCGGTAGTGCGCCTTGAGCATCTCGAGCACGTCGCCGCGGCGCTCGTGCCGCCGGTTCGCGGCGAACATCGGGAAGACGCCGACCATGCCACCCGGATGCGTCGAGATCCAGTTGTTGGGGAAAACGCTGTCGGGGCGCGTGGGGTCGTTGTCGTCGAAGACGTGCACCGTCACGCCCGCCGCGCGGAGCGCGTCGGCGACCGCGTCCATCTCGCGCGTCGCCTGCGCCGACAGGGCCGCGGGGTCGACCGCCGGCGGGTCGGCCTGGAAGGCGTTGTCGGCGGCCGTCGCGGGGTTCACGCGGAACCGGCGCGAGCGCACGAGGATGACGGCGGAGGGGGCGACGTTGCTCACGAGAGCCGACGGTAGCGCGTCGGCGAACCGGGATCGTCAATACAACCCGACGAGCCGCTCAAGATGCGCAGGCTGCATCGCAGGGACCAAGAGCAAGGACACTCTCACCCCTTGGTGAACGCAAGATGCGAAAGTATGTTACGTTATTTCCTCCTAGGAGGTACACATGAGCACCGCTCTGGCCACCCACACGTATCTGCCGCCGGTCGATGAGGAGCTCGGCGTCGTCAGTGACCTACTTCATCAGGAGCGTTCGGCTGCGCTCGTCGCGCCGGATGGCTCTCGATTCGAGCTGCCTGACGCGGTGTACGACGTTCTGGTGCAGGTCGTCGACTCCATGAACGCAGGCAAGGCCGTGCACGTGACGCCCGTCGATCAGCTCTTGACGACGCAGCAGGCCGCAGATCTGCTCGGAGTGACTCGGCCGACGGTGATCGCCATCCTTGAGCGGGGCGAGCTGGCGTTCGAGCGCGTCGGCACGCACCGGCGCATTCGCATGGATGATCTCCTGACGTTCCGCGCCCGCCGACGCGACGAGCAGCTTGCTGCTATCGCGGCTCTGCACGTCGATCCTGATGACGAACCAAGTGCGCAGGAGATCCTGGAGCGCGCGAAGCGAGCGCGCAAGGCGGTCGCATCGGCGAGGAAGGCTCGACAGCGCGAGCAGCGTCCGCCAGCATGAGGAAATGTACGTCGCGCTCCTGGATACCTGTGCGCTATGGCCGAGCAGGCAGCGTGATTTCCTGCTGAGCTTGGCCGTAGAGAATGTCTACCGCCCGATGTGGAGCGACGTCACTCTGGAAGAGCTCGAGTACCACGAGGCGGAGAAGCTGCGCGACCGCGGAACTTCTGCCGAAGAAGCCGAGCAACGGGCCGCCGCGCTGCTGAAGCGGATGTGCGACGCTTTCTCCGGTGCCACGATCGACACGTGGGCAACGATTCGCCCGGTGGGGCTACCGGACCCGGATGACGAGCACGTGGTGGCTGCCGCCATCATCGGCGGTGCAGACGTCATCGTCACTGACAACGTTCGAGACTTCCCTCCGGCGAAGCTTCCTGGGGGGCTGAAGGTGATCCGACCCGCGCCCTTTCTCGACGAGATGGTGCAAGCGCAGCCGGTCGAGAGCGCTGCCGCCCTGCGCGCGATGGCCGCGCGCTTGTCGAGTCCGCGACTCGAGCCCGGCGACCTCATCGATCTGCTCGAGATGCGGTACGGAATCTCGACGGCTGCTGACGTGCTGCGGGATTGGGTCTAGTGCTTCTGCCCTCCTGGCGGGGAAGACGTTCTCCGCGAGGTGATCTGCAAGCCGCCCTCCGCCGGTGCACCGAGAGGTAGCGGAGGCCCTGCTCGCCCGCGGTCACCGCGCGCCGCGAGCCGCGCGGCAGCCACACGATCGCGCCGGCCAGCAGCTCGACCGGCTCGCTGCCGATCTCGAGCGTGCCGGCGCCCGCGAGGTGCGCGCGGCGAGCTCGGCGGCGTCCGCCACGACGCGAGGCGCGCCGAGCGCGCCCTCGTGACCCACTGCATCCGCCATGTCCGCCTCCGCCGCCAGGCTAGAGCCCCGGCGGGATCCCCGGCATGCTGGGGGCATGGACGCCGTGCACCTGCCCACCCTCGCCGACGAGCTGCTCGCGACCGCGCGCGAGGCCTCGAGCGGCCGCGCCGGGCGGTCGACCCGCTCGGGCCGCGCGCTCTCACTGCGGCAGACGGTGCTCGCGCTCACCGAGGGCAACGGCATGGATGACCACTCCGCGAACGGCGAGGGCACGCTGCACGTGCTCGTCGGTCGCGTGCGGCTGCGGTGGGGGAGCGCGTCGGTCGAGCTCGCGGCCGGCGACATCGTCGACATCCCCGACGAGACGCACGCGGTGGATGCGCTCACCGACGCGGTGCTGCTGCTCACGATCGCGGTGCGGTGACGACGTGAAGGCGATCCGGCAGCGCGCGGCGGGCGCGCGGCTCGAGTGGGCGGATGCGCCCGATCCCGTGGCGGGGCACGGCGAGGTCGTCATCGACGTCGTCGCGGCCGCCGTCAACCGGGCCGACGTCATGCAAGCGGCGGGCAAGTACCCGCCGCCGCCCGGCGCCTCCGACATCATCGGGCTCGAGTGCTCGGGCACGATCACGGCGCTCGGCGAGGGCGTGGAGGGGTTCACGCTCGGCGAGCCGGTGTGCGCGCTGCTCGCGGGCGGCGGCTACGCCGAGCGGGTCGCGGTGCCGGCAACGCAAGTGCTGCCCGTGCCTGCGGCGATCGCGCTCGACGAGGCGGCGGCGCTCCCCGAGGCGGTGCTCACCGTCTGGACCGCCATCCGCGACGTGCCGCCGCCCTCGCCCGATGGCCTCGCGCTCGTGCACGGGGGCTCCGGCGGCATCGGCACGATGGCGATCCTGCTGCTGCGCGCCCACGGCTGGCGCGTCGCGACGACCGCGAGCGCGCGCCATCACGGCCTCGTGCGCTCGCTCGGCGCGGAGCTCGCGATCGACTACCGCTCGGAGGACTTCGTCGAGGCGGTGCTCGGCGCGACCGAGGGCCGCGGCGCCGAGCTCGTGCTCGACGTCATCGGCGCCGACTACCTCGACCGCAATCTCGACGCGCTCGCCCTCGACGGGTCGCTCACGATCATCGCCGTGCAGGGCGGCTCGAGGGCGGAGGTCGACCTGCGCCGGCTCATGCAGCGCCGGGTGACGCTCCGCGCCATGACGCTTCGCGCGCGCCCGATCGAGGGGCGCGGCTCGAAGGCGGATGCGGTGGCCCAGGTGCGCGAGCACGTCTGGCCGCTCTTCTCGACCGGCGAGATCCGCCCGGTCATCGGCGCGACGATGCCGCTCGCCGAGGCGGGCGCGGCGCACGCGCTGATGGGCTCGGCGGATGCGCCGGGCGGCAAGATCCTGCTCGTCCGGTGAGCGCCAGGCGGGCCGGCCGACGCGACCCCTTCGCGCCGACTCGACCCGTCGCGGCAGCCATTCGACCCCTGCTCGCCGACGCGACCCGCTGCAACGGCTCGGCTCGGCGAGAACGGGTCAGCTCGAACCCGGGCGGCCCTTCCGGGGCCGCCTGCACGGGGCGTCGCAGCGCCCGATGCATGTGGGTGGTCGGTGATGGACTCGAACCCGAGGGTTCGATTCGAGGAGGCATCACCATGGCACGCAGCGAGCGCAGCACGCGCTTCGGGACGGCGAAGACATCGTGGCTCCAGCGCCACACGGTGGCGGTGGAGGCCGAGCACCAGCTGCTCGAGCACGACCGACTGCGAGCGCAGGTGCAGGCAACGCGCGGTCTGCTGTAGCGGGACGAGACAAGCGGCCGGGTCGCGCGGCGCACACGAGCGCGAGCGGCTCGCGATCAGCGGTTCGCGTGCGCCGGATCGCCGCCCGTCGGGTCGGGGCCTTCGCCGTCCATGTGCATCTCGCCGGCGTAGAAGCCGAAGGTCGCCGTCGCCTGACGGCGCGCGGTCTCGCGGTCGATGCCGGCGAGGATCGACGCCTCAGCCCACGCATCGGCCGAGCCGCGGTTGAACGCCTTGCCCTCGTCGCCCATCGCCCACGCCTGGCCCTGCTCGGGCGTCATCGCCGCCTCCGGCGCCGTCAGGTGCAGCGCGAGGCCGAGGAGTCCGCCGTCCCACCCGACGCCGGTGGCGCCCGGGCCGAACGTCTCCCACATCTCCGCCGGCACATCCGCCTCGCGCGCGACGTGCTCGAGCTCGAACCGGGTCGCGTCGCCCTCGGCCGTCAGTCGCACCGTGAGCCACGACATGCCGCCGCCGAACTCCCACGTCACGCGATAGCGCGCGCGGTCGTCAGCAGGCGGTTCGCACTCGAGGATCTCGCCGCCCGCGTTGCCCTCGGTCTGGTAGCGGCCGCCGAGCCGCAGCTCGCCAGAGACCGGCAGGAACCAGCGCGCGATGCGAGCGGGATCCGTCACGGCGCTCCACACGTCGTCGATCGGGGAGGGGTAGCGCTGCGCGAGCGACTGCACGCGCGCGGGCGCGCCGTCGACCTCCGTGCTCCCCACCGAGCGCTCGACCGCGCCGAGCCGTGCCTGGACATCCACCATGGTCATCCCTCCGTCGTGCTGTCGCGCTCGGCGTCGAGCCGCCGCTGGCGGCGTCCTCGCGCGAGCTCGGTGTCGAGCGCCGCGAGCCGCGGCACCCAGGAGCGGTCGAACGCGCTGAGCCACTCGCTCGCCGCGCGCGGACCGGCCGCATCGACCGCGTAGAGACGCCGTCGCCCCTCGGGCCGCACGCTCGCGAAGCCCTGCTCGCGCAGCACCCGCAAGTGCTGGCTCACCGCCGGCTGGCTGATGCCGAACTCCGCGCCGATCGTCTCGGCAAGCTCGCCCGCGCTCGACTCGCCGTCGGCGAGCAGCTCGAGGATGCGTCGCCGCACCGGATCGCCGAGGACGTCGAGCGCGTGCATGCGAGCACTGTTGCATCGTGGATTATATAAGTCAAGACTGAATCGTGCATCGTCGGCAGATTCTCTGCCGCGCGGCCCGAGCGATCGCTAGCGTGGTCGCATGGCAGAGCTCGTGGACAACGGCCGGGTGCGGCGGGCAGTGGCGGCGTTCGCCGCCGACCGCTCGCAGGAGACGATGATCGA
Organism: Agrococcus sp. TSP3-2-1; assembly: GCF_049897585.1. NCBI lineage: Bacteria > Bacillati > Actinomycetota > Actinomycetes > Micrococcales > Microbacteriaceae > Agrococcus > Agrococcus sp. TSP3-2-1. The sequence continues at coordinate 189,384 of NZ_JAFCWN010000002.1, forward strand.
CGTGCTGCGCGCGTGCCTCACGGGCGAGCTGCTGCTCGACGTGACGGGCTCCGAGCTCGACATCTCCGACGGCCGCCTCCACACGGGGTCGAAGCTGCGCATCAACCAGCGCGTCGGGCCCGACGGGCAGCGCGCGCTGCTCGCGTTCACGAGCAACGCCGAGATCGCCCGCATCCACCCGGAGGGCACGCAGTACCAGTCGATCGCGCAACCGGCGGCCGCGGTGCTCGAGCTCGCGCAGCGCCAGGGTGCCGCGTGGCTCTACATCGACCCGGCCGAGAAGACCGCGGCCCTCTCGGCGGCCGACATCGACTTCGCCCTGCGCCATCCGCGCAACGACCGGCTGAGCGCCGCGATCGCGGCGGCAGATGCGGGCACCGGCTCGCGCGCGGAGGTCATCACCGCGCTCGTCGCCGAGGGGCCGCTCCTGCTCGCCGGTCAGCCGGCCGAGGGCCAGGGGAGCGACGCGCCCCCGCAGCTGCGCGTCACGCGCCGCGACGACGGCAGCACGGCGCTCGTCGTCTACACGTCGGCTCCCGAGCTCGCCGCCCGTGACCTGCGCGACGGCATCGTCACGACGACCACGACGCACGTGCTCGAGCAGCTGCAGCAGGGGCCGTTCGCCGCGATCGTCATCAACCCCGCAGGGCCCTGGATCGAGCTGCGCCGCGAGGAGCTCGTCGCGGCAGGCTGACGCGCGCGTCCAGCGCGCTCTGATGCGCGCGCGCCATGGTGGGGGCTCCATCGACGAAGGGAGTCGCGACATGAAGGCGGCGATGTACTACGGCAAGGAAGACATCCGCGTCGAGGAGGTGGAGGAGCCCGAGACGCGCCCCGGCACCGTCAAGATCGCGCCGGCCTTCAACGGCATCTGCGGCAGCGATCTGCACCTGTACCACGACGGCCCGATCCCGCCCGCGCCCTCGGCCGACCAGCCGCATCCGCTCTCGAACGAGACGCTGCCGGTCGTCATGGGCCACGAGTTCTCGGGCGTCGTCGAGGAGCTCGGGGAGGGCGTCGACGGCCTCGAGGTCGGCGATCGCGTCGTCGTCGAGCCGCTCATGGTCGACGGCACGTGCCCCGCGTGCCAGGCCGGGAAGTACAACCTCTGCGAGCAGATGGGCTTCATCGGCATCTCGGGCCTCGGCGGCGGGCTCAGCGAGCGCACCGTCGTCGATCGCCGCTGGGTGCACCCCGTCGGCGACCTGCCGCTCGACCAGGCGGCGCTCATCGAGCCGCTCGCCGTCGCGGTGCACGCCGTCAAGCACGCGGGTGCCGAGGAGGGCCAGACGGCCGTCGTCGGCGGCGCGGGCCCGATCGGCCTGCTCGTCGCGGCGGTGCTGAAGGCGAAGGGCCTGCGGGTCATCGTGTCGGAGATGTCGACCGCGCGCCGCGAGAAGGCGCGCGACACCGGGGTCGCGGATGTCGTGGTCGACCCCGCGAAGGAAGACCTCGCCGAGGTCGTGCGCACCGACACCGAGGGCCGCGGCGCGGAGGTCGCGTTCGACGCGGCGGGCGTCGGCGCCGTCGTGACGCAGCTGCTCGACGTGCTCGGGCCCGGGGGCCGGCTCGAGATCGTCGCGATCCACACGAAGCCGTACGAGCTGGACATCACCGCTGGGCTCACGATGCAGGACCGCGTCATGGGCGCGTCGATCGGCTACGCCAACGACCACGTCGAGGCGATCGAGCTCGCGCGCAGCGGCGCCGTCGACCTCGAGCCCTTCATCACCGGGCGCATCCTCGTCGACGACATCGTCGAGCAGGGCTTCCGGCAGCTCATCGACAACAAGGAGCACGAGGTGAAGATCCTCGTCTCGATGCGCTGACGCGCTTTGCGCTGGGGCCCTCGCCGAGGCGGCGGGGGCCTCTCGCATGTCCGCGACACGCCGAAGCGATCTTTTCGAAAGAAGCCTTGCGAAGCAGACGCTTTGAAAGTACCCTTTCAGATGTCGGCACCCAGCATCCATCGCACCGCCGGCACCGAGTGAGGAGGGAACCCATGGGAGGCATGGAACGCATCCGCCACCGCATCGGCGTGCGCGTCGAGGAGCGGCACCGCGCAGGCCTCGAGGCCGAGCGCGCGGAGCGCCGCTTCGAGCGCATGCGCGCCGCGGCGATGAGCCAGCGTGGTTGGATCTGATCGTGGCTGAGGAGACCGACGTGCAGGGAGCGGCCGAGCAGGCCGCGCGGCGGAAGGCAGACATGCCCGACCTCCGCTCGAGCGACCCCGCGCTGCTGCGGGCGCTCGCGCACCCCCTGCGCGTCGAGATCCTCTCCGTGATCGACGAGCTCGGCGAGGCGACCGCGACGCAGATCGCGGAGCACGTGGGCGAGAGCCCCTCGAACTGCTCGTTCCACCTGCGCACGCTCGCCAAGGTCGGCTTCATCGAGCGCGGCGAGGCGCAGGGCACGTCGAAGCCGTGGCGCGCCGTGCACCGCAGCCGCGACCTCCGGCCCGACCCGGCCGACCCCGCCTCGATCCGCACCTCCGCCACGATCGGCGCGCTCTACGTGCAGCACGAGGCCGCGCGCGTCGTCGACTTCTTCACGAAGCATGGCGCCGAGGGGGAGTGGATCGAGGGCACGACCGTCAACCTCTCGGCCTTCTGGGCCACGCCGGCGGAGCTCAAGGAGCTCGCCGAGGAGATCGCGAAGCTCACCGAGCGCTTCCACGGCCGTGAGGACGACGAGTCGAGCCGCCCCTCCGGCAGCCGCAAGGCGCACTTCTTCGCCACCTTGAACCCCGACCTCGACGGCGAGCCGACGCCGTAGCGGCGCGCTCCCGGATCTCGATACGGCGGCTGCGCCGCCTACTCGATCAACGGGGTGAGGGCCGCATCGAGACGCCCCCGGCGCGCGATGGCGCGCGCCCGAGCTCAGGAGTCCCGCGATGACGACCACCGCAACCGTCGCCGCCGCCCGCAAGCCGCCGTCGCCCATGCGGCGGCCGGCCTACCGCCGCCTCATGGTCGGCTGGGTCGCGACGAACCTCGGCGACAGCGCCCTCTACCTCGTGCTGGCGATCTGGGTGCGCGAGCTGACCGGCTCCGACGCTGCTGGCGCGCTCGTCTTCCTCTTCATCGGCCTGCCGGCGCTGCTCGCGCCGTTCGCCGGCCAGCTCGCCGACCGCGTGCACCGCCGCCCGCTGCTCATCGGCACCAACCTCGGCACCGCCGCGGTCGTGCTGACGCTGCTGCTCGTGCAGGGCGCCGAGCACGTGTGGCTCATCTACGCCGTGACCTTCGGCTATGGGCTCGCCGCCTACCTGACCGCCGCGGCCCAGTCGGGCCTGCTGCGCGACCTGCTGCCCGACGAGGAGCTCGCCGGCGCCAACGGCATCTTCACCTCGGTCGACAACGGCATGCGCATCGTGAGCCCCGCGCTCGGGGCCGCGCTCTACGTCGCCGCGGGCCCCGCCGCGGTCGTCGTGCTGGCCGCCGCGGGGTTCCTGACGATGGCAGTGCTGCTCGCGACGATCCGCATCCAGGAGTCGGAGCCCGAGCCGCGCCTTCCGGGCGAGACCTACTGGCACGAGCTGTCCGGCGGCTTCCGCGCGCTGCTCGCCGACCCGCTGCTGCGGCTGCTGACGATCGCGACGGCGCTCGGCTTCGGCATCACGGGCCTGCTGAACGCGACGATCTTCCCGCTCGTCGAGCACGGCCTGCAGGAGGGTCCGGCGGCGCTCGGCCCCGCGCAAGCGATCCAGGGCGTCGGCGCGCTGCTCGGCGGACTGTGCTCGGCGGCGGTGCTGCGACGGCTCGGCGAGCGGCGGCTCGTCGCGGCCGGGCTCGCGCTCCTCGGGCTCGGCACGGTCGCCGCGTTCCTCGCGGTGCAGTGCCCGCTTGCAGAGGCATGGATGCGCTGGGGCGCGATGGGCGGGGCTCAAGCGCTCATCGGGTTCGGCGTGCCGTGGATCATCGTCGGCGTCGTGACGCTGCGGATGCGGCTCACGCCGCCGCGGCTGCAGGGCCGCACCTCGGCGGCGCTCAACGTGTCGATCAACGTGCCGCAGATGCTCATGCTCGCGCTCGGCAGCGCCTTGCTGACCGCCGTCGACTTCCGCTGGCTCGTCGGGGTGGCAGCGGCCGGCGTGCTCGTCGCGGCGCTCGCCGCGTGGTCGGGCCGCCGCCTCGACGCACCAGCCCCGCCCGCCGCGTCCGCCACCCCGCCCGCCTGAGCTGGCCGGGCCGCAGAGTTCCGGCACTCTGTCGTCCTGACGCCTTCAGATCGCGGAGTTCCGGCACTCTGTGAGGGGCGGGCAGGCGCCGCGCTCTCGGGGCGCGCATAGCAACGCGCGGCAGAGTGGCGGCATGACGACGCTCAGCGACTTCCAGGCAGAGGCCCTAACGGGCGAGCAGGTCGACCTGAAGGACTTCGAGGGCAAGGTCGTGCTCGTCGTGAACACCGCGAGCCAGTGCGGGCTCACGCCCCAGTTCGAGGGGCTCGAGCAGCTCTATCGCGAGCTGCAGGAGGACGGGCTCGTCGTGCTCGGCTTCCCCTCCGACTCGTTCAAGCAGGAGCACGACTCGGTCGAGCAGATCGCCGAGGTGTGCCAGAAGAACTACGGCGTGAGCTTCCCGATGTTCGCGCCGATCGAGGTCAACGGACCGTCGACGCATCCCGTCTTCCAGTGGCTGAAGGACGAGAAGAAGGGGATGCTCGGGGGCGCGATCAAGTGGAACTTCACGAAGTTCCTGGTCGGCCGGGATGGCCGCGTGATCGAGCGCTTCGCCCCGACGACGACGCCCGCCGAGCTGCGGCCGCAGGTGGAGCAGGCGCTCGCCTCACCGCTGGTCGAGTAGCCGCCCCTTCCCGTCGGTCGAGTAGCCGCCGCAGGCGGCGTATCGAGACCCGTCGGTCCCGTCTCGATACGCGCGCTTCGCGCGCTACTCGACGAGCGGGGAGTGCGCGACTCGACGAGCGGGGAGTGCGCGACTCGACGAGCGGGGAGTGCGCGACTCGACGAGCGGGGAGTGCGCGACTCGACGAGCGGGGAGTGCGCTGCTCGACGAGCGGGGAGCGCGCTGCTCGACGAGCGGGGAGCGCGCTGCTCGACGAGCGGGGGGGGGGGGGGCTACAGGCGCTCGATGATCGTCGCGTTCGCCATGCCCGCGCCCTCGCACATCGTCTGCAGGCCGTAGCGGCCGCCGCTGTGCTCGAGCTCGTTCACGAGCGTCGCGAGCAGCCGCGTGCCCGACGAGCCGAGCGCGTGCCCGAGCGCGATCGCGCCGCCCCGCGGGTTGAGCCGCTCCGGGGCGGCGCCCGTCTCGCGCAGCCACGCGAGCGGCACCGACGCGAACGCCTCGTTCACCTCGAACGCGTCGATCTCGTCGATCCGCATGCCGGCCCGGTCGAGCACCTTCGCGGTCGCCGGGATCGGACCGGTGAGCATCAGGATCGGGTCGTCGCCCACGACCGAGAACGCGACGAAGCGGGCGCGCGGTCGGAGGCCCAGCGCATCCGCCTTCTCCTTCGACATGATGAGCGCTGCCGAGGCGCCGTCGGTGAGCGGTGACGAGTTGCCGGGCGTGATGCGCCACTCGATCTCGGGGAAGCGTTCCGCGTAGCGGGGGTGCTCGAACGAGGGCTTGAGACCCGCGAGCCCCTCGCGCGTCGTCGACGCACGCACGGTCTCGTCGCGCCGGTGCTCGCCCGCGGGCGTCGCGATCGGCACGACCTCGCCCTCGAAGCGGCCGTCGGCGGCGGCCGCCGCGGCGAGCTCGTGCGAGCGGGCGGCGAAGTCGTCGAGCTCCGCACGGCTGAAGCCCCACTTCGCGGCGATGAGCTCGGCCGAGATGCCCTGGTGCACGAGCCCGTCGGGGTAGCGCTCGACGAGCCTCGAGCCGTGGATGTCGCGCTCGATCGCGGCAGTGCCGAGCGGCAACCGGCTCATCGACTCGACGCCGCACGCGATCACGACGTCCTGCGAGCCGGCCATGATCGCCTGCGCCGCGAACGTCGCGGCCTGCTGGCTCGAGCCGCACTGCCGGTCGATGGATGTGCCGGGCACGTGCTCGGGGAACCCGGCGGCGAGCAGGGCGTTGCGCGTCACGTTGCCCGACTGCTCGCCGACCTGCTGCACGCAGCCGCCGATGACGTCGTCGACGATCGCGGGGTCGATGCCCGTGCGCGCGACGAGCTGCTCGAGCACGCTCGCGAGCAGGTCGACCGGGTGCACGCCGTGCAGCGCGCCACCGGGCTTGCCCTTGCCCGACGCGGACCGCACCACGTCGACGATCACTGCCTCACGCATCCGTCATCCCTCCGTCGCCGCGTCGATCGCCGCTATGCCCGTGTCCGCTTCGCGATGTCCCGGGCGATGATCTCCTTCATGATCTCGGTCGTGCCGCCGTAGATCGTCTGCACGCGCGAGTCGCGGAACGCCCGCGAGATGGGGAACTCGTCCATGAAGCCGTAGCCGCCGTGCAGCTGCAGGCTGCGCGTGATGACGCGCTGCTCGAGCTCGGTCGCCCACCACTTCGCCTTCGACGCGTCGACGGTCGTCAGGTGCTGCTCGTTGAGCGCGAGGATGCAGCGCTCGACGTAGGCGCGCGTGACGTCGAGCTCGGTCTCGAGCTCGGCGAGCGTGAAGCGCACCGTCGACAGGTCGCCGATCGCGGCGCCGAACGCCTGCCGCTGGAAGACGTACTCGCGCCCCCAGCCGTAGGCGGCCTCGGCCGACGCGAGCGCGCCGCACGCGATCGACAGCCGCTCGCGCGGCAGCCGCTGCATGAGGTAGACGAGACCCTGGCCCGGCTCGCCAACGACGTTCTCCGCCGGGATCCGCACATCCTTGAAGAACAGCTCGGCGGTGTCTTGCGCGTGCAGGCCGAGCTTCTTGAGCTTGCGGCCGCGCTCGAAGCCGGCCATGCCGTTCTCAACCAGGAAGAGCGTGAAGCCGCGCGAGCCCGCCGCCGGGTCGGTGCGGGCGAAGACGAGCACCTTGTCGGCGTGGAAGCCGTTGGTGATGAACGTCTTCGAGCCGTTGAGGATCCAGTCGTCGCCGTCGCGCACGGCGTTCGAGTGGATGCCCTGCAGGTCGCTGCCCGCTCCCGGCTCGGTCATGCCGATCGCGCCGATCGACGTGCCGGCGGCCATCGGCGGCAGCCAGCGCTCGAGCTGCTCGGGGGTGCCGAGGTCCATGAGGTAGGGCAGCACGATGTCGTCGTGCACGCCGAGCGTCGCGTTCACCGAGGCGGCACCGATGCGGGCGAACTCCTCGCTGATCACCATGCGGAAGCGGTAGTCGTCGACGCCCATGCCGCCGTGGGCCTCGGGCACCGCGATGCCGAGGAGCCCCGCCTCGCCCATGAGCGGGTAGAGCTCGTCGCCGATCATCCCCGCCTCCTCCCACTGCGCGTAGTGGGGCGCGATGTGGCGAGCGGTGAACTCGCGCACGCTCTCGCGGAACGCGTCGTGCTCGTCGTCGTAGAAGCTGGAGCGCATCGTGACCTACCTCGGTGCCATTCGGATGGAGCCGTCGAGCCGGATCGTCTCGCCGTTGAGCATCGGGTTCGCGACGATCTGCGTGACGAGCAGCGCGTACTCCTCCGGCCGCCCGAGCCGGGCGGGGTGGGGCACCTGCTGGCCGAGCGAGACCTGCGCGGCCTCGGGGAGGCCCGCGAGCATCGGCGTCTCGAACAGGCCCGGCGCGATCGTCATGACGCGGACCTGCAGCGCCGCGAGCTCGCGCGCGAGCGGCAGGGTCATGCCGGCCACGCCCGCCTTCGACGCGGAGTACGCCGCTTGCCCGATCTGGCCGTCGAAGGCGGCGACGGATGCGGTGCTCACGATCACGCCCCGCTCCTCACCGATCGGCTCGAGCGCGGCCATGCGCTCGGTGGCGAGCCGGATGACGTTGAACGTGCCCACGAGGTTGATGTCGATGACGCGCTGGAAGGTCTCGAGCGGGAAGACGCCGCGCTTGCCGAGCACCTTCGCGGCGTCGGCGACGCCGGCGCAGTTGACGACGAGGCGGAGGTCGCCGAGCTCGGCGACGACGTCGAGCGCCGCGGCGACCGCTGCCTCGTCGCGCACGTCGGTGGCCGCGAAGCGCGCGCCGTCGAGCTGCGCGACCGCTTCGGCCTGCGGAGTGCCGCCGAGATCGGCGACGACGACCTTCGCGCCTGCGGCGAGCAGCGCGCGCGTGGTCGCGAGGCCTAGCCCCGATGCTCCGCCGGTGACGAGGGCGACCTGCCCGGTGATGTCCATGCGCACCCTTCGCGGCGCCGCCATCGGCACCATCGCCCCTGAACCTAGCGACCGCATCCGCCCCACCTCAACTGAGAGGTCTTCAACCGGATAGCCGGTGGGGCGCGACACATATCTCCTCGCCCCACCGGCTATCCGGTTGAAGACAGAGCGGGGTGGCGCGCCGCGCGCCGCGAGTGGTAGATATGTGGACGTCCACCGAACTGAGTGGACGCGCAAGCATGCGACGAGGAGGTCGTGCCGTGAGCACCGCCAGCCTGACCCACCCCGCCGAGTCGACCTCGGCGATCAGCGCCGAGGAGCGCGCCGCGCTCGTCGAGGCGGTGCGCGACTTCGCCGACGCGCGCCTCGCGCCGTTCGCGAACCAGCGCGACGCCGACCACGAGTTCCCCGTCGAGACGCTCCGCGAGGCGGGCTCCCTCGGCCTCGGCGCGATCGTCGTGCGCGAGGACGTCGGGGGATCCGGCCTCGCCCGGGTCGACGCATCCGCGATCTACGAGGAGCTCGCGCGAGGCGACGTCGCCGTCGCAGCGTACATCTCGATCCACAACATGGTCGCGTGGATGATCGACACCTTCGGCTCCGACGAGCAGCGCCGCGCGTGGCTCCCGAAGCTGTGCTCGATGGAGCACCTCGCGAGCTACTGCCTCACCGAGCCCGGCGCGGGCTCCGATGCCGCGGCGCTCGCGACGAGCGCCGTGCGCGACGGCGACGACTACGTGCTCACCGGCACGAAGCAGTTCATCTCGGGCGCGGGCAGCTCGGCGGTCTACGTCGTCATGGCACGCACGGGCGAGGCGGGCTCGCGCGGCATCTCGGCGTTCATCGTGCCGGCCGACGCACCGGGCCTCTCGTTCGGCCCCGACGAGCGCAAGATGGGCTGGAACGCGCAGCCGACGAAGCAGGTCATCCTCGACGGCGTGCGCGTGCCGGCAGCGAACCGGCTCGGCGAGGAGGGCGACGGCTTCGGCATCGCGATGCGCGGCCTCAACGGCGGCAGGCTCGGCATCGCCGCGTGCTCGATCGGCGGCGCGCAGTTCGCGCTCGAGCGCACGATCGCCTACGCCAAGGACCGCTCGACGTTCGGCGCCCCGCTCGCGACGCGGCAGCACGTGATGTTCCAGCTCGCCGACATGGAGACCGAGCTGCAGGCGGCACGGGCGCTGCTCGTGCAGGCGTCGGCGAAGCTCGACGCGAAGGCGGCCGACGCGCCCGCCGCGTGCGCGATGGCGAAGCGATTCGCGACCGACGCGGCGTTCTCGGTCGCCGACGAGGCGCTGCAGCTGCACGGCGGCTACGGCTACCTGCACGAGTACGGCATCGAACGGGTCGTGCGCGACCTGCGCGTGCACCGCATCCTCGAGGGCACGAACGAGATGATGCGCATGATCGTCGGCCGCTCGCTGCTGGACGCTCGATGACGGGCGGGCACGTGCGCACCGAGCACGTCCGCACGGAGCTGCGCGGCGCGCTCGGCGTCGTCGTGCTCGATCGGCAGCCGGCGCTCAACGCGCTCACGCACGAGATGGTGCTCGGGGTGGCGGATGCGCTGCGGCAGTGGGCGGACGACGCGCGCGTCGAGCGCGTGGCGATCACGGGCGCGGGGGAGCGGGCGCTCTGCGCGGGCGGCGACGTCGTCTCGCTCGTGGAGGACATCCGCGCGACGGGCGGCGAGGGCGCCGGCCGCTTCTGGCGGGACGAGTACGCGCTCAACGCCGCGATCGCGCGCTACCCGAAGCCGATCGTCGCGATCCAGCACGGCATCGTGCTCGGCGGCGGCGTCGGCCTCTCGGGGCACGCGAGCCACCGGGTCGTCACCGACTCGACGCGCATCGGCTTCCCCGAGGTGACGATCGGCTTCGTGCCCGACGTCGGCGCCACATGGCTGCTCACGCGCGAGCCCGGCGAGCTCGGCACGCGCGCCGCGCTCACCGGCGACCACTTCGGCGCCGCCGACGCGATCCTGCTCGGGCTCGCCGACACCTACGTGCCGGAGCGCCGGCTCCCCGAGCTGTTCGCGGCGCTCGAGGCCGCGGAGCCCGACGAGGCGATCGGCCGCTTCGCCGCCGAGCCGCCCGAGGGCCGGCTCGAGGGCGAGCGCGCCGTCGTCGACGAGGCGCTCGCCGGCGACGACGTGACGGGCGCGCTCGAGCGGCTCGACGCATCCGGCCCCGAGGGGCAGGCGATCGCCGCCACGATCCGGAAGCGCTCGCCCTTCGCCGTCACCGTGACGCTCGCTGCGCTGCGCCGCGCGCGCGGCCTGCCGAGCCTCGAGGCGGCGCTCGTCGACGAGTACCGCGTCTCGCGCGCGACCGCCATGCAGCCCGACTTCGCCGAGGGGGTGCGGGCGCAGCTCATCGACAAGGATCGCGCGCCGAAGTGGCGCCCATCGTCGCTCGCAGCGGTGACGCCTGCCATGGTGGAGGCGAGCTTCGCAGCGCCGCCGGAGGGCGACCTGCAGCTGCCCGCCGTCACCGATCGCACGAGGAGCACGCATGACTGAGCACGAGACCATCCGCGTCGAGCGGCAGGGCCGGGTCGCCTGGATCCACCTCGACCGGCCCGAGGCGCTCAACGCACTCAACGCGCAGCTCATGCGCGAGGTCGTCGCGGTCGCGAAGGAGCTCGACGCCGATGACGCGATCGGGGCGATCGTCGTGACCGGCTCGGAGCGCGCGTTCGCCGCCGGCGCCGACATCAAGGAGATGGCGGGCAAGTCGACCGCCGAGATGCGCGCCGACGGCCACTTCGACGCGTGGCTCGAGTTCGCGGCCGTCGAGAAGCCCGTCATCGCGGCGGTGTCGGGCTACGCGCTCGGCGGCGGCTGCGAGCTCGCGCTCATGTGCGACATCATCCTCGCCGCCGACACCGCGACCTTCGGGCTGCCCGAGGTCGGCCTCGGCGTCATCCCGGGCATCGGCGGCACGCAGCGCCTCGTGCGCGCGGTCGGCTACCCGAAGGCGGCCGAGATCATCCTCACCGGGCGCCGCGTGGGCGCCGAGGATGCCGAGCGCATCGGGCTCGTCTCGCGCGTCGTGGCGGCGGATGCGCTGCTCGAGGAGGCGGGGAAGGTCGCGCAGGGCATCGCGGCGAAGTCGCTGCCGGCGCTCCGCGCCGCGAAGGCGGCGATGGATGCGGCGCTCGAGGTGCCGCTCGCCGAGGGGCTCGCCGTCGAGGCGGAGCGCTTCACCGGCCTGTTCGACACGGCCGACCAGAAGGAAGGGATGGCGGCGTTCAGTGAGAAGCGCGAGCCGAGGTTCCAGCATCGCTGACGACACCCGTTGGTCGACTAGCCGCCGAAGGCGGCGTATCGAGACCCCTCGCTCGCGTCTCGATGCGCGCCCTGCGGGCGCTACTCGACGAGCGGGTGATGGTCGGGGCTACAGCGGCTCCGCCACCGGTCGCGGGTCCTCGAAGTCGCCCGCGCGCTTCCGCATCCGCGCGATGAGCCGCACGAGCTCCGCCGCGTCCTCGTCGTCGATGTCGAGCCCCGTGAAGGCTCGCTCGTTGAGCGCGACCGTCGCCCGCTCGACGAGCTCGCGCCCCGCATCCGTGATCGCCAGCACGGTCGCCCGCCCGTCGGTCGGGTGCTGCTCGCGCGTCACGAGCCCGTCGCGCACGAGCCGGTCGACCGTGCTCGTCACGCTCGTCGAGTGCACCTGCAGCCGCTTCACGGCCGACTTCATCGGGAGCCGCCCGTCGCGCGTGAACGCGAGCAGCCGCAGCACCTCGAAGCGCGCGAACGACAGCGAGAACGGCCGCAAGCACGCCTCGACCGGCGCGACGAGCAGCTGCTGCGCGCGGTTCACCGAGGTCACGAGCGTCATGCCCGGGACGGCATCCGTCCAGCCGTGCTCGATCCACTGGCGGCGGGCCTCGGCGATCGGATCCATCGGCATCGGCCTGCTGTTCGTCGGCCTGCTGTTCGTCGGCCTGTGGGGCATCGGCTCCTCCTCGTCGATCACCGTACCGTTGCCTCAGCACCCCACCACGAAGGGAACCGCTCGATGAAGATCGTCGTGCTCATGAAGCCCGTCCCCGACACGTACGGGCAGCGCGTGCTCGATCTCGAGACCGGCCTCGCCGATCGAGCCGCGAGCGAGACCGTCATCGACGAGATCGGCGAGCGCGCCCTGGAGGCGGCGCTGCAGCACGCCGAGCAGGCCGGCGACACCGAGGTCGTCGTGCTCTCGATGGCGCCGACCGAGTCGCAGTCCGTGCTCCGCAAGGGGCTCGCGATGGGCGCGGCGTCGGCGGTGCACGTCGCAGACTCCCGGCTCGCGGGCGCCGACTACGTGCGCACCGCCGAGGTGCTCGCCGCGGCCCTGCGCAAGACGGGCTTCGACCTCGTCATCGCGGGCGACGCATCCACCGACGGCAGCGGCGGCGTGATGGCCGCGATGCTCGCCGAGATGCTCGACGCGCCCGGCATCACCCGCCTCGAGGCGATCGAGATCACGGCGGATGCGGTGCGCGGCACCCGCGCGACCGACGGCGGGACGATGGTCGTCCAGGCGCCGCTGCCCGCCGTCGTCTCGGTGACGGAGGCGCTGCCCGACCCGCGCTTCCCGGCGCTGCGCGGCATCATGAACGCGAAGAAGAAGCCCGTCGAGCAGCTCACGCTCGACGACCTGCCGCTCGACGAGATCGGCGCGGCGCTCGACGAGACGGCGGCGCCGCGCTCGATCATGACCTCGATCGCCGAGCGGCCGCCCCGCTCCGCGGGCACCATCATCACCGACGAGGGCGACGCGGGCGAGCGCATCGCAGCCTTCCTGGCCGAGCGGAGGCTCGCGTGAACCCCATCCTCGTGCTGCTGCCCGCCGCTCCCGCGGGCGGCCTCATCGCCGGCACCGCCGAGGCGATCGGCGCGGCCGCCTCGATCGGCACGCCCGTCGCGGTCGTCACGGGGCCCGCGGATGCGCTGCCCGGCCTCGTCGAGCAGGCCGCGTCGTTCGGCGCGGCGCGCGTGCACACCGCGGTCGTCGAGGGCTCTGACCTCGGCGCCCCCGCGGCCGACGCCTTCGAGGCGGCGGCCCGGCTCGTGCAGCCCGAGCTCGTGCTCGTGCCCGCGACCGTCGAGGGCCGCGAGGCCGCCGGCCGGCTCGCCGCACGGCTCCGCGCGCCGATCGCCGCCGACATCGTCGGCGTCGCGCGCGACGAGCAGGGCGTCGTCGTGCGCCACTCCGTCTACGGCGGCGCGTACGACGTCGAGTCGGCCGCGACCTACGGACCGCTCATCGCGACGTTGCGGCTCGGCTCGATCGACGCCCGCGCCGAGGCCGTGACGCCGGAGGTCCAGCCGCTCGAGGTCACGGCATCCGGCCGTCGCACCGCGACGATCGAGCGCTTCGAGCCGATCGCGCAAGTCTCGACCCGGCCCGACCTGCGCACGGCGAAGCGCATCGTCTCTGGCGGCCGCGGGCTCGGCTCGAAGGAGCAGTTCGCGCTCATCGAGCAGCTCGCCGACACGCTCGGCGCCGCGGTCGGCGCCTCGCGCGCCGCGGTCGACGCCGGCTACGTCGAGCCGAGCGCGCAAGTGGGGCAGACCGGCACGTCGGTCTCGCCCGACCTCTACCTCGCGGTCGGGATCTCGGGCGCGATCCAGCACCGCGCCGGCATGCAGACGGCGAAGACGATCGTCGCGATCGACCGGGATGCGTCGGCCCCCATCTTCGAGATCGCCGACCTCGGCGTCGTCGGCGACCTGTTCACGATAGTGCCGCAGCTCACGGCGGCGCTCGAGGCGCGAAAGGGCTGACGGTGGAGCGAGCGGTGGTGGTGCGTCGGGGGCTCCCGCGCGTGCCCGGCGGCGAGCCGTGGCCGCCGGAGTCGGCCGTGCCGCCGGTCGGCGCGCCCTCGCCAGCTCCCTCGTTGGTGAGCGCGCCCGCCCCCTCCCGCCCGTCGAGCAGCGCGCCCGGCGCGCGTATCGAGACGAATCCGCCGCTCGAGGCGCCCGCCCCCTCCCGCTCGTCGAGTAGCGCGCAGAGCGCGCGTATCGAGACGAATCCGTCCGCTCCAGCAGCCGTCCGCCGCGGCTTGCCGCGCGTCGCCGGCGGCGAGCCGTGGCCGCCCGGGACGGGCGCTCCGATCGCTGCCGCCCCGGTCGAGCAGCCGGCCGGCGAGCCCGAGCCGCTGGGTGGTACCGATTCGTCGCCTGCCGCCCCCGTCGAGCGACCGATCGGTACCACCCCCGACGCCGACGCCGAGATCCGCCGCGGGCTGCCGCGCGTGCGCGGCGGCGAGCCGTGGCCGCTCGCTGACGCCGCCGCGTCGAGCAGCGCGCGGAGCGCGCGTGTCGAGCCGGAGTCGGCGGGTCTCGATACGCCGCCTACGGCGGCTACTCGACCAACGGAGGTGGAGGCGCCCGCGGCGGCTGCCCGACCAGCGGAGGCGGAGCAGCCTGCGGCGGCTACTCGACCGGCGGAGGTGGAGGCGCCTGCGGCGGCTGCTCGACCAGCGGAGGCGGAGCAGCCTGCGGCGGCTACTCGACCAGCGGAGGTGGAGGCGCCCGCCGCCACCCGTTCGTCGAGTAGCGCGCGCAGCGCGCGTATCGAGACGGAGGCGAGTGGTCTCGATACGCCGCCTGCGGCGGCCACTCGACCAGCGGTGGATGCGGCGGCTGCTCAACCCGCTCCCGCGGTGAAGCCCGCCCCTGCGGCGAAGCCGGCCGCCGCGCCGTCGATGCGCCCGGTCACCGCGCGCCAGTGGATCGCGACGGGCGTCATCGTCACGCTCGCGATCATCGGCCTCGCGACGATCGTCGTCGCGATCGCCCGCTGGTTCGTCGGCCTGGAGCCGGTCGCGGCGTTCATGCAGCAGTACTCCGGCACTTACGACCTGCCCGAGGGCGCTCCCGTCGGCCTGCCGCCGTGGCTGGGCTGGTCGCACTTCTTCAACTCGCTGCTGATCGTGCTCATCATCCGCTCCGGCTTGCAGGTGCGGTATGAGCGGAAGCCCGACGCCTACTGGACCCCGAAGCGCGGCGGCAAGAAGACCTCGCTCTCGGTCTGGCTCCACACGAGCCTCGACGTGCTGTGGGTCGTGAACGGGCTCGTCTTCGTCGTGCTGCTGTTCGCGACCGGGCAGTGGATGCGCATCGTGCCGACGAGCCTCGAGGTCTTCCCGCACGCGATCTCCGCCGGCCTGCAGTACGTCTCGCTCGACTGGCCGACCGAGCACGGCTGGGTGAACTACAACGCGCTCCAGCAGCTCGCGTACTTCACCACCGTGTTCGTCGCCGCGCCGCTCGCGATCATCACGGGCATCCGGATGAGCCGCTGGTGGCCGCAGGGAAAGGCCGGCCTCGACCGCGCCTTCCCCGTCGAGTGGGCGCGCGCGGTGCACTTCCCCGTGATGCTGTACTTCGTGGTCTTCATCGTCACGCACGTGCTGCTCGTGCTCACGACCGGGGCGCTGCGCAACCTCAACCACATGTACGCGGCGCGCGATGCCGACGACTGGCTGGGCTTCGCGTTCTTCGCCGGCTCGCTGCTCGTCATCGCCGCGGCGTGGTTCGCCGCGCGGCCCTCGCTGCTCGTGCCGATCGCGCAGCGCTTCGGCAGCGTCTCGTCCCGCTGACCCGCCGGGGGTCATCCCCCAGGTGGATCCCGGGGCGGCCGGGTGGCCCGGCCGGTCGCTCGCGCCTACCGTTGCTCGCATGACCGTCCCCAACCCCGCACCCTGGCCGGCCGCGCCGCAAGGGCAGCCGACGCAGCAGGCATCGGCGCAGCAGACCTCCGTCCCGCCCGTCGCCCCGACGCAGGCGACCACGCCGCGCCCGCCGCTGCCCAAGGCCGACGCCCACCGCGCCCGCCTCGCCGGCGGCCTCGGCGGCGGCATCGCCTGGCTCGGCCTCGGCATCTCGCAGGCCGCGATCCTCCTCCTCGCGCTGCCCTTCATCTTCGGCGCCGTCATCTTCGGCATCGGCTTCGCCCTCAGCGAGGGCGGTCCGAGCGCGACCGGTGGCGTCTGGCCGCAGCTCACCGACTGGCTCGGCTCCGCGGGCGGCATCGCCGTGATCGCCGCGATCCCGCTCGGCATCGTCGTCTGGCTCGTCGGCCTCTGGATCAGCGCCCGCATGCTCCGCCGCGCGGGCGTCCACCGCCCGGTCGGCGTCACGTGGGCGGGCTTCGGCATCGCCGCCGCCGCGAACATCGTGCTCGGCAGCCTCGGCTCGATCACGATCGGCCCCGCGTTCGGCGGCCTCCCCTTCGCCGGCGGGCCGAACCTCGACTTCGACCCGAGCGACACCGACTGGGGCGCGCAGGGCTGGAGCGGCGACCCGGGCGACTTCGATCCGAGCGCGATCGACCCCGGCTCGCTCGACCCGGGCCTCCTCGAGCGCATCGCCGAACCCGGCCAGCTCGTCGCCCTCGCCGGCCCGTGGATCGCGCTCGGCTCGCTCGCCTCGCTCATCGTGCCGATCATCCTGAGCACCTTCGCCTGGTGGTGGATGGCGCACGCGCTCCGCGCTCCCGCCCGGCCGGAGGTCGACGCCACCGCCTGAACGACGGATGCGGCCGGTCACGGCAAGATGGATGGGTGACAGACGATCTCGAGGCCACCCGCCGTCGCCCGCTGTGGTCGCTCATCGGGATCGGGCTCTTCGCCGGGTTCCTCTCGGGCATGTTCGGGATCGGCGGCGGCATCGTCATCGTGCCGCTGCTCGTGCTCGCCGCCGGCTTCGAGCGCCGCCTCGCCGCCGGCACGTCGCTCGCCGCGATCGTGCCGGCCGCGCTCGTCGGGGTCGCGAGCTACGCGGCGCTCGAGCAGGTCGACTGGCTCGTCGCGCTCATCCTCGTGATCGGCTCGGTGACCGGCGCGCAGGTCGGCGCCCACCTGCTCCATCGGCTGCCGCTGCTCGCGATCCGCTGGGCGTTCATCGTCTTCCTCGCCGCCGTCGCGGTGAGCCTGTTCCTCGTCGTGCCGTCGCGCGAGGCGGAGCTCGAGCTCACGGTGCTGCCGATCATCGGGCTCATCGTGCTCGGCTTCTGCACTGGCGTGCTCTCGGGCATCCTCGGCGTCGGCGGCGGCATCATCATCGTCCCGATGCTCATCCTGGTCTTCGGCCAGAGCGACCTCGTCGCCAAGGGCACGTCGCTCGCGATGATGATCCCGACCGCGATCTCGGGCACGATCGGCAACCTGCGGCGGAAGAACGTCGACCTGCGCTCCGCGCTCATCGTCGGGCTCTCCGCGTGCGTCACGACCGCGCTCGGCGCGGCCGTCGCCAACCTGCTCGACCCGCGCACCGCATCCATCGTCTTCGCCGTCTTCCTCGCCGTGCTCATCGTGCGGCTCGTGATCGAGGCCGTGAAGTCGAGCCGGAAGGCGTAGACGGGCAGCGAGCGGCTCCCTCAGCTCCAGCGCGCTACTTCGCGATGTCGATCTGCTCGGTGGGCGGCGGCAGCGTGAGCGTGCCCGTGCGGCTCATGCGGTCGGAGCGGCGCACGCGCATCCACCAGATGGCGCCGACCGCGAACGCGACGAGGCACGTGCCCGCGGCGACGAAGAGGCCCGCGCGAGGACCCCACGCATCCGCGACCCAGCCGACGATCGGCGCGCCGATCGGGGTGCCGCCCATGAAGA
This sequence comes from Agrococcus sp. TSP3-2-1, assembly GCF_049897585.1. Classification (NCBI taxonomy): domain Bacteria; kingdom Bacillati; phylum Actinomycetota; class Actinomycetes; order Micrococcales; family Microbacteriaceae; genus Agrococcus; species Agrococcus sp. TSP3-2-1. The sequence goes on from NZ_JAFCWN010000002.1 coordinate 207,189, forward strand.
CCGCGCCGTAGAGCGCCATCACGCGGCCGCGCATCTCGGGGGCGCTCGTGAGCTGCACCATCGAGTTGGCGTTCGTCATGAACAGCTGCGCCGTGAAGCCGGCGACGACGAGCGCGACGCCGAACAGCACGATGTGGGGGGCGACCGCCGCGGCGAGGCAGCCGAAGACGAACAGGCCGAGGCCGCCGATGATGAGCGTCCATCGCGGCCGCGCCGCACGGGCGGCGAGCAGCGCGCCCGCGACCGAGCCGATCGCCATCGCGCTCGAGAGGATGCCGAACGTGTCGGCCTGCGCCTCGTACTCGACGCTCGTCATGGTCGAGATGTAGATGGGGAAGTTGAGCCCGAACGTGCCGAGGATGAACGCCATCGTGAAGACGATCATCAGGTCGCCGCGCTTCTTGACGTAGCGGAAGCCGGCGACGATGTCGCCGAGGCCCTTCGCGCCGCGCGGGCTCGGCCGCAGCTCGTCCGTGCGCAGCCGCACGAGCGCGACGATCATCGCGATGAACGTCATGGCGTTGATGAGGAACACCGGGCCGGGCGCGACGAGCGCGATGAGGAGGCCCGCGACGGCCGGGCCGACGAGGCGCGCGCCGTGGAACGAGGCGGAGTTGAGGGCGACCGCGTTGGCGATGTCGTCCTGCCCGACGATCTGCGAGACGAACGCCTGGCGCGCGGGGTTGTCGAACGACTGCACGATGCCGAACGCGAGCGCGAACAGCTGCACGTGCCACAGCTCGACGACGCCCGCGGTGACGACGATGCCGAGGATGAGCGCGAGCACGCCCATCGCCGATTGGGTCACGAGCAGCACCTTGCGCCGGTCGTACTTGTCGGCGATGAGGCCCGAGACCGGCACGAGCAGCAGCTGGGGCCCGAACTGCAGCGCCATGTTGATGCCGACCGCGGTCGCGTCGTTGTTCGTGAGCACCGTGAGCACGGTCCACGACAGCGCGGTGGACTGCATCCACGCACCGATGTTGGAGATGAGGGCGCCGGTGAACCAGGTGCGGTAGTTGAACAGGCGCAAGGAGCGGAACATCATCGTTCGGCGAGCCTCTGGATGATGGGGATCGCGCGGATGAGCGCCTCGCGGTCCTCGGGGCTCAGCGCGTCGATCGCCTCGGCGAGCGCCCGGTTGCGGCGCTCGCGCGTCTCGGCGATCATCTGCTCGCCCTTCTCGCTGATGGCGAAGAGCACCATGCGGCCGTCGCTCGGGTGGTCGCGGCGCTCGACGTAGCCGAGCGACTCGAGGTGCTGGAGCGTCTTGACCATGCTCGGCGGCTTCACGCCCTCGCACGCGGCGATGCGGGCGAGGGTGGGCTCCTCGACGACCTGCAGGGCACCGAGCGCCGAGAGGTGGTGGAGCGAGAGCGCCTCGTCGACCCGCTCGGCGCGCATCCGCCTGCCCATGCGCACGAGAGCGACCCGGAAGGCGTCGGCGAGGGCGGTCGTCAGCATTTCGTTAGTCTACCAAACGACCGCCCGGGAGGTCGACCGCGATCGCGCCGAGCGGCGCGCGGGGGAGCGGGTTCAGCCGTTCGACGCGGCCGAGTCGGCGCTCGCCGAGTCGGCCGGCGCGACGGGGGCGGGGGCCGGTACGGGCTCCGGAGCGGGAGCCTCCGTCGCCGAAGCAGGCGCCGTCGGCGACGGCGCGAGGATCGTGCCCGCGGCAGCCTTCCCCTCGAGTGACGATCCCGCGCCGGTGCTCGCCCGGTCGCCGCGCAGCTCGACGCCCGAGACCGGCGAGCCGGCCGCATCCTGCACCTGCATCGCGCTCGCGATCCCCATCGCGCCGACGCTGAGGCCCGCGAGGGTCAAGGCTCCCGCGGTGCCGACGAGCACCCACTGCTTCCGCTGCATGCCTCCAGCCTCGACGGCCTCGGTGAGGGCAGGAGGACGCTCAGATGAGAGGGCTCTCATCTGCACCTCGCAGGATCTCGCGGCCGAGCGCGAGCTCGACCTCGGCGGTCTCGAGGTCGCCGCGCTCGATCGGGGCGAGCGCGTGCGCGAGCACGTGCACGGCCGTGCGGTGGGCGACGCGTGCCATGCCCGGTCGGTCGGGCACGAGCCAGCGCGCCGCCGCCGCGTCGAGCAGCCGCCGGAAGCCCGCCGCGCGGCCCTCGTCGCGCCGCGCGAGCGCGATCGAGGCGATGAGGTGCCCGATGAGCGCCGCCTCGTCGTCGGCCGGGTCGCCGAGCCCCGCGGTGTCGATGTCGATGACGCTCGCGACCGCGCTCGCGTCGTCGGCGTCGACGAAGAGCTGCCCGACGTGCAGGTCGCCGTGGATCGTGCGCCGCTCGGTCTCGTCGACGACGAGGGCGGATGCGTCGGCGCCCGTCACGACCTCCGTCACGGCGGCGAGGTGGTCGCGGAGCGTCGCCGACGGGCCGCCCGCCGGGCCGTCCTCCGCCCGCGCCAGCGCCGCGGCGATGCGCCCGAGGTACCAGTCGTGCCGCAGGCCGAGCGAGGCGCGCGCGTCGCGGCCGGCGTCGACCGCGGCGATCCGCTCGCGCAGCGCGTCGATCGAGTCGAGCAGCCGCTCCGGCTCGAGCTCCGCGAGCCGCGAGGTGAGCGGCAGCCCCTCCGCCGTCTCGGTGAGCACGATGCCGAGCTCCGACCAGCCGGTGATGTGCGGCACGGGCACGCCGCCGGCGCGCAGCGACTCCTGCAGCTCGACGATCGAGCCCGAAGCCGCGGGCCGCACGATCTTGAGGTACGTCTCCCGCTCGCCCGCGCGCATCCGGAACATCGCGCGCTTGCCGGGCCGGTAGACGAGCAGCTCGGGCGGGCGGTCGATCGAGACGCCGAGCCGGCCCATGAGCGTCGCGGCGGCGCCGGGGAAGGATGCGGGCGCGAGCGCGGGCAAGCGGGGGTCGGCGGGGTGGAGCCAGATGCGCGCGTCGGGGCGCTCGGGCTCGCCGAGCACGAAGCCCGTCTCTGCCTCCACGCGCTTCCCGGAGGTGTCGACGTACCAGTAGCGGGTCTGGGGCGAGAGCTCCTCGAAGCCCGTGAGGGCGCCGCCGCCGAACGGCTCGCGGCTGATGATGCGCAGCTCGCCCTCCAGCTGCTCGCCGAGGGCATCGCGCAGCATCCGCTCCTCGGCGCTCATGGCGGGCCCGTCGATCGCTGCGTCCACACGGCCATTCGACCAGATCGGCGCGCTCCGCGGGCTGATCGTGAGGCGCCTCTCATCGACGCCTCATCAGGCCCCGGTCCTCGGCCGGTTGAATGGGACCATGGCCGATCCCGAGCGGAGGCGACTGCGCCCATGGACGGTGCGCTCGCGCATCGTCGGGCTGCTGACGGTGCTCGCGCTCGTGTCGGCCTTCGTCGCGGGCGGCGTCGCCTACATCGCCGAGCGCTCGCGCACGCTCGAGCAGATCGAGACGAACCTGCGAGCGGCGCTCGAGTCGGCGAGCTTCATCGTCGCCGACGACGAGTGGACCGACTCCGAGCAGGCGCTGCGGGCCGTCGTGCAGCGCCTCGCCCCCGACGACAACACGGGCACGCTCGGCATCGTCGACGGCCGCGCGGCGCTCGTGCCGGGCATCGCGGCAGACGTGCCGCTCGACCGGCTGCCCGGCTTCGTCGAGCGCGTCGTCGCCGAGACCGCCGAGCACGAGGTCGTGGTCGGCACGTACGCGGGGGCCTCGCGCACGGTGCGCTACCTCGCGGCGCCCGTCGTCCTCGGCGACGTCGACGCGAGCGCACCGCCCGGCACCGTGTTCGTCACCGGCTACGACGTCGGCGCCGAGCTCGCCGAGCTCGACGGTGCCGCGCGCGTGTTCTCGATCACGGCGCTCCTCACGACCGCCGCGACGTTCCTCGTGGGACTCGCCGTCTCCGATCGGCTGCTGCGCCCGATCCGTCGGATGCGCGAGGTCGCCGAGCGCTCCTCGGCCGCGAGCCTCTCGGAGCGCATCCCGGTCGGCTCGAGCCGCGACGACGTGTCGCAGCTCGCCGTCACCGTCAACGGCATGCTCGACCGGCTCGGCGGCGCGCTCGACAGCCAGCGCGAGCTGCTGCGCGACGTCGGCCACGAGCTGAAGACCCCGATCACGATCGTGCGCGGCCACCTCGAGCTCGTCGACCCGCGCGACCCTGGCGACGTCGAGGCGACCCGCGAGCTCGCGATCGACGAGCTCGACCGCATGGCGCGGCTCGTCGACGACCTGCGCGCGGCCGCGCGGCTGCGCGACCCCGGCGCGTTCGAGCTGCGGCAGACCGACGTCGCCGCGCTGCTCGGCCAGATCGCCGACAAGGCGCGCGCGATCGACGGCGCCGAGCTCGAGCCGGTGACCCCGGTCGCGGCGCTCGCGATCCTCGACCCGGACCGCATCACGCAGGCGATGCTGCAGCTCGTCGCGAACGCCGTGCGGCACGCGCGCGGCCCCATCGCGCTCGGTGCGCGCGTCGAGGGCCGCGACTTGCAGCTGTTCGTCCGCGACCGCGGCCCCGGCGTGCCCGACGAGCTGAAGCCCGTCATCTTCGAGCGCTTCCGCCGCGGCGTCGCCGAGGGCCGCGGCGACGGCGGCTCGGGCCTCGGGCTCGCGATCGTGACGCTCATCGCGGAGCGCCACGACGGCACGGCGACCGTCGTCGATGCGCCGGTGCCGGGCGGGTCCGTGCCGGGCGGGTCCGTGCCGGACGGCCACGTGCCGGATGCGTCGCGCGGCTCCGAGTTCCGGCTCACCCTCCCGGGTGCCGTCGTCCCCGTCGCCGGTGGGACGCATCCGCCCAGGAACGTCGAGCGCCGCCTGCCCGGCCCCGACGCCCGACCCCACGAGACCGACAGCGAGGAGCAGGCATGGCATCGATCCTGATCGCGGAGGACGAGGCGCGCATCGCGTCCTTCGTCGAGAAGGGACTCGCGGCGGCGGGCTTCTCGACCCGGGTCGCGACGACGGGGCCCGAGGCGCTCGACCTCGCGCTCACCGATGGGTTCGACCTGCTCGTGCTCGACCTCGGGCTGCCGGGCATGGACGGCTTCGAGGTGCTCGCGCAGCTGCGCGGCTCGGGCTCGACGATGCCCGTCATCATCCTCACCGCTCGCGCCGGCGGCGCCGACACGGTCGCGGGGCTCGAGGGCGGCGCCGACGACTACATGGCCAAGCCCTTCCGCTTCGACGAGCTGCTCGCGCGCGTGCGGCTGCGGATGGCGAGCGCGGCGTCGAGCGGGCAGCCCGTCGCCGAGCTCGCCCACCGCGGGCTCGCGCTCGACGTGCGCACGCGGCGCGCGAGCGTCGACGGCCGCGAGGCGGAGCTCTCGGGCCGCGAGTTCGCGCTCGCCGAGGAGCTCGTGCGGCACGCGGGGCAGGTGCTCTCGCGCGAGCAGCTGCTCTCGCGCGTGTGGGGCTACGACTTCGATCCCGGCTCGAACGTCGTCGACGTCTACATCCGCTACCTGCGGAACAAGCTCGGCGCCGAGCGCATCGAGACCGTGCGGGGGATGGGCTACCGGCTCGTCTGAGCGCGGCCTCGCCGGTGGCTGCTCAGCGCCGGGGCCGGAGCCCCGTGACCTCGAGCGCGCGGTCGAGCAGCAGGCCCGCCGCCTCGGGCGAGCGCTCGGCGGCGCGGATGCCGTGGCCGAGCAGGTGCAGTGCGGCGAGGGCGCGCGAGTGGGCGGTGTGGAGCCAGCGCTCCTCGGCCGCGTCGGCGAGGTCCTGCAGGAGCTCCGCGTCGGCCGCCCGCCCGGCGACGTCGTTGCGCACGGCGCTCGCGGTCGCGTGCCCGACGAACGCCGCGCTGTCGTCGGCGGGGTCGCCGAGCCCCGCGGTGTCGACGTCGATGACCGACGAGACGGCGCTGCCGTGGAAGAAGAGCTGGCCGATGTGCAGGTCGCCGTGGATGACGCGCGGCGGCCCGACCCGGCGCGCGTCGGCGAGGATGACCGGTGCGAGCGCGCGCACATCGCCGACGCGGTCGGGGAGCGCGTCGCCGAGCCGGGCGAGGTGCCAGTCGACGCGCGTCGCGACCGAGGCGCGCGCGATGCGGCGCGTGCGCACGGTCAGCAGCCGCTCGCGCAGCGCGTCGACCGCGTCGACGACGTCGTCGGCCGGCATCGTCGCCGCGGTGACGGGGCCGGGCGTGCCGATCGCGTCGCGCACGACGACGACGCCCGACGGCGACCAGTGCACGACCTCGGGCGCGGGCACGCCCACCGAGCGGCACGCCTCGTGGATCGCCACGAGGTCCTCCGCCTCGGCGGGCCGCACGACCTTCACGAACAGGTGCACGCCGTGCTGCGTGATGCGCACGACGGCGCGGCGGCCGGGCCGGTAGGCGAGCACGCGCGCCTCGATCGCGCCGCTGCTGCCGGCAGCGGCCGAGATGCGCGCGAGCCGCTCGGGGTCGACGGCCGTGCGGAGCGCCGGCAGGCGCGGGTCGAGCGGATGCTTCCAGATGCGGGCGACCGGGGCGCCGTCGCCTGCGCGGACGACGAAGCCCGTCTCGACGGCCACCGGCAGCCTCGAGGTGTCGACGAACCACTCGCCGGCCCACTCGCCGTCGTCGATCGTGAAGCGCGCGATGCTCCCGTGCCCGAACGGCTCGACGGCGATCAGGCGACCGGTGCGACCGATCGCCTTCTCCAGCAGCGCCTGCTCACGCATGCACCCATCGTCGCAGGCGCGGGCGACGATCGGGGTACGGATGCGTCGGGAGCGCCCGGCGCGGCCCACGGATGCGCTCGCGGCGGCTACTCGGCCGCGTCGGTCGCCGCGGTCGCGCCGCCGAGCAGGCTCGAGCGCAGCGGGCCGAACACGCGGTGCAGCACCGCGATCGCCTCGTCGTCGAGGCCGCCGAGGAAGAGCTCCTCGACGTGCCGGGCGTGCACGGGACGCGCCTTCCGCAGGCGATGCCGCCCCGCATCCGTCAGCACCGCCTCGGTGCCGCGGCGGTCGGTCGGGCTCTGCTCGCGCCGCACGAGCCCCGAGCGCTCGAGCGCGGCGACGCGGTACGTGAGCCGGCCGGGCGCGAACGCGATCGCGCGCGCGAGGTCGCCCATGCGCATCCGCGAGCCCTCGGCCTCGTGCAGCACGAGCAGGATGTTGAACTCGCCGAGGTCCATGTCGGCTGCGTCCTTGAGGCGCCGCTCGAGCTCGTTCTCGAGCAGGCTCGAGCCCTCGAAGTACTCGCGCCATGCCTGCGAGGCCGACGGGCGGCCGCGAGCCGCGCTCACGCGTGCCCCAGCATCTGCTCGAACGAGACGAACGCCTCGCTCTCGACGTCGAAGGGGTCGGCTTCGCGGCGGCGCGGGAGCGCGACCATGAGGTCGGCGAGCTCCTGCCCCTCGCGGGCGATGCGGCGGTCGAGGCCGGTGGCGGTGCCCCAGTCCTCGCTCGCCGCGAAGACGCCGGTGGGCACGACCTGCGCCTTGAGGTAGGCGAACATCGGCCGCATCGCGGTGTCCATCACCATCGAGTGGCGGGCCGAGCCGCCCGTCGCGCCGAGCGCCGTCGGGATCGAGGCGAGCTGCCCCTCCTCGATGACGTCGAAGAACGACTTGAACAGGCCCGAGTAGGACATGTTGAACGTCGGCGTCACGGCGATGATCGCCTCGGCGTCGACGACCTCCGCGATCGCGGCGGCGAGCGCCTCGGACGGGTTGTGCGTGAGCATGTGCGAGGCGATGTCCTGCGCGAGCGGGCGCAGCACGACGTCGACCGCCTCGGCGGTCTGGCCGTGCGCGGTGAGCGCCGAGAGCGTCGCGTCGCGCAGTCGGTCGGCGAGCAGCTTCGTGCTCGAGGGCTCGCCGAGACCGGCGGAGACGACCGCGATCCGGGGCGAGCTCATCGCGCGTCCGTCGATCGCTGCGCGATCGCCGCGCCCGTGTCGAGGTCGCTGCGCGCGCCCTGCTCCTGCCACGCGCGGCCCTGCTCGCCGAGCTGCGTGCCCGCCTCGCGCGCCGCGGCGACGCGCGCGGCGTGCGTGGGCGCATCCGGCACGCCGGGCTGGCGCACGCGGTCGAACTCCTGCCGCAGCACCGGCACGACCTCGGTGCCGAGGATCTCGATCTGCTCGAGCACCTCCTCGAGCGGAAGGCCGGCGTGGTCGATCAGGAAGAGCTGGCGCTGGTAGTCGCCCGCGAAGTCGCGGAACGAGAGCGTCTTCTCGATCACCTGCTCGGGCGTGCCGACCGTGAGCGGCGTCGCCTCGGTGAACTCCTCGAGCGAGGGGCCGTGCCCGTAGACGGGCGCGACGTCGAAGAACGGGCGGAAGCGCTCCTTGGCCTCGCGCTCGGTGGGCTTCATGAAGATCTGGCCGCCGAGGCCGACGATCGCCTGCTCGGGCTCGCCGTGCCCGTAGTGCGCGAAGCGGTTGCGGTAGAGCTGCACCATCCGCTCGGTGTGCTCCTTGTTCCAGAAGATGTTGTTGTGGAAGAAGCCGTCGCCGTAGTACGCGGCCTGCTCGGCGATCTGGGGCGAGCGGATCGAGCCGTGCCACACGAAGGGCGCGACGCCGTCGAGCGGCGCGGGCGTCGAGGTGTAGCCGGTGAGCGGCGTGCGGTGCTTGCCCTGCCAGTTGACGACCGGCTCGCGCCACAGCTTGTGCAGCAGCGCGTAGTTCTCGATCGCGAGCTCGATGCCGTCGCGGATGTCCTTGCCGAACCAGGGGTAGACCGGGCCGGTGTTGCCGCGGCCGAGCGTGAGGTCGACGCGGCCGTCGGCGAGGTGCTGCAGCATCGCGAAGTCCTCGGCGATCTTCACCGGGTCGTTCGTCGTGATGAGCGTCGTCGCGGTCGAGAGGATGAGCCGCTCGGTCTGGGCGGCGATGTAGCCCAGGATCGTCGTGGGCGAAGAGGAGAAGAACGGCGGGTTGTGGTGCTCGCCCGCGGCGAAGACGTCGAGGCCGACCTCCTCGGCCTTCTTCGCCATCGCGACCCACGCGCGGATGCGCTCGTGCTCGGTCGGCGTGCGACCGGTCGTCGGATCCTCGGTGATGTCGCTCACCGAGAAGATGCCGAACTGCATGCTGCTCATCAGGGTCCTTCCGTCGCGAGCAAGTGTTTCAAAATCGAATAGTTAGTGCAACGGCTCGTGCCGCAAGGGTATTCCTCCTCGCGGCAGATCGTTCAAATCCGTCGGATATCGCGAGCGCGTCCCCGTGTTGCGGGCGGATGCGTCGGGCGGCTGCGCGCGTCGGTACGGTTCGAGCATGGGTGCGCAAGCGGACGTCGCGGTGATCGGGCTCGGCGCGATCGGCTCGAGCGCCGCGTGGCGGCTCGCCGCTCGCGGGCTCGACGTCGTCGGCATCGACCAGCACGAGCCGGGGCACGCGTGGGGCGGCTCGCACGGCCGCACACGGCTCTTCCGGGTCGCGTGCCTCGAGCACCCGGGGCTCACGCCCATCGCGCGCCGCGCGCGCGAGCTCTGGCGCGAGCTCGAGGCCTCGAGCGGGCAGGAGCTGCTGCTCGAGACCGGCGCGGTCATGATCGGCCGGCCGGGCTCGCGCATCATCGAGGGCACCCTCGCCGCGGCTCGGGAGCACGACCTGCCGGTGGAGCGGTTGACCCCCGACGAGCTCGGGCGGCGGCTCCCGGGGCACGCGCGGCTCGAGCCAGGCGACATCGGCCTGTGGGATCCGGAGGCGGGGATCCTCCGGCCGGAGGCCGCGATCGTCGCGGCCGTCGACGCCGCTCGCGCCGCCGGGGCGCGCGTCCGCACCGGCGAGCGCGTGCTCGCGGTCGAGCCGGACGGCGACGGCGTCGTGGTGCGGCTCGCGGCGGGCGACGTGCGCGCCCGCCGGGTCGTGCTCGCGGCGGGGCCGTGGATCGGGCAGCTGGCCGACGTGCCGCTCGTGCCCCATCGCGTGGTCATGACGTGGTTCCGCGCGCAGGGCGGCCACGACGCATCCATCGACCGCCTGCCGGTCTTCATCCGCACCGCGCCGGGCACCGGGCAGTGGATCTGGGGCCACGGCGCGCTCGCGGGCGACCTCGCGAAGGTCGGGCCGGAGTTCGACGGGCCGTTCGCGCCCGACGATCCCGACGCGATCGACCGCGAGGTGCACGCGGGCGAGACCGACGGGATCGCGGCGCTCGTCGCGGCGACCTTCCCCGACCTCGACCCCGAGCCGGCCGAGTCGACGACGTGCATCATGGCGCACACGCCCGATGGGCAGTTCCTCGTGGGGCCGACGGATGCGTCGGGCAGGGTCATCGTCGCGGGCGGCTGCTCGGGGCACTCGTGCAAGCACGCCGCCGCGCTCGGGGAGCTCGCTGCCCAGCTCGTGGTCGACGAGCCGCCGTTCGCCGACATCGGCTTCCTCGACCCGCGCCGCTTCGCCCTCGCCGACTGAGCGGCGCGGGGCCTCAGTCGGTCGTCGTCGTCGCGGGCGGCGCGTGGTCGTCGCGCACCGCCTCGGGGCGGCCGCGGAGCCGCTCGAGCCCGGCCATCAGGTGGTAGATCACGAGGGTCGCGACCGTGCCGAGCACGATGCCGCCGAACGAGATCTGCCCCGAGGCGAGCGTGAAGTCGGCGATCGCCACGATGAGGCCGACACCGGCGGCGAACTGGTTGCGCGGGATCGAGAAGTCGACCTTGTTCTCGACCCAGATGCGCACGCCGATGATGCCGATGAGGCCGTAGAGCGCCGTCGTGACACCGCCGAGCACGCCGTCGGGGGTCGCGAAGATGACGGCGCCCACCTTGGGGCTCAGGCCCAGCAGCACCGCGGTGATCGCGGCGATCCAGTAGGCGGCCGTCGAGAACACCCGCGTCGCGCTCATGACGCCGATGTTCTCGCCGTACGTGGTCGTCGGCGAGCCGCCGAACGTGCCCGCGATCGTGGTGGCGATGCCGTCGGCGAAGAGCGCGCGGCCAGCGAGCGGGTCGAGGTCGCGGTCGAGCAGCTGGCCGACGCCCTTGACGTGCCCGAGGTTCTCGGCGACGAGCGGCAGCACGACCGGCACGAACATCAGGATCGCGGGCAGCAGCGCGGGATCGAAGGTCGGCGACGTGAAGGTCGGGAGCCCGATCCACGCGGCGTCCTCGATCGCCTCGAGCTTCTCGGGGTCGACGCGGCCCGTCAGCAGCGCGATGACGTAGCCGAGGACGACGCCCAGGAGGATGGCGAGGCGCGCGACCATGCCGCGGAAGAGCACCGCCGTCAGGACGATCGCGAGCAGCGTGATGGCCGCGAGCAGCGGGTCCTTCACGAAGTTGTCGCGCGCGGCCGGGGCGAGGTTGAAGCCGATGAGCGCGACGATCGTGCCCGAGACGACCGGCGGCATGACCGCGCCGATCCAGCGGGTGCCCGAGAAGTGCACGACGACGCCGACGAGCGCGAGCAGCAGCCCGACGAGGATGACGCCCGAGAGGGCGAAGCCGGAGCCGCCGATCTCGGTCGCCGCGCCGATCGGCGCGAGGAAGGCGAACGACGAGCCGAGGTAGCTCGGGAGCCGGTTCTTCGTGATGAGGAGGAACAGCATCGTGCCGAGCCCTGAGAACAGCAGCGTCGTCGACGGCGGGAAGCCGGTGATGATCGGCACGAGGAAGGTCGCGCCGAACATCGCCACGACGTGCTGCATGCCGAGGCCGATCGTGCGCGGCCAGGCGAGCCGCTCCTCGGGGAGCACGAGGTCGGAAGCGGTGAGTCGCGACGCGTCGCGGAGGCGCCAGGTGAACATGCGGTTCCTTCGGTGGTCGGGGCGGCGGCGACCGCCTCTCGGATCGTAGTCCGCAGTCATCCGCTCGGGCGACGCGCGCGGCCGGCGATCCCGGCTACCGTCTCGAGGTGCTCTCGACGATCCTCGCCGCCTACCCGTGGCTCGCGCCCGCGGCCCTCGCCGCACTCGTGCTCGTGTGCCCGCTCATCGGCGCGCTGCTCGTCGGCCGGCCGCGCGCGGCCTGGATCCTCGCCGCCCTCGCGGCGCTCGCGGTGCTCCTCGCGACGCTGAGCCCGACCGGTCGCGAGCTCGAGGTCGGCTGCGTGCTCGAGCTCGAGGCCCGGCTCACGGCGCCGGAGCCGCTCGCGAACGTCGTGCTCACGGTGCCGCTCGCGCTGCTCGTCGGCGTCGCGACGCGCAAGCCGGCGCTCGGCGCCGCGGTCGCGGTCGCGCTCGCCGTCGCGATCGAGGCGGTGCAGGCGCTCGCGCCGGGGCTCGGCCGCTCGTGCGCGGCCGACGATGCGCTCGCGAACGGCGTCGGCGGCGTGCTCGGCGCCCTGCTCGCGCTCGCGGCGCTCGCGATCGCGCGCCGAGCGCGGCCGGCCGTCGACCGCCCGGCCGCACGGCGCATCCGCACCCCTCAGTAGGCCTGCTCGCGCTGCTCCGTGACGACGTGGAGCAGCACGAACCGCTCGCCCTCGCGCCAGAGCCGCACCGCATCTGCGACCGCGGCCGGCACGTCGGCGTCGCGTTCGACCGCGATGCCGTGCCCGCCGTAGGCGCGCGCGAGCATCGCGAAGTCGGGGTTCTCGAGCTGCGTGCCGGAGACGCGGCCGGGGTGGCGGCGCTCCTGGTGCGTGCGGATGGTGCCGTACTCCCGGTTGTCGACGAGCACGACGAGCGGCGTCGCGCCGACCTGGGCGGCGGTCGCGAGCTCCTGGCCGTTCATGAGGAACTCGCCGTCGCCCGCGATCGAGACGACCTGCCGCTCGGGGAAGTGCAGCGAGGCGGCGACCGCCGAGGGGATCGAGTAGCCCATCGATCCGTTGCCGCAGCTCACCATCGAGGGGTAGGCCCGCGTGGGGAAGTAGCGGTGCGCCCAGTTCGTGTGCTCGCCGGCGCCGAAGGTGACGAGCGCGTCGTGCTCGAGCTGCGGCACGAGGTGCGCCATGACGGTCGCCATCGAGGCGCGGCCCGCGCCGGGCTCGAGGCCCGGGAGCGCGCTGAAGGCGACCTGCTGCTCGCGCAGCCTCGCGGTCCACTCGGCGCGGCGCTCGTCGGGCGCGAGCTCGATGCGCTCGAGGTCGCGGGCGAAGGCGCTCGGGCGAGCGAGGATGTGGTGGCTCACGGCGCCCGAGCGGCCGCGCAGCGTCGGGTCGATCGAGACGAGGAAGTTGCGCCGCTCCCAGCCCTGCCGCACGAGGAACCCGTTCGTGACGACGTCGCCGGGGAGCGTGCCGACGAAGACGAGCAGGTCGCACTCCTCGAGCACGTCGAGCGTCGGCTTCGGCCGGCCGTAGCCGATCGGGCCGGCGTAGGAGGGGGAGCCGAACGGCACGATCCCCTCGGTGCGCCACTCGGCGACCGCGGGCAGGCGGTACCGCTCGAGCCAGCGCGTGAGGCGGTCGGATGCGTCGGCGTCCCAGTCGCTGCCACCGGTGACGAACAGCGGCTTCTCGGCGCTCGCGAGCGCATCCCGCAGTGCCTCGAGGTCGTGCGCGGTCATGCCGCCGTCGGCGACCGGCAGCTGCGGCTGCGGGTGGCGCTCGATCGACTCGCGGATGACGTCCTCCGGCAGCCCGATCACGACCGGCCCGGGGCGCCCCGCGCGCGCGAGGAACAGCGCGTCGGCGACGACCTCCTGCGCGCGCTCGGCGACGTCGAGCGTGACGACGCTCTTCGCGCCGGCGGCGAACCAGCCGTCGACATCGAACTCCTGGAACGCCTCCTTGTGGCGGTGCGCGAGCGGGATGAGGCCGATGAAGAGCACCATCGGCGTCGAGTCCTGCCACGCGGTGTGCACGCCGACGAGCGCGTTCGCCGCTCCCGGTCCGCGCGTCACCATCGCGATGCCGGGCAGCGGCCCGAGCTTGCCCTCCGCCTCCGCCATGTACGCCGCGCCGCCCTCGTGGCGGCACACGACCGTCTCGATGCTCGAGTCGTGCAGGCCGTCGAGCACCTCGAGGTAGCTCTCGCCCGGCACGACGAACGCACGCCGGATGCCGTGCTCCTCGAGCACGCGAACGATCGCGTGCCCTGCCGTCTCGGTCATCGGGTGGGGATGCGTCGGGTCGGCCTGGCGCGTCGGCGCGGGCATGAGCTGGGTCAAGAGTGCTCCAAGTTTCGGCAGGAGTGATGCGAGGGATGCGTCGCCATCGCGTCGGGCGGGTCGCCGAGCGGGCGCTCACGGGGCCGTGATGCTCGCGGGTGGCGCGCGTGGCCGAGGGATCGAAAGTGCCGAACCGCTCCCGAGGCTATGCGCCGCGGTGCCCGACGCGATCGGGGGCAACGCGCGAAAGATCGTCGCATCTTCGCTCCGTGCCAAGACGAGCGCTGCTTCCCGACTCGCAGAGTGCCGTCACTCTGCGGTCAGCACCCGACCCGAACGACAGAGTGGCGCCACTCTGCGCCGGACACTCGGGCGGAACGACAGAGTGGCGGCACTCTGCGGGGAGCGACCGCGCCCGGGTGGGCGGCCCGCGCTAGGTTCGCTGCGTGATCGAGCACATCGCCGTGCGGGGCGCGCGGGAGAACAACCTGCAGGGCGTCGACGTCGACATCCCGAAGCGGCAGCTGAGCGTCTTCACGGGCGTCTCGGGCTCCGGCAAGTCGAGCCTCGTGTTCGGCACGATCGCCGCGGAGTCGCGGCGCCTCATCGACGAGACGTACGACGCGTTCGTGCAGGGCTTCATGCCGCCGTCGCCGCAGCCCGACGCCGACAGTCTCGAGGGTCTCACCGCCGCGATCCTCGTGAGCCAGGAGCAGATGGGCGCGAACTCCCGCTCGACCGTCGGCACCGCGACCGACGCGTACACGATGCTGCGCGTGCTCTACTCGCGCGCCGGCACGCCGCGGCTCGAGTCGTCGGTGATGCTCTCCTTCAACGACCCGCGCGGCATGTGCCTCGCGTGCGAGGGCCTCGGCCGCGTCTCGACGATCGACGTCGACGTCATCGTCGACCGCTCGAAGAGCCTCAACGAGGGCGCGATCGACTTCCCGAACTACGGCGTGGGCACCTGGTACTGGAAGATCTACGCCGACTCCGGGCTGCTCGACCCCGACAAGCGGGTCGCTGACTACACCGACGATGAGCTCCACACGTTCCTGCACGGCGAGGAGCGCAAGGTCACGTTCGCCGGCTTCAACATGACCTACGAGGGCCTCATCCCGAAGCTCCGCAAGAGCGTCTTCGTCAAGGACGTCGACTCGATGAAGCCCACGCTCCGCGCGATCGTCGAGCGCGCCGCGACCTTCGAGGCGTGCCCCGAGTGCGGCGGATCGAGGCTCAACCCCGCAGCGCGCGAAGTGCGCGTCGAGGGGATCACGATCGCCGAGGCGACCGCGATGCAGCTCACCGACCTCGCCGCCTTCGTCGCCGCCATCCCGCCCGCCGCGGGCGGCGCCGCGACCGCGCCGCTGCGCGCGAGGCTCGTCGACCTGCTCGAGACCTTCGACGCGATCGGCCTCGGCTACCTCTCTCTCGACCGCCCGGCCGGCAGCCTCTCGGGCGGCGAGGCGCAGCGCACGAAGATGGTGCGCCACATGGGCTCGGCGCTCACCGACGTCACCTACGTCTTCGACGAGCCGACCGCGGGGCTCCACCCCCACGACGTGCAGCGCATGAACGGCCTGCTGCAGCGGCTGCGCGACAAGGGCAACACCGTGCTCGTCGTCGAGCACAAGCCGGAGGTGATGGCGATCGCCGACCGCGTCTTCGACCTGGGTCCGGGCGCGGGCGTGCACGGCGGGAGGGTCGTGTTCGAGGGCACGTTCGACGAGCTGCGCGCCTCCGGCACGCGCACGGGCGAGCACCTCGAGCACCGGCAGCAGCTCAAGGCCGAGGTGCGGACGCCCGCCGGCAGGCTCGAGATCCGCGACGCGCGCGAGCACAACCTGCAGGGAGTCGACGTGGATGTGCCGACGGGCGTGCTCGTGGCCGTCACGGGGGTCGCGGGCTCGGGCAAGTCGTCGCTCATCCACGGCTCGCTGCCGCGCGACGGCGTCGCGTTCGTCGACCAGTCGGCGATCAAGGGCTCCCGGCGGTCGAATCCCGCGACCTACACGGGCATCCTCGAACCCATCCGGAAGGCCTTCGCGACCGCGAACGGCGTGAAGCCCGCGCTCTTCTCCGCGAACTCCGAGGGCGCGTGCCCCGAGTGCAAGGGCCTCGGCGTCATCTACTCCGACCTCGCCTTCATGGCCGGCGTCACGACGCCGTGCGAGCTGTGCGGGGGCCGGCGCTTCACGGCGGAGGTGCTCGAGTACGAGCTGCGCGGCAAGTCGATCGGCGACGTGCTCGACATGTCGATCGAGGAGGCCGCCGCGTTCTTCACCGAGAAGCAGGTACGGCCGATGCTCGGGCGGCTCGTCGACGTCGGCATCGGCTACATCACGCTCGGGCAGACGCTCACGTCGCTCTCGGGCGGCGAGCGGCAGCGGCTCAAGCTCGCGATCGAGATGGGCACGACCGCCGACGTCATCGTGCTCGACGAGCCGACGACGGGCCTCCACATGGCCGACGTCGACAACCTCATCCGGCTCCTCGACCGCATCGTCGACGCCGGTCGCACGGTCATCGTCATCGAGCACAACCTCGACGTCGTCTCGCGCGCCGACTGGCTCATCGACCTCGGCCCCGGCGCGGGCGCGCAGGGCGGTCGAGTCGTGTTCGAGGGCACGCCGATCGCGCTCGCGACCGAGCCGGGCGACTCGCTCACGGGCCAGCACCTCGCGAAGCGGCTCGCGGCGGTGTGATGCAGCTCAGTCGACCGGGCCGGTGAGCTCGCGCACCGCGCGGGCCACCGCAGCCGGCCGGTCGTTCGCGATGTAGTAGCCCGAGCCCGCGGCGGTGGAGATCCGCAGGTCGGCGGCCGTGCCCCGCCACGGCCCGAGCGTCGCCTCGCTGAGCACCGGATCCTCGCCCGCGCGCACGATGCGCGTGGGCGGCGCGAGGTGGCGCCCGTCCCCGTCGAGGCGCTCGTCGAGCAGTCGGCACGGGCGATCGAGCTCGTGACCGGACCGCTGCGCGTGGGCACTGCAGCGCGGCTCGCGCTCTTCCTCGAAGCGTCTCGCGACGAGCGCCTGCGCTCCGCGAGCGAGGGCATCATCCTGCACCGCATCGCGCGACACGACGAGCGCGACCCACGGCCGCTGCTCGAGGCCGTCGTGCGTGGCGCGCTCGCGGCTCCCGCCACTCACCCGGCCGCGCTGTCGGCGGCTCCCGAGCAGTCGACGTAGACTCCGCGGCATGCAGATCACCGCCCTCCGCGACGAGTCGACGTTCGTCGACCTCCAGGGGGTGACGATCCACCTCTACAAGTGGCAGCCGGGGAAGCCCAAGGGAGCGGTGCTCATCGCGCACGGCCTCGGCGAGCACGCGCTGCGCTACGAGCACGTCGCACAGCGGCTCGTGCAGTCCGGTTACGCCGTCTGGGCGATCGACCAGCGCGGGCACGGCGCGACGGGCGTCGAGCAGCACGGCGGCGACCTCACGAAGCTCGGCCGCGTCGGTCCCGGGGGCGTGCGCGCCGTCGTCGGCGACCTCGTGAACGCGCTCAAGCGGCTGCGCGCGGCGCACCCCGCGATCCCGATCGCGATCCTGGGTCACTCGTGGGGCTCGCTCTCCACCCAGATCCTGCTCAACAGCCACAGCGATCTCGTCGACGCGGCGGTCCTGAGCGGTACCGCCTATCGCGTGCCGGGCTGGATGAATGCCGGCGACCTCAACGCGCGCCACGCCCACCTCGGCACGACCGGCTTCGAGTGGCTCTCCCGCGATCCCGCCGTCATCACCGCGTTCGTCGACGACCCGCTCACCTTCCCCGCCGACGCGCGCCGATCCTTGGGCGTCGTCGACGGGCGTCGCCTGTACGGCGTGCCGAAGCGCATCCAGCCGCCCATCCCGCTGCTCATCGCGGGCGGCTCCGACGACTCGCTCGGCGGCGCGAAGTCGCTGCGACGGCTCGCGGAGGCGTACCGCCGTCGCGGCGGCCTCGACGACGTGACGCTCACGATCTACCCCGGCGCGCGGCACGAGATCTTCAACGAGATCAATCGCGCCAAGGTGCTCGACGACCTGGCCGCGTGGCTCGACGAGCGACTGTTCGAGCCTCGGGTCGAGACCGAGCGCCCGATCGGCAGCTGACTCAGCCCGCGCTCGGGCCGATCTCGAGCACGACGCAGCACCGCCCCGGTGCGGGGTCCAGGCGCGCGTGCACCGCCCCGGGTGCGAGTGCCTCGACGAGTCCGCCGATCAATGAGGCGTTCATGCCGCAGACGAGCGCGGTGTGCGCGCGCGAGAGCTCGTGGAAGGGGCAGTTCGCGAGCTCCACCACGTCGCCCTCTCGGTGCGGCTCGAAGCCGAGCTCCGCGAGCGCCGCGGCCGCGGCGTCGAGCGCGTCGCCCGCCGGCACGCCGCCGCGCGTCGCGAGCGCTCGGCCGCGCTCTCGCGCGACGCGCGCCACGGCCGCCGCCACCGGTTCGCCGGTCGCGGTCGCCGCATCGATCGCGCTCGCGAGCAGGGAGCCGGCGAGGTCGTACTCGCGCGGCGGCAGCGAGACCGCGACCTCGCGATCGGCGCGCCGGTACCGCTTCGCGGGGCGCCCGGCGCCTGGGCCGGAGCGTCCCGGGGCGCGCGCGTAGTCGGCTTCGAGCAGTCCCGCCCTCTCGAGCCGCTCGAGGTGGAATCGCACGCGGTGCAGCGGCATGTCGAGGGCCGCGGCCGCCTGCTCGCGCCCGACGGGCGCGCGCTGGGCGACCACGAACTCGTAGAGCGCTCGGCGGGCGTCGTCGGCAAGCGCCGCCACTGCCGCGGTGTCGTCGTCCGGCATGCGGAGCCCTTCTATCGAGCGAAGATCTTGACGATACAGTACGTCGGGTCTATCGTGCGGATCAATGACAGTTACAACCTGATCCGCCGGCGGATCACCGCTCGCGGATCCTTCGAGGAAGGAGCGGTGCCATGGCCACGAGCGTCTCGCCCACCACCGCACGCGGTGGGAGCCGCGATCGGATGCCGGCGCGCAGCGCCTCGGCGTGGGCATTCCTGCTGCTGCGATCGGCCTTCACCGTCGCGCCGATCCTGTTCGGGATCGACAAGTTCACCAACCTGCTCACCGACTGGACGCAGTATCTGGCGCCCTGGATCGACGCGATCGTGCCCGGTGACGCGCAGTTCGCGATGTGGGGCATCGGCATCGTCGAGATCGCCGCGGGTCTGCTCGTCGCGGTGCTGCCCCGCTGGGGAGGCCTCGTCGTGGCGGCCTGGCTGCTCGGCATCATCGTCAACCTGCTGACGCTGCCGGGCTACTTCGATGTCGCGCTCCGCGATGTCGGGCTGCTCGCGGGAGCGCTCGCGCTCGCGCTCCTCGCGCGCGACCACGACCGCCGGGTGCGCACGGCGGCCTGAGCCGGCGCGAGCGCGGAGCCGCGCTGGCTGCCGGTCGGCGCGGTTCCGCTTAGGCTGGCTCGATGGCAGAGCCGTGGATCCCCGACGTGCTCGGCGCCCCGTTCGAGCAGCGCACGCTCCCGCTCGGCGACGACGCCGAGGGCGAGCTCGTCGCGACGCTCGTGCGCAGCCTGCCGGGTTGGGGGCAGCGGTTGCTCGCGCCCCTCGACGACGTCGATGTCCTGTATGTGCACGGATGGTCGGACTACTTCTTCCAGGCAGAGCTCGCGCGGGCGTGGAACGACCTCGGTGCCCGCTTCTACGCGCTCGACCTGCGCAAGTACGGCCGCTCGCTGCGCGACGGGCAGACCCCCGGCTACGTCGACTCGCTCGACGCCTACGACGACGACGTCGCCGCGGCCCTCGACGCGATGGGCCATGCCGGTGAGGAGCGCTCGCGACGGCTCGTGCTGCTCGGCCACTCGACCGGCGGCCTCACGCTCACGCTCTGGGCCGCGCGGCACCCGGGCGTCGCCGCTGCGCTCATCCTCAACAGCCCGTGGCTCGAGCTGCAGACGGGCGCGGTCGCGCGGCAGGCGATCGCGCCGCTGCTGCGTGCCCACGCGCGAGTCGCGCCGCTCAGCGCACCGCCCGCGATCGAGCTGAGCACCTACGCGCGGGCGCAGCGCGAGATCGGCTCGCTCCCCGCCGCCGAGGGGCGAGAGCGCTGGCGTCCCTCCGAGGCCTTCGCGGTCCACCCCGGCTGGCTCAACGCCGTCCTCGCCGGTCACCAGCAGATCGCAGCCGGCGTCGATGTCGGCTGCCCCGCGCTCGTGCTGCTCTCGGCGCGCTCGATGCCGCCCTTCCGATGGGTCGAGGGGCTGACGAGATCCGACTCGGTGCTCACGGTCGACGACATCGCCCGCGCGGCGACGCGGATCGGATCGCTCGTCACGATCGCGCGGATCGAGGACGCCATCCACGACGTCTTCCTCTCGTGGCCGCAGCCGAAGGACGAGGCGTACCGCGTGCTCCGCGCGTGGTCGACCGCGACGCTGCGCGGGCCGCGGTCCGCCCGCCCGCGAGCAGCGCTCGCGCGCGCTTAGGCTGGGGCCATGCACGGCGAGTACAAGGTCCCCGGCGGAAAGCTCGTGGTGGTCGACCTCGAGGAGCAGGACGGCCGCATCGCCGGCTTCCGCCTCGCGGGCGACTTCTTCCTCGAGCCCGACGACGCGCTCGCCACGATCGACGCGGCCGTCGACGGCCTGCCGGTCACCGCGACCGCCGCCGAGATCGGCGATGCGATCAAGCGCGCGCTGCCGCAGGAAGCGGTGCTGCTCGGCTTCACGCCCGAGTCGGTCGGCGTCGCGATCCGGCGCGCGCTGCAGCACGCGAGCTCGTTCAGCGACTACGAGTGGACGATCATCGACGACGAGCCGCGCCTGCCGATCGTGCACGTCGCGCTCGACGAGGTGCTCACGGAGGAGGTCGGCAAGGGCAACCGCGGCCCGACGCTGCGGTTCTGGAACCTGTCGGGCCCCGCCGTCTACCTCGGCTCGTTCCAGTCGTTCAAGAACGAGGTCGAGCCCGACGCCGCCGACCGACACGGCATCCCCGTGCTGCGCCGCATCACCGGCGGCGGCGCGATGTTCTCGGAGCCGAACAACGCGATCACGTACTCGCTCTACGTGCCCGGCGACCTCGTCTCGGGGATGAGCTTCCAGGACTCCTACGCCTTCCTGGATGCGTGGGTCATCGAGGCGCTCAAGGGGCTCGGCATCGACGCGTTCTACGCGCCGCTCAACGACATCACCTCGGCGAAGGGCAAGATCGGCGGCGCGGCGCAGAAGCGGCTCGCGGGCGGCGCCGTGCTGCACCACGCGACGATGTCGTACGACATCGACGCGGACAAGATGACCGAGGTGCTGCGCATCGGCAAGGAGAAGCTCTCCGACAAGGGCACCACGAGCGCGAAGAAGCGCGTCGACCCGCTGCGCTCCCAGACCGGCATGGAGAAGCCGGCGGTGCAGGATGCGCTGAAGGCCAGCTTCCGCAGGCTCTACGGTGGCACCGACGGCGCGCTCACCGACGCGGAGCTCGCGGAGGCCGACGAGCGCATCCGCTCGAAGTTCGGCACGAAGGAGTGGCTGCACCGGGTGCCGTGACCGTGGCGGCCGCTATCGCCGGCACGCGAGCGCGATCGCGAGCGTGGTGCGATCGCGACCGTCGAGCGCGTCGAGGCCGACGACCGCGTGCACGCGCGCCAAGCGCTTCCGCACCGTGTTGGCGTGGACGAAGAGCGCGGCCGCCGACTCCTGCACCGACGCGTCGTGGGCGAGGAAGGCCTCGACGGTGTCGACGAGCCGTGCGTGTGCCCGCCGGTCGTAGGCGACGAGCGGCTCGAGCACGTGCGCGCGGAACGGCGCGAGCTGCTCGTCGGTCAGCCGCTGCAGGAGCCCGTCCCACGAGGCGAGCTGCCGGGGCCCTGTCGTCACGCCGCTGCGGAGGCCGAGCCGGTGCGCGACGACGGCCTCTCGGATGGCGCCCGCGAGGCCGCGGACGTCGACCGGCCCGCTCCACCCGCTCGCGCCGCCCGCTGCGCCGAGCGTCGCCTCCAGGTCGTAGGGACGCACGATCGCGACGGCGAGGTCGTCGATCGTGCCGACCACCGCCGCGCCGGCCGGCTCGGACACGCGCGAGACGCCGGTCACGACGACCGACCACTCGTCGCCGCCGACCCGGTGCAGCAGCGGGAGCAGCACCGCGCCGCTCGCGAGGCCGCGCCGCACCGCATCGATGAGCGCGCCCGCCGCCTGTCGCTCGCTCGCGCGCGCGTCGAAGCGCGCCCGCTCGATCGCGATCCGCTCGGTGATGGAGACGAACGCGACCGAGGGCGGCACGGCGAGCACGGCGAGGCCCGACCGGTTCGCTGCCGCGACGAGCGCATCCGGCACCTCGTCAGCGCCCGCCCCGATCGCGAAGCCGATCGCGGCCGGCCTCGTCCCCGCGATCGCCCCGACGAACGCGGCGCAGTCGCGCGGGCTGCGCAGCGACATCCCGGTCGTCAGCACGAGCTCGCCGCCCTGCAGGTAGGGGCTCGGGTCGAGCAGCTCGGTCGTGAGCGCCCAGCGCACGTCGCGATCGAGCCCCGCCGCGCGGCCGACGAGCCGCAGCTCGAGGTCGTCCCACGCGAGGACGTCGGCGACCGCGATGCGGGCGGATGCGGTGGCGGCGGCCATGACCGCGACGCTAGGGCGGGTGCATGTCGAGCGCGTTTCGCCCCGATTGCGGCCCGGTGGAGCGCGCTCCACCTCCGCCCGGGCGAAGGCATCCTGGGGGCCACTCTTCGCGCCGACGAAACACCGCCGTCACAAGGGCGAGGTCGGATGAGGGCACCAGCAGAAGGAGTCCGCATGACCACCACCGCCAGCAGGCCCGAGGCGACCGCCGCCGGCCCCGACGCGCCGGCCGCGCGCATCGACACCGACTACCCGCTGACGCGCGTGCCGCTCTCCGCCCGACAGGGCTGGTTCGGCGTGCTCGTCGTCGTCGCCGGCTTCCTGTTCTTCACCCCGACCATGGTCACCGGCGGCGCCGTCGCGGGCGCCTTCGGCTTCGCGGGATTCGTGACCCTCGCGATCATCGCCTCGATCGTGCTCGCCCTCTACGTCTCCACGATGGGCGCCGTGAGCGCCCGCACCGGCCTCTCGACCGTGCTGCTCGCGCGCCTCGTGCTCGGCCGCGTCGGCGGCAAGTGGGCGTCGATCGTGCTGGGCGGCACGCAGGTCGGCTGGTACGGCATCACCGTCGGCATCTTCGCCAACCTGCTCGCCTCCGCCCTCGGCTGGGACGTCAGCTGGCCGCTCGCGATCCTCGGAGGCCTCCTCATGGCCACCACCGCCTACTGGGGCTTCAAGGGCATCGAGATCCTCTCGTGGGTCTCCGTCCCGCTCATGCTCGGCCTCTGCTTCTGGGTCATGACGCTCTCGGTCGACGAGGTGGGCGGCTGGGCCAGCATGTGGGCGACCCAGGGTGACGGCTCGATCTCGCCCGGACTCGCCATCACGATGATGATCAGCACCTTCATCTCGGGCGGCACGCAGATCGGCAACTGGACCCGGTTCTCCAAGAAGGCGACCACCGCGTTCATCACCTGCATCGGCGTGGTGCTCGCCATCGAGTTCGCGATGCTCTTCTTCGGCGGCATCGGTGCGATCGCGTTCGGCGAGCCCGACTTCACGAATCTCCTGCTGGGTCTCGGCCTCGCAGTGCTCGCGGTCTTCCTGCTCGTGTTCAACCTCTGGACCACGAACGACAACGCCGCGTACGCGTTCGGCGTCGCCGGCGCCGAGCTCTTCGGCGTCGCGAACAAGCGCCCGTTCATCATCGGCGGGGTCGTCATCGGCATCGCGCTCGCGGTCACGAACGTGGCGGACGCGATGACGGGCTTCCTCGTGCTGCTCGGCACCGTCATCCCGCCGCTCGGCGGCGCGGTGATCGGTACCTTCCTCTTCACCTGGAGGCTGCGCGACCCGGGCACGCACCTCGACACGGTGCCCGCGTTCCGCTGGCCCGGCGTCGCCGCCTACCTGCTCGGCACCGCAGCTGCGTTCTTCGGGTCGCTGACCGGCATCGGCAGCCCGGCGCTCCAGGGCATCCTCGTCGCGATCCTCGCGGTGCCGGTCGCGGACGCGATCACCCGCGCCATGCGTGCGCCGGCCCAGACCGTCGAGGCCGCCTGATGGGCACGCTCATCCGCGGCGGCGAGGTCATCACGATGGACGCCTCGACCGGGTCGACGGCGGTCCGCCGCGACATCCGCGTCGCCGACGGCGCGATCGCCGCCATCGCGCCGGCCCTCGACGCGCAGCCCGGCGACCAGGTCATCGACGCGACGGGGCTGCTCATCACGCCGGGCTTCGTCAACGCCCACACCCATTCGTGGGAGCACCTCTACAAGGGGCGCTACGACAACCTCCCGCTCGAACTGTGGATGCTGCTGTCGTACCCGATCCTGGGCGGCTCGCCGCTACCGCCCGACGTCATCCGGCTGCGCACGCTCATGTTCGCGATGGAGTCGATGAAGCACGGCGTCACCACGCTCGTCGACGACGTGCTCGAGACGCCGGGCCAGGATGCCGCGCAGCTCGGCGCTGTCGTGGACGCCTACGAGGCGATCGGCATCCGCGCGAACGTCTCGGGGCACATCATCAACCGCCCCTTCGTCGACACGCTCCCGTTCGTCGCCGACTGGCTGCCAGACGACGTCGTGCAGCAGGTGCGCGCGCAGCAGGTGCTCACGGCACGCGAGTACCTCGACTTCTCGCGGCAGGCGTTCGCCGACCACCACGGACGGGCGAACGGCCGGCTGCGCTACATGGTGGCTCCGTCGGGGCCGCAGCGCTGCACCGACGAGCTGCTGGTCGGCGCGAACGCCCTCGCGCAGGAGTTCGACGCCGAGATGCACATCCACGTGCTCGAGACGAAGACGCAAGCGGTGACCGGGACGGGGCTCTACGACCGCACGCTCGTGCAGCACCTCGACGAGATCGGGGCGCTGTCGCGGAACACGACCTTCGCGCACGGCATCTGGGTGACCGACGACGACATCGCGCGGATCGCCGCTAAGCAGGTCTCGGTGTCGCACAACGCGATCTCGAACCTCAAGCTCGGCTCCGGCATCCTGCCGTGGCGCGACTACCACCGGCACGGCGTGAACCTGGGACTCGGCACCG
Source organism: Agrococcus sp. TSP3-2-1 (assembly GCF_049897585.1). Classification (NCBI taxonomy): domain Bacteria; kingdom Bacillati; phylum Actinomycetota; class Actinomycetes; order Micrococcales; family Microbacteriaceae; genus Agrococcus; species Agrococcus sp. TSP3-2-1. The sequence continues at coordinate 232,144 of NZ_JAFCWN010000002.1, forward strand.
ACGGGTGCTCGTCGAGCGACACCCCGCGGCTCATGGAGGTCATGAAGATGGCCGCCCTGCTGCACAAGGTGAGCGAGCCCGACTTCGAGGCGTGGCCGACCGTCGACGAGGTGCTCCGCGCGGCGACGATCGGCGGCGCACGCTCGGCGGTGCTCGACCACGCGGTCGGCTCGCTCGAGGTCGGCAAGCGAGCCGACCTCACGATGTTCGACACGTCGACGCTCGCGTTCCTGCCCCGCAACACGCTCGAGAACCACCTCGTCTACAGCGAGAACGGATCGTCGATCGTGCGGGTCATGGTCGACGGCGTCGTCACGGTCGAGCACGGGAGGCTCACGCTCATCGACGAGGACGCGGTCATCGCCGAGTTCCTCACCGTCGCCGACCGCATCCGCGAGGAGCAGGACCGGCTCGACGAGGTGAACCGGGTCTTCATGCCCGCGTTCACCCGCATGCACCGCGAGACGGCGCAGCGCGATGTCGGCATCAACCGCTGGACGGGCGACGAGCGCGCCTGGCTCGCGGGCACGCTCGCCGGCTGAGCCGACGGGAGCGCGACGGCTGACCGCCGTCGCGCTCCGCGCTTCCAAGGTGCCGTTCACCTTGCGCCCGTAGTCTGCTGAGCCACCATGGACTTCTCTCTCGAAGTCACGCCGGATCTCATCGCCGTCTTCCTGACGCTGTTCGTGCTCGAGATCGTCCTCGGCGTCGACAACGTCATCTTCATCTCGATCCTCGCCTCGAAGCTGCCCGAGTCGCAGCAGGCGAAGGCTCGCACCCTCGGGCTCACGCTCGCGATGGTCATGCGCGTCGGCCTCGTGCTGCTCGCAGGCTGGATCATCACCCTCAACGACGAGCTCTTCACGCTCTTCGGGATGGGCTTCTCGGGCCGAGAGCTCATCCTCATCGGCGGCGGGTTCCTGCTCTACAAGGCCGTCCACGAGATCCACCTCAAGCTGGAGGGCGAGGAGGAGGGGCACGGCCCGCGCGCCGGGAAGGCCACCTTCGGCGCCGTGATCGCGCAGATCCTCGCACTCGACCTCGTCTTCTCACTCGACTCCGTCATCACCGCGGTCGGCATGACGAGCAACATGGTCGTCATCATCACCGCGGTCCTCGTCTCGTTCGGCCTCCTGCTCTTCGCCGCCCGCTACATCTTCGAGTTCGTCAACCGCCACCCGACGGTCAAGATGCTCGCGCTGTCGTTCCTGCTGCTCATCGGCGTCTTCCTCATCGCCGAGGGCTTCGGCTTCCACATCGACAAGGCCTTCATCTACGGCCCGATGGTGTTCGCGGTGCTCGTCGAGAGCCTCAACCTCGCGGCAGCGGCCCGCCGCCGCAAGCGCCAGGGCAAGGCCGATGAGGAGGAGGCGGTGCGGCTCCACGTGCGCACCTACGCGACCCCCGTGCGCGGCAGCGCCGACGACGCGGTGACGGGGCACACCCACCCACAGCGCGACAGCTCCGCGTGAGCCTTGCCGCCCATCCGCCTTCGGGGTTGGATGGGCGGCATGACCGAACCCGCAGCGTCCGGCACCCACGTGGTCGTCGGCGACGACTCTGACCGCTCGCGCTTCGAGGCGCACATCGGCAGCCAGCTCGCCGGGGTGCTCTCGTACGCGGATGACGAGGAGACGGGGGAGCGCACGCTCCAGCACACCGTCGTGGGGGAGGCGTTCGGCGGCCACGGCGTCGGCAGCGCGCTCGCCGCGTTCGCGATCGGGGAGGCGCGCGAGGCCGGTCGACGGATCGTGCCGCAGTGCACGTTCGTGCAGCGGTGGCTCGAGAAGCACCCGGATCAGGCCGACGTCGTCGCGCACCCCCACAAGCCGTCCACGCCGTAGTCGCGAGCCGCGCGGGAGGCGCGGCCGATTGATCGCGCGATGAGCCGATGCTGGGCGTCGCCGTCTTCGTGCAGGCTTCGCTCAAGAGTCGCCGAGAGCGCTGGGGGACAGTGCGGACGGTGTTACGTTGCCCCTGCGCGCCGTCGACGGGGACGGCCGACACGGGCCGGGGGACTCCCGATGAAGCAGCAGCTGCTGGCGGTCGTGACCGCCGCGATGGTAGGCATCGGCGTCATCGCCGCCGCGCCGACGCCGGCGCCCGCACCGCCCGAGGTGCCCGCGCAGGTCGAGCGCGTCGCCGCGGTCTTCGACGGCATCAACGCCTACCGCGCGGCGAAGGACCTCGAGCCGCTGCTGTTCTCGCCCGAGATCTCGGAGGGGTCGCTCGAGTGGAGCCTCGAGATGGCCGAGACGGGCGTCTTCGCCCACAGCCCCGACCCGGGGTCGCACCTCCCGCGCGGCTCGTCCCGCGAGGGCGAGATCATCGCGTCGCGCTGGGATCGCGACGCCCTCGGGCTCGTCGACCAGTGGATCGCGTCGCCGCCGCACGAGGCCGCGCTGACGCGCGACTTCACCGTCATGGGCGTCGGCATCGCGATGGGCGACGACGGGAAGATGTACGGCACCGTGCACTTCGGGCGCTACCGGGATGCGGACGCGATCGACGCGTTCGTCGACGTGCGCACGTGGCTCGACGCGATCGGCGCCGAGGGGGCGGCGAGCCTCGAGCCGGCCGCGCCGCCCGTCCCGACCGGACCGACGGTGTCGCGGATCGCGGGCGCCGACCGCTTCGAGTCCGCGGTGCTGCTCTCTCGCCGCTACAACGACCCAGCGGTCACGCAGACCGCCTACCTCGTCTCGGGCGAGGCCTTCGCCGATGCGCTGAGCGCGGCCCCAGCCGCGGCTCAGCCCGGTGGTGCCCTGCTGCTGACCCGGCGCGAGCAGCTGCCGCCGCCGGTCGGCGAGGAGCTCGCCCGGCTCGCTCCCGCGAGGGTCGTCGTCGTCGGCGGCTACGGGGCGATCTCTGCGGGCGTCGAGGCCGCCGTCCGCGAGCTGATGCCGCTCGCGCAGGTCGATCGGGTCGCGGGCGCCGACCGGTACGCGACGAGCGCCGCGATCGCCCGCGATGCGTTCCCCGGTTCAGCCGATGCGTTCATCGCCTCCGGCCTTCGCTTCGCCGATGCGCTGAGCGCCGCGCCGATCGCTGCCCTGCGCGGCGCGCCGGTGCTGCTCACGCCGCCCGGCGAGCTCGCACCGGCGCTGCACGACTACCTCGACGAGCGCAGCCTCGTCTCGGTCACCGTCGTCGGCGGCACGCCGTCGGTGTCGGTCGCGGCCGAGCGCTCGATCACCGAGGTCACGGGCCTGCGGGCGTCGCGGCTCTCGGGCACCGACCGCTTCGCGACCAACGCGCTCGCTGCGCGACGGACCTCCGTCGCGGAGCAGGAGACGGTGCTGCTCGTCTCGGGTCACGACTTCCCGGACGCGCTCGCGGCCGTCGCGGTCGCGAACCGGGTGGGACCGCTGCTGCTCTCGACCCCCACGTGCGTGCCGGCCGGCACGCTCGCCATGCTCGAGAGCACCTACCGGCCGAGCGAGGTGCTGCTGCTCGGGACCGAGGGGACGCTCGGCGCGGGCGTGGCGGCGCTCGAGCACTGCGACTGAGCGGTCCGCCGACCTCACGCGCCGTCCACGACCGGCCACCGATGCGCGGCCGGTCGAGGTGTCGTACGATGGGGGCGCTGCGAGAGCGGCGCTGCGGATGTAGTTCAATGGCAGAACTTCAGCTTCCCAAGCTGATAGCGCGGGTTCGATTCCCGTCATCCGCTCCACGAGGCCCGGTCGACGACCGGGCCTTCGCCGTCGCGGCGCGTCCGCGTCAGCTCGGCAGCTGCAGCGGCTGCAGCACCCCGAGCCGCAGCCAGAGGAGCGGCGCGGCGACCGAGAGCGCGACCGTCAGCAGCAGCGTCAGCACCACGACGACGTACTGCACGCGCCGCCGCCCGTGCGAGATGCGGCGGAAGCCCCACGCGACCGGGATGCCGACGAGCGCGACCATGATCGCCACGGTCGGCGCGACCCAGTGGGGGATGCACGCGAGCACCGCGAGCGCCGCGACGCCGACGGCGATCGGCCACATGCGCGGCTCGCGCCGCGCGCGCCGCTCGAGCTCCGGCGGCGGCTCCCACGGCAGCTCCGGCACGGGCACGGGCCCCGCGCTAGGCGGGGCGGATGCGTCGGCGGGCTCCCGTGGCGGGCGGATCCCGCGCGTCCACGGTGCGGCCGCCGACGGGGCATCCGGCTCGGCGCGACCGTCGCCGCCGGCACCCGCTGCCGCCCGGCGCTCGGGCGGCGCCCAGCGCGCCGCGTCGTCGTCGTGCCCCTCCACGCATCCATCGTGGCAGGCGGCGCCCGCGCCGTCTCCGCCCCGAGCGGTTCAGGGGAGCGGCGGCAGCTGGAGCCCGCTCGGCCCCGTCATGGGCGGCGGTTCGCGCCTCGCGCGCGCGGCGGTGAGCGCGACGCCCGCCGAGGCGATGATCACGAGCGCGATCGCGAGCAGGTCCCAACCGGTGAGCAGCTCGCCGATGACGAGGAAGCCGAACAGCGCCGCCGACGCCGGCTCGAGCGCCATGAGGATGCCGAACACGCGCGTCGGCACGCGCCGCAGCGCGAGCAGCTCGAGGCCGTAGGCGATCGCGCTCGAGAGCATCGCGATCCCGAACGCGGGCAGCAGCACGCTCGGGTCGGCGGCGACCGCGTCGATCGCGCCCAGGAGCCCGAAGGGCAGCACCGCGACGGCCGCGATGACGAGCGCACCCGCGAGCCCGCCGACGCCCGGCACCCGCTGCCCCACCTGCGCCGAGGCGAGGATGTAGGCGGCCCAGCACGCGCCCGCCGCGAGCGCGAGCAGCACGCCCACCGGGTCGAGGTCGCCGCCGATCGACTGCACGCCGATCACGCCGACGCCGAGGGCCGCGACGCCGACCCACGCGAAGTCGACCGCCCGCCGCGACTGCACGAGCGCGAGCACGAGCGGCCCGAGCAGCTCGACCGTCACCGCGACCGCGATGGGGATGCGGGGGAGCGCGAGGTAGAACAGCAGGTTCATGCCCGCGAGCGTGAGCCCGAGGAAGACGATCGAGCGCCATGCCGCGGCGTTCCACGAGCGGATGCGCGGGCGCGCGATCGCGAGGACGACGAGCGCGGCGAAGACGAGCCGCAGGAGCGTGAGCCCGGCGGGGTCGATGCGGTCGAGCACCGTCTTCGCGATCGACGCGCCCAGCTGCACCGAGGCGATCGAGCCCAGCACGAGCAGCACGCCCACGAGCAGCCCGCCGGTCGGGATCCCGCGCAGGAGGGAGCGGGCGGAGGCAGGCACTCCTCCAGGGTAGGACCGCGATCCGTCGCGCCGCCGCGTCACGCTCGAGGATGATCTTCGGGCGCGCCTGTTCCGCTGCTGGGGCGCGAGCCCCAGGATGTGGCTATGGATCGTCCCTGCAGCCAACGGCGGCCGTGGTGAGCGCGCCCGCGAGCCCCGGCGCGCCCGAGCCGCTCACCGCATCCGCCCCGCCCGTCTTCGTCGACCCGGCACTCGTCCACCCCGTGCGCCAGGAGGACGGCGTCGATCTCGCCGCCGACGGCATCGTCGTCGACGGCCTCCGGCGCAGCTTCGGCGGCGTGCACGCGGTGCGCGAGATGACCTTCCACGCGAAGACCGGGCGCGTCACGGGGCTCATCGGCCCGAACGGTGCCGGCAAGACGACGCTCATGCTCATGCTCGCGTCGCTGCTCGCCCCCGACGCGGGCGCGATCCGCGTCGCCGGTGCCGACCCGGTGCGCGACCCGCGCGCCGTGCGGCGCGCGATGGGGTGGATGCCCGACGTGCTCGGCACGTGGCGCACGCTCTCGCCGCGGCAGATCCTCGTCACCGTCGGGCGCCTGCACGGGCTGCCGGAGCACGCCGCGCGGGATCGCGCCGACGAGCTCATCGTGCAAGCGCGGCTCGAGGAGCTCGCGAACCGGCCGAGCCGCGTGCTCTCGCGCGGCCAGCAGCAGCGGCTCGGCCTCGCCCGCGCGCTCGTGCACGATCCGCGCGTGCTGCTGCTCGACGAGCCGGCGGCCGGGCTCGACCCGACGTCGCGGCTCGAGCTGCGCGAGCTGCTGCGCGGCTTCGCGGCCGGGGGCGGCACGGTGCTCATCTCGAGCCACGACCTCTCGGAGCTCGACGAGATCGCGCAGGACGCCGTCTTCGTCGACCGCGGCGAGGTCGTCGGCGGCGAGCGGCTCGTGCTCGCCCGGCAAGCGGCGCGCGAGTGGCGCGTGCGCGCGCTCGACCCGCGCGCGCTCAGCTATCAGCTCGCGAGCATCGGCGTCGCCTTCGACCGCGTGTGGCTCGAGGGCGACGTCGCCTTCATCGCGCTCGACCGGGAGGAGCACGCCGCCGACCTGCTGCAGCGCCTCGTCGCCGCCGGCGTGCCGATCGTCCACTTCGCGCCCGCCGTCGGCGACATCGAGCGCACCTACCTCGGACTCGCGGGAGGCCGCCGATGAGCCAGACAGCGACCGCCCCGCCCGAGGCGCCGGCGCCCGTGCCCCCTCCCGTCCGGGGGGTCGGGGCATGGATGCGCATGCTCGGCGTGGTCGTGCGGCTCGAGCTCGCGCAGCGCGTGCGGAGCGTCGCATGGTACGTGCTGCTCGTCGTCGTCGGACTCGTCGTCGGCGGCGTCATCGTCGTGCTGTTCCTGTCGCTCGCCGGCTACCAGCGCGACCTCGGCGGCGCGATCTTCTCGACCACGATCTTCCTCGTCATGCTCGTCACCTCGCTCGTGACGCCCGCGCTGAGCGGCAACGCCATCAACGGCGACCGCGACGGCGGCACGCTCGCCGCGACGCAAGTGACGCAGGTCACCGCCGCGCAGCTCGTGCTCGGCAAGGTGCTCGGCGCGTGGGTCGCCTCGCTCGGCTTCCTGCTCGTCTGCACGCCGTTCATGCTCGGCTCGGCACTGCTCGGCGGCCTGCGCATCGAGGCGGTCGCGGTCGCGATCCCGGTCGTCGTGGTCGAGATCGGCGTCGTCTCGGCGATCGGCGTCGGCCTCTCCGGCCTGATCCGCCGACCCGTGCTCTCGACCGTCGTCACCTACCTCGTCGTCGCGTTCTTCAGCGTCGGCACGCTCATCGGCTTCGGCGTCGCGACGATCGCCTTCCAGAGCGAGGAGACCCACAACGAGGTCACGTGGGACTGGGACGAGGAGACCGACGAGACGACGTGCCGGGTCACCGATCGCACGTTCGAGACGACCGTGCCGCGGCCCGACCGCGTGTGGCCGCTGCTCGCCGCGAACCCCTACGTGATCCTCGCCGACGCGGTGCCGCCGCACTTCGACGCGTACGGCACTCCCGACGACCTGCTCGGCCAGCTCGCGCTCGGCGTGCGCTACGCGCAGCTGCCGCCGGTCATGGAGGAGTGCCCGGAGATGCTGCCGAACGGCACGTGGGAGGGCGAGACGGCCGAGGAGGTGTACGAGCGCACGGTGCCCAGCTGGTTCGTCGGTCTCGCGATCCACCTCGCGCTCGCGGCGCTGGCGGTGTGGGGCGCGATCGCCGCCGTGCGGGCACCGGCCCGCACGCTCGCGCCCGGCAGCCGCATCGCGTGAGCCACGCCCACGCATCCGCCCCGCCCTCTCCCGTCCCACGCACGACGCAAGCCCGCGGCGGGCGTCCGGCGACGGGATGCGCGGGGCCGGCTCGCGCGCGGCGGATCGCTGCCCAGCGGCTTGCGTTGTGCAGGATGGGAGCATGACGCTGCCTCCCAGGGCCGAGGCGATCCGGCGAGAGCTCGCCGCGCTCGGCATCGTCCGCGAGATCATCCGCTTCCCCGAGGGCACCCACACGGCGAAGGCCGCGGCGGCGGCGCTCGGCATCGACGTCGGCGCGATCGCCAACTCGCTCATCTTCTGGATGGCGGATGCGCCCCTGCTCGTCATGACGTCGGGTCGCCACCGCGTCGACACGGCCGCGCTCGCCGAGCAGCTCGGCGCCGGCCCGATCGAGCGCGCGACGCCGGAGCAGGTGCGGGCCGCGACGGGGCAGGTGATCGGCGGCGTCGCCCCGCTCGGGCATCCCGCGCCCATCCGCACGATCGTCGACGTCGCGCTCGCCGACTACGAGCAGCTCTCGGCGGCGGCCGGCACCGCCGACACCGTCTTCATGCTGAGCTACGAGGAGCTGCTGCGCATCACGGGCGGCGAGGAGCGCGTCGTCGGGGACTGAGCGGTGGAGCTGAGGGTCGAGGCCCTTTCGGGCCTCGACCGCGACCCCAGCTCCGACGCCCGTCCCGGGCGTCGGCTCTCGGCGGGGCTCGCGATGCGACCGCCCCCAGCAGTACCACAGGCACCCCGCCATACACTCAGCCCGATGACTGACACCGCTTCCGCCCCTGAGCTCCAGGTCTGGCCCGGCGAGCCGTACCCGCTGGGTGCGACCTTCGACGGCACCGGCACGAACTTCGCCATCTTCACCGAGTCGGCCGAGCGCGTCGAGCTGTGCCTCTTCGACGACGACGACGTCGAGACCCGTGTCGAGCTGACCGAGGTCGACGCCTTCGTCTGGCACGCCTACCTCCCGAGCGTGCAGCCCGGTCAGCGCTACGGGTACCGCGTGCACGGCCCGTACGAGCCCGAGCGCGGGCTGCGCCACAACCCGGCGAAGCTCCTCCTCGACCCCTACGCGAAGGCGACGAGCGGCACGATCGAGTGGGGCCAGCCGCTCCACAGCTACAACTTCGGCGATCCGCTGAGCCGCAACGACGACGACTCCGCGCCGCACATGGTCAAGGGCGTCGTCATCAACCCGTTCTTCGACTGGACGGGCGACCGCTACCCGCGCACGCCCTACAACGAGACGGTCATCTACGAGGCGCACGTCAAGGGGCTCACGCAGACCCACCCCGACCTGCCCGAGGCGCTCCGGGGCACCTACGCGGGCCTCGCGCATCCGTCGATCATCGCCCACCTGCAGAAGATCGGGGTGACGGCGATCGAGCTCATGCCCGTGCACCAGTTCGTGCACGACGCGGTGCTGCTCGAGAAGGGCCTGCGCAACTACTGGGGCTACAACACCTTGAGCTTCTTCGCCCCGCACGCGGAGTACGCGGGGACGGGCGAGCGCGGCCAGCAGGTGCAGGAGTTCAAGGCGATGGTGAAGGCGCTGCACGCCGCCGGCATCGAGGTCATCCTCGACGTCGTCTACAACCACACCGCCGAGGGCAACCACATGGGCCCGACGCTCTCGTGGCGCGGCATCGACAACCAGGCCTACTACCGGCTCGTCGAGGGCGACGAGCAGTTCTACATGGACTACACCGGCACGGGCAACAGCCTCAACGTCGCCCACCCGCACGCGCTGCAGATGATCATGGACAGCCTGCGCTACTGGGTGACCGAGATGCACGTCGACGGCTTCCGCTTCGACCTCGCCTCCACGCTCGCGCGCGAGTTCTACGACGTCGACCGGCTGTCGACCTTCTTCGAGCTCGTGCAGCAGGACCCGGTGATCAGCCAGGTCAAGCTCATCGCCGAGCCGTGGGACATCGGCCCGGGCGGCTACCAGGTGGGCAACTTCCCGCCGCAGTGGACGGAGTGGAACGGCAAGTACCGCGACCAGGTGCGCGACTTCTGGCGCGGGGAGCCGACCGCGCTCGGGGAGTTCGCGAGCCGCCTGGCCGGCTCCGCCGACCTGTACGAGCACTCCGGTCGCCGGCCCGTCGCATCCATCAACTTCGTCACCGCGCACGACGGCTTCACGCTCCGCGACCTCGTCAGCTACAACGAGAAGCACAACGAGGCCAACGGCGAGGACGGCAACGACGGCGAGAGCCACAACCGCTCCTACAACTACGGCGTCGAGGGGCCGACCGACGACCCCGAGATCCTCGCGATCCGCGCCCGCCAGCAGCGCAACTTCCTCGCGACGCTGCTGCTGAGCCAGGGCGTGCCGATGATCCTGCACGGCGACGAGCTCGGCCGCACGCAGCAGGGCAACAACAACACCTACGCGCAGGACTCCGAGCTCAGCTGGATCGACTGGTCGGCGATCGACCAGCCGCTCATCGAGTTCACGGCCGCGATCGCGCAGCTGCGCCATGACCACCCGACCTTCCGCCGGAAGCGCTTCTTCACCGGCACGACGGTGCGCACGGGCAACGGCGAGCGGCTCAACGACATCGTGTGGCTGCGCGGCGACGGCACCCCGATGGAGGACGGCGACTGGGATGCCGCGGCGAGCGAGAAGACCGTCGGCATGTACCTGAACGGCCACGGCATCGCCGGCCGCGGCGAGCGCGGCGAGCAGATCGTCGACGACCACTTCCTCATCTACTGCAGCGCCTCGGACGAGGAGCGCGAGCTCACGCTGCCGCCGAGCGAGTACTCGGAGGCGTGGGACGTGCTGATCGACACCGGCGCGCACGAGCCGCACGACGGCCGCGTCGATGCCGGCAACGCGCTCCGCATCGCGCCGCGCGCGCTGCTCGTGCTCCGCGAGCACCGGCCGCCGGTCGAGCAGGACTTCTCGGTCGCGGCCTCGATCGCGGCGACGAACGGTCTCGCGACCGGTGCGATCCCCACGGTCGCCGCCGACGCATCCGAGCCCCAGGACTGAGGAGATCCGTGCACGCGCCGCAGAGCACCTACCGACTGCAGATCAGCGAGGAGTTCACGCTCCTCGACGCGGCCGCCCGGCTCGAGGCGCTCGCCGATCTCGGGGTCGACTGGGTGTACCTCTCGCCGATCCTCGACGCCGAGCCCGGCTCGAACCACGGCTACGACGTCGTCTCGCACGCGCGGATCGACGCGTCGCGCGGCGGCTCTGAGGGGCTGGATGCGGTGGCGCAGGAGGCGCGCAGGCTCGGCATGGGCGTGCTCGTCGACATCGTGCCGAACCACATGGGTGTCGCGGTGCCCGAGCACAACGCGTGGTGGTGGCAGCTGCTGCGAGAGGGGCGCGAGAGCGCGATCGCGCCGTACTTCGACGTCGACTGGGACGCGGGCGGCGGCAAGCTGCTGCTGCCGATCGTCGGCGACGACGACTGGTCGGAGGACGGCACCGTCGGCCACCTCGCCATCGAGGTCGGCGGCGAGGCACTCAGGTACTGGGACACGCGGCTGCCGATCGCACCCGGCACCGGCGAGGGCACGCCGCAAGAGGTGCTCGAGCGGCAGCACTACCGGCTCGGGCACTGGAAGCAGGGCGACGACCAGCTGAACTACCGGCGCTTCTTCGCCGTCTCGACGCTCGCCGCCGTGCGGGTCGAGCTGCCCGAGGTCTTCGAGGCGACGCACGCCGAGATCGCGCGCTGGTTCGACGAGCGGCTCGTGCAGGGCCTGCGCGTCGACCACCCGGACGGCTTGCGCGACCCCGCGGGCTACCTCGACGACCTCGACCGGCTCACGGGCGGCGCGTTCGTGCTCGTCGAGAAGATCCTCGAGCCGGGGGAGGAGCTGCCGCGCTGGGCGACCGCCGGCACGACCGGCTACGACACGCTCGGGCTCATCGACCGCGTGCTCACCGACCCCGCCGGGGCCGAGCCGCTCGACGCGCTCGACGCGCGGCTGCGCGGCGGCGAGCGCGTCGACTGGGCCGAGATGATCCACGGCACGAAGCGCGGCATCGCCGACGGCATCCTGCGCGCCGAGGTGCTGCGGCTCGAGCGCGAGGTGCGCGCGGCGGATGCGTGGGGCGATCGGGGCGCGCCGGCCGACGCAGCCGACGCGATCGCCGAGCTGCTCGCGTGCTTCCCCGTCTACCGCTCCTACCTGCCCGAGGGGCGCGACCACCTCGGCCGCGCGGCCGAGCTCGCGAAGCAGCACCGGCCCGACCTCGCCGACGCGATCGACGCGCTGCTCCCGCTGCTCGGCAACCCCGAGCAGCCCGCCGCGCTGCGCTTCCAGCAGACGAGCGGCATGGTGATGGCGAAGGGCGTCGAGGACACCGCGTTCTACCGCTACTCGAGGCTCACGAGCCTCAACGAGGTGGGCGGCGATCCGGAGGTGTTCTCCGTCGAGGTCGACGAGTTCCACTCCTCGATGGCGAAGCGCCAGCAGGAGTGGCCGCTCGCGATGAACGCGCTCTCGACCCACGACACGAAGCGCGGCGAGGACGTGCGCGCGCGCATCACGACGATCTCCGAGGTGCCGGGCGAGTGGGAGGCCCTGCTCGACAAGCTGCTCGTCTTCGCGCCGAAGCAGGGCCGGCCCTTCGTGAACCTGCTGCTGCAGGCGATCGTCGGCGCGTGGCCGGCGAGCGAGGAGCGGCTGCTGGCCTACATGGAGAAGGCGGCGCGCGAGGCCGACGACATCACGCACTGGACGGCCCCCGACGCGGAGTTCGAGGCCAACCTCACCGACCTCGTGCGGCAGGTGCTGCGGGAGCCGGCGAGCCGCGACGTCGAGGCGTTCCTCGAGGCGACCGACGCGGGCTTCCGCGCGAACGTGCTGAGCGCGAAGCTGCTGAGCCTCACGATCCCCGGGTTCCCCGACGTGTACCAGGGCTCCGAGGCGCTCGAGCAGTCGCTCGTCGACCCCGACAACCGCCGCCCGATCGATTGGGAGCGGATGGATGCGCTGCGCGAGTCCGCGCGCTCGCCCCTGTCGGGCGGGTGGGACCTCGAGGTCGCGAAGACCAGGCTCGTGCGCGAGGCGCTGCGCTTGCGCCGCGATCACCCCGAGCGCTTCGCGGGCTACGCGCCGATCCTGCCGCACGGCGAGGCGGCCGCGCACGCGATCGCGTTCGACCGCGGCGGGGCGATCGCAGTCGCGACGCGCATGCCGATCGGGCTCGCCGAGCGCGGCGGCTGGAGCGACACGACGATCCAGCTGCCCGAGGGCCGCTGGCGCGAGCTGCTGACGACGAAGGAGCTGCGCGGCGGGGAGACCCGGCTCGCCGACCTCCTCTCGACACTGCCGGTCGCCCTCCTCACGCGCGCCGACGACTGACCGCTCACGTCCGCGCGCTCGAGCGGTCGCTTCCGCGCTCGAGCGGTCACTTCGGCCTTCGAGCGGTCACTTCCGCGTTCGAGCGGTCGCTTCCGCGTTCGAGCGGTCAGCTGCGCCCGCCCGCGGCTCTGCCGACGCCGCGTCCGCAGCAACGCTCGATCGGCGGCTCGGACGCGCGGCATCGACCGCTCACGGACCGAACTGACCGCTCACGGGCGGAACTGACCGCTCACGAACCGAACTGACCGCTCACGGACCGAACTGACCGCTCACGGGCGAAACTGACCGGTCACGGGCGGAAGTGACCGGTCACGGGCGGAAGTGACCGCTCAGGGTGGAGGTGCTCTCGGCGCGTTCGCAGACGCTGTTACTACGATGTGCGGGTCTCGCGTGCTGGAGCTCGCGACTCGGTTCGCGTCGCATCGACCGCGGCGCCGAGTCGGTCGCGCCGCCGCCGGAGGGGTCGGGCGGCTGGTGGGTGTGCTCGGCCCCTCCGCCGCGGCGCGCCGCGAGGCCGAGGGTGCGCGTGGGCACAGGGGAGGCATAGCCTGCCCTCATGCAGCACGACGCGCACTCGCCCGACGACCACCAGCAGCCGCGCTACGGCCAGCCTCAGCAGGGCCAGCCCTACGGCGGTCAGCCGTCCAGCCAGCCCTCCGGCGATCAGCCGGTGAGCTACGCGCCGTACGGCCAGGGCGCCGAGTACGGCCACGGCGCCCAGCACGGCCAGCCCGCCTACGGCGCGGCCATGCCGATGCCTGCAGTCGTCAAGTGGGGCCTCGGCATCCAGTGGGCCGGCGTCGCGCTCGGGGTCATCGGCATCGGCATCGCCGGGCTCGGCCTGCTCGCGTTCGCCGGCGCGGGCGACGCGGGGATGCTCGGGGCCGTCGGGATGCTGCTCGCGGTCGCGGCCGTGCTCGTCGTCGCGCAGGTCGTCGTGCTGCTGTTCGCCACGAAGGGCCGCAACTGGGCGCGCATCGTGCTCGCCGTGCTCGCCGCGATCGGCATCATCACGTCGCTCTCCTCGGGCCAGGGCCTCAACTTCGGCTCGCTCATCTCGATCCTGAGCGTCGTGCTGCTCTTCCTGCCCGCGGCGAACGAGTGGTTCCGCGCGCGCTCCGCGCAGCGGTAGCGCGGCGACCCGGCCGGCTCCCAGGCAACCGGCAGGCTCGCGCGGCGCGGCCGTCCTAGCCTCGACTCATGCTGCACGAGTACCGGGTCTGGGCGCCGAACGCCGAGCGGATGCGCGTCGTCGCCGCCGACGAGTCCGTCGAGATGACGAGCGCCGAGGGCGGCTGGTGGCACGCGCTCGCGCCCGCGGGCGACTACGGCTTCCAGATCGACGACGACGAAATGGTGCGGCCCGACCCGCGCAGCATGCGCCAGCCCGGCGGCGTGCACGAGCGCTCCCGCGTGTGGGACGCATCCGCCCACCCCTGGCAGGACGCCGGCTGGACGGGCAAGCCGATCGCCGGCGGCGTCATCTACGAGCTGCACGTCGGCACGTTCACGCCCGAGGGCACGCTCGAGGCGGCCGCGGGCCGGCTCGACCACTTGCGCGAGATCGGCGTCACGCACGTCGAGCTGCTGCCGATGAATGCCTTCAACGGCACGCACAACTGGGGCTACGACGGCGTCGCCTGGTTCGCGGTGCACGAGGGCTACGGCGGGCCCGACGCCTACCAGCGCTTCATCGACGCCGCGCACGGCGCGGGGCTCGCGGTCGTGCAGGACGTCGTCTACAACCACCTCGGGCCGTCGGGCAACTACCTGCCGCTCTACGGGCCCTACCTCTCGAGCGCGGGCCGCTCGACGTGGGGCGAGCACGTCAACCTCGCCGAGCCGGCGGTGCGCCGCTACATCCTCGACAACGTGCGCTTCTGGTTCGAGGACATGCACGTGGATGCGCTGCGGCTCGACGCGGTGCACGCGCTCCACGACGAGGCCGACACGCACATCCTCGAGGAGATGGCGATCGAGACGGCCGCGCTCTCGGCGCACCTCGGGCGGCCGCTCGAGCTCATCGCCGAGAGCGACCTGAACGACCCCAAGCTCATCACGCCGCGCGAGGGCGGCGGCTACGGGCTCGACGGGCAGTGGTCGGATGACTTCCACCACGGCGTGCACGTCGCCCTCACGGGCGAGACGGCGGGCTACTACGCCGACTTCGAGCCGCTCGCGGCGCTCGGCAAGGCGCTCGAGCGCGGCTTCTTCCACGACGGCACCTACTCGTCGTTCCGCGGCCGTGACCACGGGCATCCGATCGACGTCGAGCGCTCGTTGTCGTGGCGGCTCGTCGTGGCGGCGCAGAACCACGACCAGATCGGCAACCGCGCGCGCGGCGACCGCATCACCGAGGTGCTCGACGAGTCGCAGCTGCTGTGCGCGGCGCTGCTGCTCTACGCGGGCCCGTTCACCCCGATGCTCTTCATGGGCGAGGAGTGGGCGGCATCGACGCCGTTCCAGTTCTTCACGTCGCACCCCGAGCCCGAGCTCGGCACGGCGACCGCCGAGGGTCGGCTCGAGGAGTTCGAGCAGATGGGCTGGGATCCGGCCGTCGTGCCCGACCCGCAGGACCCAGCGACCTTCGAGCGCTCGAAGCTCGACTGGGCTGAGGCCGAGGGCGGGCGCCACGCGCGCGTGCTCGAGGGCTACCGGCAGCTCGCGCGGCTGCGGCGCGAGCTCGAGGCGCTCACCGACCCGCACTACGCGCGCAATCGCGTCGAGGTCGACGAGGAGCGGCGCGTGCTGCGGCTCGTGCGGCGCGCAGGGCTCGCGGATGCGGTCGAGATCGTCATCAACGTCGGTCGCGAGCCGCAGACGGTCGCGGTCGAGCGCACGGAGCTGCGCTTCCAGACCCACCCCGACGTCGCGCTCGCGGATGGGCTGACGCTCCCGCCCGGCTCCGGCGCCCTCCTCGCCTGACCCCTTTCGCTCGCGCAGCCCCGTCGGCCGAGCAGCCCGGCCGCGGGCCGTCCCTCCGCCCGTTGGTCGAGCAGCCCGGCCGCAGGCCGGGCGCATGCAGACCCGGCTACCGTTGACCCGTGACCCAGCTCGTCGGCGACCTCTCCTTCCCGCACGTCGGCTACCTCGAGTCGCGTCGCGGCCCGATCGTCGAGATCCGCCTCTCGCACCACCCGATCGGCCAGCGCCGCACCTACCTGCGGGTGCCCGAGGGCGCGGGTGAGATCCCCGCGGGCATCTACAGCACGGCGGTCAAGCGGATCGACGGGGTCGACGAGGACGGCTGGTTCGCCGAGGTCGAGCTCGAGCGCGAGCGGCCCGACGGCACGGTGCGCACCGACGCGACGCGCGACGACGAATGGCGCTCGGAGGAGCGCGGCCTCTACGTGTCGAGCAGCATGCAGGACTTCCTCCCGCAGGAGCCGCCCCTCGAGCGGGAGGGCGAGCAGCCGGTCAATCCCTACGGGCTCTGGGCGCTCGATCCGCAGGGCGAGGCATTCCTCGTCGACGCCGAGTTCGACGACGCCGGTGGGCTGGTGATCGAGCCCGCGACCCGCTTCGGCAAGTCGCTCCATCCCTGGACGTACCGAGCAGCGCTGCCGGACGGGCTCGCGGTCGACGAGACCGCGCTCGACGACGTCGACGCGCTCATCGAGGTGCAGCTCTACGACTTCGACGGGTCGGCCGAGCGGGTGTACGAGCTGTGGCAGCTCGGTGCGCGGCGAGCGATCGAGCGGTCGGCGACGCAGCCGCTCCCCGACTTCGACCCGGGGGTCTGGATGCGGTGGCTCGCTCCCGTGGACGGCGGGAACCCCGTCGCCTTCGGCGGCTTCATGTTCCCCGGGGATCGCGTCATCGAGCTGCAGCCCGTCATGCCGGTGGAGCCGGAATGGGCGACCGGTCGCGTGCTGACGATCCCGATGCCCAGGCCCGGCGTCGAGTTCGAGGATCGCCGCGAGGTGACGGTGTACGGCAAGCCGTTCAAGGAGCTGCGCTCGTCGGTGCCGAAGATCCAGAAGCGCCCGCCGACGCCGCTCGGCCGGTTCGTGCTCGAGGCGGAGGGCTACATGCCGCCGGGCTGGAGCGCGCTCGGCTGAGCCGCGGCGGCGGTCTCGGGGACCGCGAAGCGCCGCCGGTACGCCGAGGGCGAGACGCGCAGCTGCCGGGTGAAGTGGTGCCGCAGCAGCGCCGCCGTGCCGAACCCCGCCTGCTGCGCGACGACGTCGAGGCCGAGGTCGGTCGCCTCGAGCAGCGCCTGGGCGCGCTGCACGCGCTGCGACGTGAGCCACGCGGCCGGCGTCGTGCCGAGCTCCTCGCGGAACCGGCGCGCGAACGTGCGCTCCGAGAGGTTCGCGCGCCGCGCGAGCGATGCGACGGTGTGCTCCTCGTCGAGGTGCGCGACCATCCAGTCGATGAGCGGGGCGAGCGTCTCGGCGCGCTGCTCGGCGACCGGCCCGACCGCGAACTGCGACTGGCCGCCGTCGCGCAGCGGCGGCACGACCATCGAGCGGGCGATGACCGCGGCGGCCTGCGCGCCGTGCAGCTGGCGCACGACGTGCAGCGACGCGTCGATCGCCGCCGCCGTGCCGGCGCTCGTCGTGACGGGTCCGTCGTCGACCCACAGCGCGTCGCGCTCGAGCGCGATGTGCGGGAACTGCGCGGCGAGGCCGTCGATGTGCCGCCAGTGCGTCGTCGCTCGCCGGCCGTCGAGGATGCCGGCCTTCGCGGCGACGAACGCCCCCGAGCACAGCGCGAGCACGCGAGCGCCGCGGTCGACGGCGCGCTGCAGCACCCGCGAGACGGCGAGCGAGCACTCGCCGTCGTACTCGCACTGCGCGTACGGCGTGAGGATGAGCAAGTCGGCCTCGTCGGCGAAGTCGAGTCCGTGCTCGACCATCATCGGCAGGCCGAGCCCGCCGGCGACCCGCACGGGCCCGGGCGTCTGCGTGACGACGCGGAAGTCGTGCCGCGGCACGCCGCGGTCGGTGCGGTCGTAGCCGAAGACCTCGCCCGCGACAGCGAGCTCGAACGCACTGACGTCGTCGTCGACGATGCAGGCCACCTTGAGCATCGCGTGCCCCCTCCCGGAGATGATTGGCAGGATGTTGTCGGACGTTGACGATTCTGCCACTCGTGGCGGGATCTTGGCAAGCGCAGACTTCCTGCCATGA
Organism: Agrococcus sp. TSP3-2-1; assembly: GCF_049897585.1. Taxonomy (NCBI): domain Bacteria; kingdom Bacillati; phylum Actinomycetota; class Actinomycetes; order Micrococcales; family Microbacteriaceae; genus Agrococcus; species Agrococcus sp. TSP3-2-1. The sequence continues at coordinate 250,114 of NZ_JAFCWN010000002.1, forward strand.
ACATCACCTGGCTCCTCATCCTCCTCGCCCTCGGTGCCGTCGCGATCGTCGCCACCGTCTCCGCGCTGGTCCGCCAGCGCGCGCCCCGTGTCGCCACCGATGCGGAGCGCATCGCCCGGCTCCGCGACCGCTCGCTCGACCACGACGCGCGACGCGTCGCCGCCGCGCTCGAGGAGCAGGTCTCGCACCGCCTCGATGCGCCCGGCAACGGCCTCGCGCCGCAGATGACGCAGCCCGTCATCGACGCCGCCATCTGGGGCGGCGCGGTGCCCGCCCGATGACCCACCCGCATCCCGACCGCTGACGGCCCGGCGACTCGATCGCCGGGCCGTCTGCCGCGAATCGGCCCCTGGCGCTCGCGCGGCGGCGAGCGCATCATCGACGCATGGAAGCGACCTGGGCCAGCAGCGTCGCCACGGACCCCACGTGGCTCGCCATCATCGCCGCGATCGGCGCCGTCGGATCGCTCGCGACGGTCGTCGTGCTCCTGCGCCAGCAGGCGCCTCGCCGGAAGCCCGATCTCGAGCGCATCGCGCGCCGCCGCGAGCCGCGATCCGCGCACTGACGCGGCGCGCACGGCGGGCTCGCGCTGCGGCCCCACAATGGAGCCATGCGACTCGCGAACGCCCGGCTCCTCGACGGCTCCCTGACCGACATCGACATCGTCGACGGTGAGATCGAGCGCGTCAGTCCGGCGGGATCGACGCCGTCGACGGGGGAGCGCCGAGACCTCGAGGGCGCGGTCGTCATCCCCGGGCTGTGGGACGAGCACACGCACATGAGCCAGTGGGCGCGGCACCGCACGCGTCAGAGCGTGCTCGCCGCGGAGTCGGCCGAGGAGGCCGCCGCGATCGCCGCCGCGGCAGTCGTGCGCCACTCGGGGCCCGACCCGCTCGTGCTCGTCGGCATGCGCGACGGCCTCTGGCCCGCCGCCCCGACCCGTGCGCTGCTCGACGAGGCGACCGGCTCGGTGCCCACGCTCGTCGTCTCGAGCGACGTCCACTGCTCGTGGCCCAACACCGCGATGCTCGAGCGCCTCGGGCTCGAGCGCGACGGTGCGCTGCTGCGCGAGGACGCCGCATTCGCCGCGCTCGGCGACGTCGAGGCGATGCTCGACCCCGATGCGCTCGACCGCCACGTCGTCGACGCCCTGGCTGCCGCGGCGACGCGCGGCGTCGTCGGCGTCGTCGACCTCGAGTTCGGCGACGCCGTCGGGCAGTGGATGCGCCCCGGCAGGGCGACGCCGACGCGCGTCGACGTCGGCATCTACGCCGACGAGCTCGAGCTCGCCGCCGAGCGCGGGCTGCGCTCGGGCGACGTCATCGCGGGCCGCGCCCGCGTGGGCGGGCTCAAGGTGATCTCCGACGGCTCGCTCGGCACGCGCACGGCGTGGACAGCGCATCCGTACGGCACCTCGAGCGCCAAGGTCGACGGCGGCGACTTCGGCCGGGGCGTGCGCAACGTCGACGACGAGGCGCTCGATCGGCTGCTCGCACGGGCCGCCGAGCTCGGGCTCGATGCGATGGTCCACGCGATCGGCGATGCGGCCGTCACCGCGGCGATCGACGCCTTCGAGCGCGCGGGCGCCCGCGGGCGCATCGAGCACGCGCAGCTCGTCGCGGGCGTCGACATCCCGCGCATGGCGACGCTCGGCATCGTCGCCTCCGTGCAGCCGGAGCACGCGCTCGACGACCGCGAGCTCATGGCCTCGCTGTGGTCGGATCGCTCGCGCGATGCCTATCGGCTGCGCTCCCTCGTCGACGCGGGCGTACGCGTCGTGCTCGGCTCCGACGCCCCCGTCACGCCCCTCGACCCCTGGCTCGGCATCGCGACCGCCGTCACCCGCACGCGCGGCGACGAGGCGCCGTGGCAGCCGGAGGAGGCGCTCTCGCTCGAGCAGGCGATCGCCGCATCGAGCCGCACGCGCATCGCCGTGGGCGAGCCCGCCGACCTCGTCGTGCTCGGTGCGCCGCTCCCCGCGACCGACGACCCGCAGGAGGCCGCCGCGGCGCTGCGCGCCATGCCGGTCGCGCTCACGCTCGTCGCGGGCGAGTCGATCTTCGACGCGATGGGCTGACTCGGGACCCTGCGGACCCGGACAGCGGATGGGTCGGACCGTTGTGGATCCGGCACAACAGGTCGTGAGGCGTCCCTGGCCGCGATTGCGGTCGCGACCAACGGCTTCGCGCGGTCTCGAGGGTCGTGCCTACCGTGAGGACGCATCCGTCCTGTCCTGAAGGGGGAACCATGGCCGACCGCACCGACCGCCAGCGCTCCACGAGCCCGCGCACGCACGCCGCAGTCGACGTCGACTGGCTGAGCCGCGACCTGCTCGGCACGTGGGCGGAGCGCCGCATCGCCGCGCGAGCGAAGGCCGCCGACCCCCGCTACCAGCGCGTCGACGACCTGACGGTCGCCGACCACCGCGCGCGCGTGCTCGAGCAGCTGCAGCTGCTCGTCGACGACGGCGCCGTGCTCGCGGCGTTCCCGAAGCGCCTCGGTGGCGACGACGACCACGGCGGCAACATCGCGGGATTCGGCGACCTCGTGCTCGCCGATCCGAGCCTGCAGATCAAGTCGGGCGTGCAGTTCGGGCTCTTCGGCGCCGCGGTGCTGCACCTCGGCACCGAGCACCACCACGACACCTTCCTGCCGCCCATCATGCGGTTCGAGGTCCCCGGCGCCTTCGCGATGACCGAGACGGGCCACGGCTCGGACGTCGCCTCGATCGGCACGACCGCGACGTACGACGAGGCCACCGAGGAGTTCGTCATCCACACGCCGTTCCGCGGCGCGTGGAAGGACTACCTCGGCAACGCCGCGCTGCACGGCAAGGACGCGGTCGTCTTCGCGAAGCTCATCACGAAGGGCGTCGACCACGGCGTGCACGCCTTCTACGTGCCGCTCCGCGACGAGGACGGCGCGTTCCTGCCCGGCATCGGCGGGGAGGACGACGGCTACAAGGGCGGGCTCAACGGCATCGACAACGGCCGCCTGCACTTCACGAACGTGCGCGTGCCGCGCACGAACCTGCTCAACCGCTATGGCGACGTCGCGCCCGACGGCACCTACTCGAGCCCGATCGCCAGCCCCGGCCGCCGCTTCTTCACCATGATCGGCACGCTCGTGCAGGGCCGCGTCTCGCTCGACGGCGCCGCGGTCATGGCGCAGCAGGCGGGGCTCGCGATCGCGATCCGCTACGGCACCGAGCGGCGCCAGTTCAACGCCTCGAGCAACGCCGAGGAGGAGGTGCTGCTCGACTACCGCCGGCACCAGCGCCGCCTGTTCACGCGGCTCGCGAAGGCCTACGCGCAGTCGTACGCGCACGAGATCCTGCTGACGAAGTTCGACGGCGTCTTCTCGGGCCAGCACGACACCCCGGAGGAGCGCGAGGACCTCGAGACCCTCGCCGCTGGGCTGAAGGCGCTCTCGACGTGGCAGGCGCTCGACACGCTGCAGGAGGCGCGCGAGGCGTGCGGCGGTGCGGGCTTCCTCGGCGAGAACCGCATCGTGCAGCTGCGCGCCGACCTCGACGTCTACGTCACGTTCGAGGGCGACAACACGGTGCTGCTGCAGCTCGTCGGCAAGCGCCTGCTCGGCGACTTCTCCAAGCAGTTCAAGGGCGCCTCGAAGGCCGACATCGCCCGCTTCGCGGCCGACCAGCTCTTCGATCGCGCGACGTCGTTCGTCGGCCTGCGCACGCTCTCGCAGGACGTGCGCGACCTCCGCAACGTCAAGAAGTCGTCGCTCGCGCTCCGCGACCGCGACGTGCAGCGCGACCTGCTCGAGGACCGCGTCGAGCAGATGGTCGCGGACATCGCAGGCCGGCTGCGGAACGCGCCGAAGGACCAGGCCGGCGCGGCCGCCGCCTTCAACGATGAGCAGCACGAGCTCATCGAGGCCGCGCGCGCGTGGGTCGAGCTGCAGCAGTACGACGCGCTCGACGTGGCCGTCGAGCGGATGCCCGCGGCGACCAAGGAGGTCATGACGCACGTGCGCGACCTCTTCGCGCTCACGATCATCGAGGAGCACGCCGCGTGGCACCTCGAGAACGGCCGGCTCTCGGGTGCCCGCTCGAAGGCCGTGACCTCGACGATCGAGGTGCTGCTGCAGAAGCTGCGGCCGCACGCGCTCGACCTCGTCGCGGCCTTCGGCCTCGGCGACGAGCACCTGCGCGCGCACATCGCGACCGGCGCCGAGGCCGAGCGCCAGGCCGAGGCGATGGCGCACTACGCGCAGCTCCGGGCCGCCGGCACCCTTCCGGTCCCCGAGAAGCGGGGGCGCGCGTCCGACCCGTCGGCGCAGCCCATCGCGACCGCGGGCGCGGCGCCCGTGCCGCCGGCCGACGTCATGTCGGCGCCCTCGGCCGATTCGGCGTCGGCGCCGTCGGCGGATGCCGCTGACGACGAGCAGGATGCGGAGCTCGCGACCCGCTGAGCCGCCGCCGTCCATCGAGGGGATCCGCCGCAGGGCGGGTCCCCTCGATGCCGTCGCGAGCCGCGCACCTGCGGATGCAGACGCGATCCACAGGGCGTATGCGGCCTACGGAATTGCGTACGCCATACGCTGTAAAGCATCCGGGGTCACGATCGTGAAGGTCGCCAGGCCCGCATCGGCTGGGAAGTCGCCGACGAGCCCGAGAGGGGCACCATGACCACGATGACCGCCGTGAGGAGCTCGCAAGGCGAGCTCCGGGCCACCACACCGCCCTCCGAGCGAGGAGCGCGCGCCGACTTCCGGGTCGTCGCGAAGGCCGTGCGAGACGCAGGCCTGCTCGAGCGCAGGGTGGGCTTCTACGCGTGGCTCATGGCCGGTCTCGGCATCGCACTCGTCGGGCTGCTCGTCGGCTCCGTGCTGCTGGGCGACTCGTGGTTCCAGCTGCTCATCGCGGCCGGCCTCGGCATCGTGCTCACGCAGATCTCGTTCATCGCGCACGAGGCGTCGCACCGGCAGGTGCTGAAGTCCGGCCCCGCGAACGACCGGCTCGGCCGCATCCTCGCCGCGGGCGTCGTCGGCATCAGCCACCAGTGGTGGATGACGAAGCACTCGCGCCACCACGCGAACCCCAATCAGATCGGCCGCGACCCCGACATCGAGATCGACACGATCTCGTTCCTGCCGAGCGACGCCAAGAAGGCGCGCGGCATCCAGCGCTGGGTGACCCAGCGCCAGGGCTGGCTGTTCTTCCCGCTGCTGACCTTCGAGGGCGCCAACCTGCACGTGCGCTCGATCATCACCCTGCTCGAGCGCCGCCCGGTCGTCGGCCGCTGGCTCGAGCTCGGCCTCATCGCCGGCCGCTTCGCCCTGCTCATCACCTTCCTGCTGCTCGTCATGCCGCCGCTCATGGCGCTCGCCTTCCTCGGCGTGCAGCTCGCCGTCTTCGGCATCGGCATGGGCGCGTCGTTCGCGCCGAACCACAAGGGGATGCCGACCGTCAGCCGCGACGCGAAGCTCGACTTCTTCACGAAGCAGGTGCGCACCTCGCGCAACATCCGCGGCTGGGGCACGACGATGCTCATGGGTGGCCTCAACTACCAGGTCGAGCACCACCTGTTCCCCAACATGGCTCGCCCGCACCTCCGCGCCGCGAGCGAGATCGTGCGCGCCCACTGCCGCGAGCACGACATCACCTACACCGAGACCGACATGGTCGGCGCCTACGCCTCCGTCATCCGCTACTTGAACCGCGTGGGCCTCGCCGCCCGCGACCCGTTCGAGTGCCCGATGCTGGCGACGAGGCGATGAACCGGAGGGCACCGAAGCGGCAGCCCGTCCGCCACGCGCTCGCGCGGCTGCACTGGGCGCTCAGCCCTTGGCGGCTCGTCCGCGAGCAGCCGCCCGTCGACGGTGCGCGGCTGCTCATCGGCGCCCCCCACACCTCGAACCGCGACTTCGTGCTCATGCTCGGGATCGCGTGGGATGCGCGACTGCCGGTGCGCTGGCTCGGCAAGCGAGAGCTGTTCCAGGGGCCGCTCGGCTGGCTGATGCACCGCCTCGGCGGCATCCCCGTCGACCGGGACGACCCGGCCGGGCTCGTCGACCGCGTCATCGCGCTCGTGCGCGACGACCCGCGCGCCGCGATCGTCGTCACGCCCGACGGCACTCGCCGCTCGACGCAGTGGCGGAGCGGCTTCTACCGCATCGCCCTCGAGGCGGGCCTGCCCGTCACGCTCGGCTTCGTCGACGCGACGACCCGCACCGCGGGCCTGGGCCCGACCATCTCGCTCACGGGCGACGTCCCGGCCGACATGGACCGCATCCGCGCCTTCTACGCCGACAAGGCGGGCGTGCGCCCCGAGCTGCGCACCGAGCCGCGGCTCGCCGACGAGGCGGGCCTCTCGGCGCGCTTGCGGGAGGAACGGGCGCAGCGCGAGCGCTGACCGCCGCCGCCTCTGGCGCGGCCGCCGGGGCTTTGGCACGATGAGGCCATGAGCACGGCCGGGATGATCGAGATCAGCGAGGACGAGTGCCTCAAGCTGCTCCGCGCCTTCGAGTTCGGGCGCATCGCGTTCCGCGTCGGCGACGTGCTCGAGGTGTTCCCGATCAACTACCACGCAGACGGGCGCGACGTGACGTTCCGCACGGCGCCGGGCACGAAGCTCGCCGGGGTGCTGCTCGCCGACGACGTGGTCTTCGAGATCGACCACATCGGCGAGCGCGAGGCGTGGAGCGTCGTCGCGCACGGCAGGGCGCGCAGGCTCGACTCGGGCAAGGAGCTCGAGGAGGCCGAGCAGCTGCCGATCCGCTCGCTCGTGCCGAGCGTGAAGCGCGAGTTCGTGCGCATCGAGATCTCGCGGGTGAGCGGCCGCCGCTTCCACCGCGGGCGTCAGCCCGACCCGGCTGCGGAGCCGCTCGTCGACTCGACCGACTGACCGGCGCGCGATCACTCGTCGAGCTCGTCGCGCCGCCGGGCGAGGTAGGCACGCTCGGCGGCATTGCTCGTGAGCTCGAGCGCCCGGTCGTAGGCGGCGCGCGCCTCGTCGCTCCGCCCGAGCCGGCGCAGCAGATCCGCTCGCGTCGCGTGCAGCGCGTGGTAGCCGTCGATCTCGACTGCCACGCGGTCGACCTCGGCGAGCGCCGCACCAGGGCCGTGCACCTCGCCGATCGCGACCGCTCGGTTGAGCCGCACGATCGGCGACGGGTCGAGCGCGACGAGCCGGTCGTAGAGCGCGAGGATCCGCGGCCAGTCGGTCTCCCGCGCGGTCGACGAGGCGGTGTGCACGGCGCTCATCGCGGCGAGCAGCTGGAAGCGGCTGGGCGCCTCGCCAGTCGCGGCGCGCTCGCGCACGAGCGCGTGCCCCTCGTCGATCAGGTCGCGATGCCACGCGGCGCGGTCCTGCCGGTCGAGCGTCACGAGCTCCCCCTCGGGCGAGACCCGCGCGGGCCGCCGAGCCTCGGCGAGCAGCATGAGGGCGAGCAGGCCCGCGACCTCGCCGTCGTCGGGGCGCAGCTCGCGCAGCAGCCGGCCGAGCCGGATCGCCTCGTCGGTGAGCTCGCGGCGCACGGGCTCGGCGCCGGAGCCCGCGAGGTAGCCCTCGTTGAAGACGAGGTAGACGACCGTGAGCACGCCCTGGAGCCGCTCGCCGACGTCCGCCTCCGAGGGCACGCGGTAGGGGATCCGCGCCACCCGGATCTTCCGCTTCGCCCGCGTGAGCCGCTGCGCCATCGTCGACGCCGGCACGAGGAAGGCTCGTGCGATGTCGGCGACCGCAAGCCCGGCGACGAGCCGCCGGGTCAGCGCGACGCGCGCCTCGATCGCGAGCGCCGGGTGGCAGCACGTGAACAGCAGCCGCAGCCGGTCGTCGTCGACCGCGCCGGTCGGCTCGGGAGGGGAGTCGTCGAAGACCATGAGCGCCGCCTCGTGCTTGCCGTGCCGCTGCGCCTCGCGGCGCAGCCGGTCGATCGCGCGTCGCGAGGAAGGCCTCGCCCGCGGCGTCCTCCGCGAGCTCGAGGTCCTCGAAGCGGCGGACGAGCCCGGCGACCACCCGCGCCCATTCGGTGCGGTGGGCGCGGGCGATCGCGAGGCCGGCCTGGTCGGTCACGCGTCGAGCGTGGCCCGGACGGACTCCGCCGTGTTGAACGGGCGCACCTCGACGGGGTCGCGGCACGCCCTCGAGCCCTCCGCGGCGAGCGCGATCGCCTCGTCGAGACCGGCTGCCTCGATGACCCAGAAGCCGCCGAGGTGCTCCTTCGACTCGAGGTAGGGGCCGTCGGTGACGATGGGCCGCTCGCCCCGCCCGTCGACGGTCGTCGCGGTGCTCGCCTCGGCGAGCCCGTCGGCGAAGACGAAGTGCCCGCCGCGCTCGAGCCGCTCGTTGAAGGCGCCGGTGTCGGCGAGCGCCTGCGCCATCGCCTCCCGCGAGCCGTACTCCCCGAACGGCGCGCGCTCGGCGGGCCCGAACACCGACAGCATGTAGCGCGCCATCTCAGTCGTGCTCCTGCGCGTGCCGCTCCACGATCTCGGTCATCCCGGAGGGGAAGCGGTGCACCTCCTGCGGCCAGTCGAGCGCCACGGCGAGCCGGCCCGCCCAGTGGCGCGCGGTCTCGTCGTCGGGCACGTCGATCACCGCGAAGCCGCCGAGGTGCTCCTTCGTCTCGACGTAGGGCCCGTCCGTGAAGACGGGCTCGCCGCCTTGGTTCACGACGCTGCAGACGACGGTGGATGCGTCGAGCCCGCCGTCCCCGAACACGTAGACGCCCGCCTGCTGCATCTGCGCGATCACGGCACCGGAGGCCGCGCTCTTCGCGCGCAGCTCCTCGGCGGTGTGCGCCGGGACCCACTCGTCGTTGAACGCGATCAAGTACTGCGCCATCTCTGTCTCCTCTCGAGCGGCCCCATCGACCGCCTCACATGATCTACGAACGGGAGGCGCCGGATACGACACCCGCGGTCATGATCCGCCGGTGACGCCGCTCAGGGAAGGCGTCGAGCGCGTCCGGGCGGAATGGGGAACCCTCAGGGCGCGTTGGCACACTCGGGTCGACACGACGAGAGATCCGCACGACGAGGAGAGCACCCGCATGACGCACACGGTCGCATCGAGCATCGCCGACGCCGAGCGACCGCGCGAGACGCTCACGATCGGCATCCTCGGGGCCGGCAAGATCGGCACGGTGCTCGCGCGCCTCTCGCTCGCCGCGGGGCACCGCACGCTCATCGCCGCCTCGGGCTCGCCCCAGCGCATCCGCCTCATCGCGGAGTACATGGCGCCGGGCGCCGAGCCCATGCTCGCCGCCGATGCCGCGGCACAGGCCGACCTCGTGATCCTCGCGCTGCCGCTCGGCCAGTACGACCGGCTGCCGGTCGAGGCGCTGCGCGGCAAGGTCGTCGTCGACGCCATGAACTACTGGTGGGAGACCGACGGCCTCCGCGACGAGTTCACCGACCCCGAGCGGCCGACGAGCACCATCGTGCAGGAGTTCCTGCCCGAGTCGCGCGTCGTGAAGGCGTTCAACCACATGGGCTACCACGACCTCGCCGACTGGCCGCGCTCGACCGGGAGCCCGCAGCGCCGCGCGATCGCCGTCGCGGGCGACAGCCCGGAGGATGTGCGGCTCGTGGCGCAGCTCGTCGACGACTTCGGCTTCGACCCGGTCGTGCTCGACTCGCTCGCAGCAGGCCTGCGGCTGCAGCCGGGCTTCCCGGCATTCGGTGCGAACGAGGACGCGCCGACGCTCCGGGCGCTCATCGGCGACTGACGCCTCCGCTGCCCGCCGAACGACGAAGCCCCCGCCGAGGCGGGGGCTTGTCGATGGTGGCTCCGACCGGCATCGATCCGGTGACCTTTCGATTTTCAGTCGAACGCTCTACCAACTGAGCTACAGAGCCAAGCTCTCGAGGAGCCGAAGCGGGCTCTCGCCCGCCCTTGCACAAGGCCCTCTCTCTCGAGAGGGCCAGGGCAATGGCGACCCTGACGGGACTTGAACCCGCGACCTCCGCCGTGACAGGGCGGCGCGCTAACCAAACTGCGCTACAGGGCCATTCCGGTAGTCCCCATCGTACAGATGAATCCGCGAGTGAGTGACCCCAACGGGATTCGAACCCGTGCTGCCGCCGTGAAAGGGCGGTGTCCTAGGCCGCTAAACGATGGGGCCATGCGCCGGAGCACATGACTACCGAGGGGAAACGTTACATGAGACCCGGGTCGCGTGCAAACCGACGCCGCTCCAGCGCGACACGCCTCGCCGCATCCGTCGAATCTCAACCTTCAGGTCGAACATGATAGTTGCTAGGGTTGCTCCCGTTGTGTCGTCGCCCACGCTCATTCGGGGTGCACGATGGAGTCTTCAGCAGCCCTGCGCTGCGGCAGGAGCGAGATGCACGAGCCCGACCAGTCGGCCCGAGTCGCACGGGGCCGCGCCCATCCGCGCGGCTACCGACGAGCGTTCGCGACGACGGTCGCGGTCGCCGCTCTCGTGGTCGGCTTCGTCGTCCCGGTCGCGCCGTCGGCCGAGGCGGTCGACGAGTACGGCTTCCCGACGTGGGCCGAGGTCGAGCAGGCGCGCGGCAACGAGGCCGCGAAGAACCAGCAGATCGCCGACATCCGAGCGCTCATCGGGCAGCTCGAGAGCGAGCTCGCGAGCGCCCGTGCGTTCGCAGACCAGAAGGCCGCCGAGGCCATCGAGGCGCAGCGCGTGTACGACGAGGCCGTCGCGGTCGCCGAGCGGCTGCAGCAGCAGGCCGACGACGCGTTCGCGCGGGCCGACGAGTCGGAGCTCGCCGCGGGCCAGCTCGCCGCGCAGCTCGCTCGCACGGGCGGCACGGGCGACATGAGCGCCGAGCTCTTCGCCAACCCCGGCTCGGCCGACACGTGGCTGTACCGGCTCGACCTCATGGACCGCGTCGCCGGCACGGCCGACTCGCTCTACGAGCAGGCCCAGCAGGACGCCAACACCGCGTCGGCGCTCCAGGCGCAAGCGGTCGTCGCCCGCGATGCGCTGCAGGAGCTCAAGGAGGCGGCCGACGCCGCCTTCGCCGCTGCGGCCGACGCCGCCGTCGCCGCCGAGGCGGCCGTTGCCCGAGAGCAGGAGCACCGGGCGCAGCTCGAGGCGCAGCTCGCGGTGCTCGAGGAGAACCGCGCAGCGACCGAGGCCGACTACCAGGCGGGCCAGCGCCACCGGGCGTGGCTGGCCGAGCAGGAGCGACTCCGTCGCATCGAGGAGGAGCGCCGCGCCGCAGCAGCGCGCGCTGCCGCGGAGGCTGAGGCACGGCGTCTCGCCGAGGAGGCGGCTCGAGCCGCTGCCGCCGCCGGTTCCGGCGGATCGGGCGGAGGCTCCGGCGGAGGTTCTGGCGGCGGCTCGGGCGGCGGTGGCACCGTGCCCGTCGCGCCGCCCGCGAGCAGCGGTTGGCAGACCCCGCACTACGGCCGGTTCACGTCCGCCTACGGCTGGCGCAACGACCCGGTCGGCAAGCTGGGCCGCAAGCTCCACGCAGGCATCGACATCGCCGCCGGATGCGGCACACCGATCTTCGCTCCTGCGGCCGGCACGGTCGTCTTCCGCGGTCGCGACATCTACGGCGCGAACATCCTCTACATCAACCACGGGGGCGGCATCCAGACCGAGTACGCCCACATGTCGCAGCCCGCGAGCGTCGGCTACGGCGCGCGCGTGAGCCGAGGGCAGGTCGTCGGGTACGAGGGCAACACCGGCCACTCGACCGGCTGCCACCTGCACTTCCAGGTGCGCGTGAACGGCGCGCTCGTGAACCCCGAGCCGTTCCTCAACGCGCGGGGCGTCTACCTGCGCTGACGGGCTTCGACACGCTCAGCGCCCCGCGGGCGCGGAGCGGCTCAGCCATCGGAGCGCGCAGACGCGAAGAGGGGCGCACCTCGCGGTGCGCCCCTCTTCGGTCGATCGGTGTCAGTCGGTGACGTCGCGGCCACCCTCGGGCTTCTCGACGCCCTCGCCGCTCTGGTCTCCGTGCTCAGCGTCGAAGGCTGCGAGGCCGGCCTGCACGGTCGCCTCGGCGGCCTCCGCGCCCTCCCAGTCGCCCAGCTTCGCCCACTTGCCGGGCTCGAGGTCCTTGTAGTGCAGGAAGAAGTGCTCGATCTCGTCGCGGATCTGCTGCGGCACGTCGGCGATGTCTTGGATGTGGGCCCAGCGCGGGTCCTTCTCGAGCACGCAGATGACCTTCGTGTCGATGCCGCCGTCGTCCTCCATGTTGAGCTGGCCGACGGGGCGCACGCGCACGAAGACGCCCGGCGGCACCGGGTACTCGAGCAGCACGAGCGCGTCGACCGGGTCGCCGTCGAGGCCGAGCGTGCCCTCGAAGAAGCCGTAGTCGGTCGGGTAGACGAAGGTCGTGAACAGCACCCGGTCGAGGTAGACGCGACCCGTCTCGTGATCGACCTCGTACTTGTTGCGGCTCCCCTTCGGGATCTCGATGACGACGTCGTAGGCGGCCAAGAGCGGCTCCTTCTCGTGGGGATGAGGAATCGGCATAAGGTTACTTCATGCCCGAAAGCGACCGTCGACCGCGGCTGACGCCTGCCGTCGCCGACGTGCGTCGGGCGGTGCGCGAGGCCCTCGCCGACCTCCCTGAGGGCGCCCTCGTGCTCGTCGCGCTCTCGGGCGGCGCCGACTCGCTCGCGCTCGCCGGGGCGGCGGCCTTCGAGGCGCAGCGCGCCGGCCTGCGCGCCGGCGCGGTGGTCGTCGACCACCAGCTGCAGGCGGGCAGCGCCGAGATCGCCGAGCGCGCGGCCGAAAAGGGGCGAGCGCTCGGCCTCGACCCGGTGCGCATCGTGCCCGTGCATGTCGCGCCCGACGGGAGCCCCGAGGCGGCCGCCCGTCAGGCCCGCTACGCGGCGCTCCTGCAGGCGCGGAAGGACACCGGCGCATCCGCCGTCCTCCTCGGGCACACGCTCGACGACCAGGCCGAGACGGTGCTCATCGGCCTCGCGCGCGGCTCGGGCCCCGAGAGCCTCTGGGGCATGCACCCGCGCATCGGCTTCCTGCGGCGGCCGCTGCTGCAGGTGCGGCGCGCGACGACGCACCAGGCGTGCCGCGACCAGGGGCTCGAGCCGTGGAGCGACCCGCACAACGACGACGAGCGCTTCCTGCGCGTGCGCGTGCGGCACCGGGTGCTGCCGATGCTCGACGAGGTGCTCGGCGGGGGAGTGGCGCTCGCCCTCACCCGCACCGCCGACACGCTGCGGGAGGACGCCGAGGCGCTCGCGCACTTCGCGCAGGAGCAGATCGGCGACCTCGTCGAGCACGCCGAGGGCGGGCTCTCGCTCGACGTCGGCGGCCTCGGCGCGAACCCGCCTGCGCTGCGGCAGCGCATCATCCGGCTCGCGGTGCAGAGCGAGTTCCACACCGCCCTCACGCGGCAGCAGACGCTCGAGGTCTCGCGCCTCGTGACCGATTGGCACGGCCAGGGACCGATCCACCTGCCCGGCATCCGGGTCTCGCGCGAGGGCCGTCGGCTCGTCTTCGTCGCGGCGTGAGGCGCCCGCTCGGCAGTCGTCGCCGAATCGTGACCTCCCGGGAGTGACGCCTCGACGATGGTGGACATGACGGGGTGAGGATGTCTTCCGTCACCGCCGAGAGGACCCCCATGACACACGCTGTCACGATCGCCGCCGCCGTCGCCGCGCTGCTCGCGCTCACCGGCTGCGCCGGCGCAGCCGCGCCCGCGCCGAGCGAGCCCGCGCCGTCCTTCACGGCTGCACCCTCCGCGAGTGCCCCGACAGATCCGTCGGCCGAGCCGAGCGCGAGCGCCGCCCCGCCCGTCATGACGGACGACTGGCTCGAGTACGCCTCGAGCGACGGCAGCGTCTCGTTCCGCTACCCGCCGACCTGGACGCTCGAGGCGACCGCCGAGCCGCACCCGGATCCCGACGAGCTGCCGTGGGAGGCAGCCACGCTGACCGCCCCGAACGGCCAGGAGCTGCTGCGCATGGCGCAGTTCCCCGACATCGGGGGCTCGTGCGAGGCGCCGCTCGCGTTCGACGTGCTCGCGGTCGAGCCTGCCGCCTCGATGCCCTTCGAGCAGGAGGACGACGCAGTGATCGCGACCGTGGCCGTGCCCATCGGCGAGCGATGGGAGATGGGCATCGGCATCACGAGCACGACGCGGTCCGCGGGCGCGGGATGCCAGCTCTACTTCGTCGGCATGTCGTCCGCGCATCCGGTCAGCATGGGGACGCACTTCTCGATGCCGCGCGAGGACCCGCTCTGGATGGTCGACTCGCTCGACGACGCCCGCGCCTACATGGAGACGGACGAGTACGCGACCATCATCGAGATCCTGCGTTCCTTCGAGACGAGCTGACGCGCGACGGCCGGAGGAGCGGTGCGCGCCGGTAGGTTTGTCTCACCCACGCCGACCGCCAGGAGCGCAGATGGACTTCAGCCACGTCGAGGCCGACCTCGCCAAGACACTCATCACCGAGGAGGAGCTCCACGCGAAGCTCCAGGAGCTCGCGCGCGAGATCGAGGCCGACTACGAGGGCAAGGACCTCCTGCTCGTCGGCGTGCTGCGCGGCGCGGTCATGGTGATGGCCGATCTCGCCCGCGCCCTGCAGCGCCACATCGAGATGGACTGGATGGCGGTCTCGTCCTATGGCTCGGGCACCGTCTCGTCGGGCGTCGTCCGCATCCTGAAGGACCTCGACAGCGACCTCACCGGCCGCAACGTGCTCATCGTCGAGGACATCATCGACTCGGGCCTGACCCTCTCGTGGCTGCGCGCCAACCTCGAGTCGCGCGGCGCCGCATCCGTCGAGATCTGCACGATGCTCCGCAAGCCCGACGCGCTCAAGGTGCAGGTCGACGTGAAGTACTGCGGCTTCGACATCCCCAACGAGTTCGTCATCGGCTACGGCCTCGACTACGCCGAGAAGTACCGCAACATGCGCGGGATCGGCGTGCTCGCGCCGCACGTCTACTCCGGCGAGTAGTGCGGATGCCGTGGGTCGCGCTCGCGCGCTCGTCGCGGTCGCCGCAGGGCGGCGCGCTCACAGCGGCGCTCGCGCGCGCGTCTGGGACGATGGTCGCGTGAAGCCGCTCCGCCGTCCGCTCGCGCCCCTCGCCCTCCTCGGAGCGGCGCTCGTGCTCGTCGGCTGCTCGGGCGCGCCGTCGCCGGACCCCGACGCCGGGCCCTCCATCCCGCCCGGCATCACCGCGCCGCCGCCGACCGCGCCCGCGGCCGAGGCGCCGCCAGAGGTCGAGTCGTCGCTGCCCGCCGAGATCGCCGGCGTCGACACGACGGGCTGGCAGCAGATCCCCGTGCCGAGCGGCACCGCGACCTTCCGCATCCCCGCCGAGTGGACCGTCGCCGAGGCGCCCGGGGGGCTCGACGTCCGCAGCGCCGACGGGGAGCGGCAGCTCGGCTACGCCGAGGATCCCGACACGGGCGACGGCACGTGCGTCGACGGCTCCGGCACGCCGGTCGGGTGGCGCACGCTCGGCCTCGACCGGCAGGAGGTCGCGATCGACGGCGCCGCCGGCGCCGCGTTCGGCGCCGCGGCCCTGCAGCTGGGCGATCAGTGGGTCTTCAGCATGGGCCTGCTGCCCGCCGACGCCGCGCAGCGGCCGCAGTGCCCGATCGTCAACGCGATCGAGACACCCTCGGGCGTCGTCTCGTTCGGCTCCGAGGTCGTCGCGAGCGGCGCGGGCGCCGGAGCCCCGTGGGCCGTGCCGTCGCTCGAGGCCGCGCAGCAGTACGTCGCCGACCCCGAGTACGCGACGCTGCGCGCCGTCGTGATGTCGCTCGAGCTGCTCGAGGGCTAGCCGGCCGCCGCGCCGACAGCGAACAGCCGGATGGGCGCGGGGCGCGCGGCGATAGCCTGGGCGAATGGCGACTGAGAAGGACAAGGACAAGGGCTTCAAGAGGTTCTTGCGCGGACCCATCCCGTGGATCGTGCTCGCGCTCCTGATCGTCGGCATCGCGTTCAGCTTCTTCATGACGCCGCAGTACCGGCCCGTGCAGACCGACGTCGGCATGCAGCTCATCGCCGACGGCGACATCGCGCAAGCGCGCATCGTCGACGGCGAGCAGCGCGTCGACCTCACCCTCAGCGAGCCGCACGAGGAGTACGGCGAGCGGGTGCAGTTCTACTACGTCGAGCCGCGCGGCGAGGAGCTCGTCGACGCGATCACCGCGGCGAACCCCGAGAACGGCTACATCGACGAGGTGCCGCAGGCCAACTGGCTGCTGTCGCTGTTCAGCATCCTGCTGCCGGTGCTGCTGCTCGGCGCCCTCTTCTACTTCTTCATGACCCGGCTCTCGGGCGGCAACCGCGGCGTGATGCAGTTCGGCAAGTCGAAGGCCCAGCTCATCTCGAAGGACATGCCGCAGGTGAAGTTCGCGGATGTCGCGGGTGCCGACGAGGCGGTCGAGGAGCTCGGCGAGATCAAGGAGTTCCTGCAGGACCCGTCGAAGTTCCAGGCGGTCGGTGCGCGCATCCCGAAGGGCGTGCTGCTCTACGGCCCTCCCGGCACCGGCAAGACGCTCCTCGCGCGAGCCGTCGCGGGCGAGGCGGGCGTGCCGTTCTACTCGATCTCGGGCTCCGACTTCGTCGAGATGTTCGTCGGCGTCGGCGCGAGCCGCGTGCGCGACCTCTTCGAGCAGGCGAAGGAGAACGCCCCGGCGATCATCTTCGTCGACGAGATCGACGCCGTCGGCCGCCAGCGCGGCGCGGGCCTCGGCGGCGGGCACGACGAGCGCGAGCAGACGCTCAACCAGCTGCTCGTCGAGATGGACGGCTTCGACGTCAAGACGAACGTCATCCTCATCGCGGCGACGAACCGCCCCGACATCCTCGACCCAGCGCTGCTGCGCCCGGGCCGATTCGACCGCCAGATCGGCGTCGACGCCCCAGACATGAAGGGCCGCGAGACGATCCTGAAGGTGCACGCGAAGGGCAAGCCGATCGCCGAGGGCGTCGACCTGTCGGTGCTCGCGCGGAAGACCCCCGGCTTCACGGGCGCCGACCTCGCGAACGTGCTCAACGAGGCGGCGCTCCTCACCGCGCGCGGCAACCTCACGCAGATCACCGACGCGGCGCTCGACGAGGCGGTCGACCGCGTGATGGCGGGCCCACAGCGCCGCACGCGCGTCATGAACGACAAGGAGCGGCTCATCACCGCCTACCACGAGGGCGGCCACGCGCTCGCGGCGGCAGCGATGCGCCACTCCGACCCCGTCACGAAGGTGACGATCCTGCCGCGCGGCCGCGCCCTCGGCTACACGATGGTGCTGCCGGTCAACGACAAGTACTCCGTCACGCGCAACGAGCTGCTCGACCAGCTCACCTACGCGATGGGCGGCCGGGTCGCCGAGGAGATCGTCTTCCACGACCCCACGACCGGCGCCGGCAACGACATCGAGAAGGCGACCGGCATCGCGCGGAAGATGGTGACCGAGTACGGCATGACCGCCGCGATCGGCGCCGTGAAGCTCGGCAGCGCGCAGTCGGAGGCCTTCTTCGGCCGCGACATGGGCGGCGGCCGCGACTACTCGCCGTCGCTGTCCGAGGCCGTCGACCGCGAGGTGCGCGCGCTCATCGAGCAGGCCCACACCGAGGCGTGGCAAGTGCTCAACCAGAACCGCGACGTGCTCGATCGGCTCGCGGGCGAGCTGCTCGAGCGCGAGACGCTCGACCACCTCGCGCTCGCCGAGATCTTCGCCGACGTCGAGAAGCTGCCCGAGCGGCCGCAGTGGCTCTCGCACCCCGACCGGCCGGTGAGCGACCGGCCGCCGATCGAGCTGCCGGTGTCGCAGCACGTCGACGAGGTCGTCGAGCCCGACGTCGCCACCGAGCCCGCGGGCTGATGGCCATCGACCGGGCGCGCGTCGCCGCGGCCGTGCGCGAGCTGCTCGCGGCGATCGGCGACGACCCGGCCAGGCCGGGCCTCGCCGAGACGCCGCGCCGGGTCGCCGAGGCGTACGCCGAGTACTTCGCGGGCGTCGGCGAGGATGCGTCGGCGCACCTCGACACCTCCGACCTCACGGGCGAGCGGGGCGAGATGGTGCTGCTGCGCGACATCGAGTTCCGCTCGATGTGCGAGCACCACCTGCTGCCGTTCACGGGCATCGCGCACGTCGCCTACCTGCCGGGCGACCGCATCGTCGGCCTCGGCCGCATCCCGCGCGTCGTCGAGACCATCGCCTCGCGGCCGCAGATCCAGGAGCGGCTCACCGACGAGATCGCCGACGCGCTCGTCGCGGGCCTCGATCCCGAGGGCGTGCTCGTCGTCGTCGACGCGGTCCACGGTTGCGTCGGGGCACGCGGGTCGCGGCAGGTCAACTCGTCGACGGTGACCGTGGCGAGCCGCGGCCGGCTCGCCGAGCCGATCGAGCGGGCTGAGATCATGGCCCTCATCGGGGAGCGGAGGTAGCGATGACCGAGGTGTGGGGCATCCTCAACGTCACGCCCGACTCGTTCAGCGACGGCGGCCGCTACGTCGACCCTGGCGCGGCGATCGCGCACGCGCGCCGGCTCCGCGCGCAAGGCGCCGACGTCATCGACATCGGCGGCGAGTCGACCAGGCCCGGCGCCGATCCGATCGATCCGGCCGAGGAGCTCGCGCGCATCCTGCCCGTCGTCGAGGAGCTCGTGCGCGAAGGCACCCGCGTCTCGGTCGACACCATCCACGCATCCACCGCCCGTGCCGTCATCGCCGCGGGGGCCGAGATCGTCAACGACGTCACCGCCGGCATGCACGACGAGGGGATGCTCGACGCGGTCGCCGAGGGCGGCGCACGCATCGTGCTCATGCACTCGCGCGGCATCGACGTGACGCAGGACACGCACTACGACGATGTGGTGGGCGAGGTCGCCGACCACCTCAGCTCGCGGATCGATGCCGCGGTCGAAGCGGGCATCGAGCGCGACCGGATCATCGTCGACCCCGGGTTCGGCTTCTCGAAGGAGCCGCGCGACAACTGGCGGCTGCTGGCCGGCCTGTACTTCATCGCCAGGCTGCAGCTGCCGGTGCTCGTCGGCACGAGCCGCAAGCGCTTTCTCGGCGCGCTGCTGCCCGACGGCGCGGACGCGGCTGAGCGCGACGCCGCGACGGCGGCGACATCGCTGCTCGCGGCGCAGGGTGGCGCTGCAGCCGTGCGCGTGCACGATGTCGCGTCGACGGTCTCGGCGCTGCGGGCACTCAAGTCGATGCAGGATGCGGCTGGCGGGTCGCAGCCCACGCGTCACGGCGAGCCCCACGAGCTCGTGCACCGGGCCAGCCGCATCTCTCTCCGCGGCATCCGCGCGCGCGGCCACCACGGTGTGCTGCCGGAGGAGCGCCGCGATGGCCAGGAGTTCGTCGTCGACGTCGACCTCGAGCTCGACCTCGCGGCGGCTGTGGCGAGCGACGACGTCCGCCGAACGGTGCACTACGGGGAGCTCGCCGAGCGAGTCGCCGCCGCGGTCTCGAGCGACCCGGTCGACCTCATCGAGACGCTCGCGGATCGCATCGCCCGCGTCTGCCTCGACGACGAGCGAGTCCAGCGGGCGTCGGTGACGGTCCACAAGCCGAACGCCCCCATCGCCGTACCGTTCGCCGACGTGGCCGTCTCCTTGGCGCGGTGGAGGATCGGATGAGGCTCCAGCTCGAGCGCCGCGCCGTCCTCTCGCTCGGCGCCAACCTCGGCGACCGGGTCGCGACCATCGACGCTGCCGTGCGCGCCCTCGACGCGATCGACGGCATCCGCGTCCTGCTCCGCTCGAGCGCGTGGGAGTCGCCGTCGTGGCACCCCGACGGCGAGGGGCTCTCGCCCGACTACGTGAACATCGTCGTCATCGTCGGCACGACGATGGAGCCGGTCGACCTGCTCGACGCGGTGCAGGCCGTCGAGGCGGCGCTCGGCCGCGAGCGCTCGCAGCGGTGGGGGAACCGCACGATCGACATCGACATCGTCGCGATCGGCGAGATGGAGCACGCCGAGGATCGGCTCGTCATCCCGCACCCGCGGGCGCACGAGCGGCAGTTCGTGCTGCAGCCGTGGCTCGAGGTCGATCCGCGCGCGTCGATCCCCGGCCACGGGCCCATCGCCGAGCTCGCGGACTACGCGCACGGCGATGCGTGGAAGCTGCCATGACCCGCACGAGCCCGCTCGTCGTCGGGCTGCTCGTCGTGGCGGCGGCGCTCGCGGGCTGGCTGCTCGAGGCGGTGCTCGTCATGACCGGCCGCGCGGCGCTCGTGCCGCCGCTCACGCTCGGGCCGGCGCTCGCGGTGCTGGGCGGCGTGCTGCTCATCGTCGCGTGGCCCGTGCGGCAAGCGGGTCGCGGCACACGGCGCATCGACTACCGGCACGCGACCGGCGTGCTCGGCTTCGCCAAGGCATCCTCGACGCTCGCAGCGCTGCTCGCGGGAGCCGCGCTCGGCGCGATCGGCTTCTTCTCGACCCGTCCGGCCATCGCCGAGCAGGCGCTCGTCGCGCTCGGCGTCGTGCTCGTCGGGGCGCTGCTGCAGCTCGTCGCGGGAATCGTCGCCGAGTCGTGGTGCGTGCTGCCGCCCGACGACGACGCGACCGCGCCGAGCGCGTCGGCGCCCGAGCCGGCCTGAGTGGACCTCGATGCGCGCGGCCCGGGGCGCTCCTCCGGGGCGAGGCCTCGATACGCGCGCCTGCGGCGCGCTACTCGACCTTGAGGCCTTCGCGCTGAAGCCGGCTGCGCCGGCTTGAGCGCTTCGGCCTCAACGCTCGGGAGCTGGCTGGAAGCTCGTCATCGACTCGGCGTCGAACGCCTCGCGGATCTGCTCGACGCCGTCCCAGTTGACGTAGACGACCGACTGCGAGCCCTCCATGCCGGTGCCGAGCGTCGGCATCGTGAAGGTCTGCACGCGCGACGAGTCGAGCTGCGCCATCTGCGTCGCGAGCTGGACGCCGACGGGGAGCGAGAGCGTGTCGGTCATCGCCATGTGCGGCGAGACGGTCGCGAAGATGCCGGCGAGCCGGTCGGGGTTCGTGAGGTTCTCGCGCGTCATGAGCTGCTCGATCGCGCCGCGCAGCAGCGCCCGCTGGTTGTGGGCGCGCTGGTAGTCGCCGTCGCTGAAGGGGTAGCGGGCGCGCACGTAGGCGAGCGCCGCGTCGCCCTCGACGGTGATCTCGCCCGCGGGGAACGAGTGGCCGTTCTGCTCGAAGGCGATGTCGTTCTGCAGCGTCACGCCGCCGAGCGCGGTCGTGAGCCCCTTGAACCCCTCGAAGTCGATCACCGCGACGTGGTCGATGCGCTGGTCGATGATGCCCTCGACCGTCTGCACCATGAGCGGCACCCCGCCGAGCGCGAGCGCCGCGTTGACCTTGCGCATGCCCGGGTGACCGGGGATCTCGACCCACGAGTCGCGCATGATCGACATGATCTGCACCGTCTCGCGGTCGGGCGGGATGTGGGCGACGAGGATGGTGTCGGCGCGGTCGCCGAGGCCCGTGAGCAGCGAGCCGTCGGTCGCGCGCGAGTCGCTGCCGAGCAGCAGCACGTTGACGGGGGCGTTGCCCTCGACCGGCTCGACCGTCGGCCGCAGCGACTCCTCGGGGAACGCCGTCTCGATCGTCTCGACCTGCTGCAGCGACGGGTTGACGCGCAGGAAGTACCAGCCGATCGCGGCGAGGAGCGCGAGCACGATGACCCCGATGATCCCGACGGCGATCCATCGGCCGGTGTGGCGCTTGCGCGGCGTGGTGTCGGCAGTCATCCGACGAGTATCCCAGACGGACCGACGGGCGCGGGGCGGCTAGCCTGGGCCACGCCTGGATCGATCGCCGGGGAACCGGCAGAGGAGGAACTGTGGCCGAGCGCCTGGACGTCCCCGGCGAGTGGCAGCGCGTCAGCATGCGCTACGCCCTCGTCGACTCGATCGGCAGCGTGATCGGCTGGGCGGTGCTCGGCATCGGCGTGACCGTGCCGATCTGGTTCGCGAACGACCAGCAGCTGCCGATGCCGTGGGGCTGGATCCCGATCGCGGCCGCCGTCGTGCTCTCGATCGTGAGCGCCGTGTGGGCGTTCCTGCGCACGCGCACGATCGGCTACCTGCAGCGCGCCGACGACCTGCTCGTGCGCCGCGGCATGCTCTTCCGCCGGTTCGTCGCGGTGCCCTACGGCCGCATGCAGATCGTCGACATCACCCAGGGACCCATCGAGCGGATGTTCGGGCTCAAGACCCTGAAGTTCGTCACCGCGGCCGCGTCGAGCGCGATCACGATCCCCGGCATGCCCGGCTCGACGGCGGAGGAGCTGCGCGACCACCTCGTCGACGTCTCCGAGTCGCGACGGGCGGGCCTGTGACCGACCCGCAGCAGCCAGGCCCCGGCTCGCACCCGCAGGCGGGGTGGCAGCCGCCGCAGCAGGCGCCGGACTGGCAGCAGCAGGGCGCGCCGACGCATCCGCCCGCCTTCGGCATGCAGCAGCAGCCGGGTGGGGGACCCGCCCCGAGCGCGCAGCAGCAGGCCCACCGGAAGGCCATCGAGCTCGTCGACGGCGAGTGGCACCGGCTGCACCCCGCGACCCCGCTGCTGCGCGGCGGCCTCGCGCTCATCATCGTGCTCGGCATCCTCATCTCGACGTTCCGCGACCGCTTCCTCGCCGCGTTCGTGCCGGACGAGTTCGATGAGTTCAACGGCGACCCCTTCGGCGACTTCATCGTCGAGCAGCTGCTGTGGGTGCTGCTCGGCGTCATCGCGCTCGTCGTGCTGGCGGTCGCGCTCTTCTGGGTCGCGTGGCGCGTGCACCGCTTCCGCATCACGGGCGACGCCGTCGAGGTGCAGCAGGGCATCCTCGTCAAGAAGCACCGACGCGCGCCGCTCGCGCGCATCCAGGCCATCAACATCCAGAAGCCGTGGTTCGCGCGGCTGCTCGGCGCGTGCAAGTTCGAGGTGCAGCAGGCCGGCAACGACTCGAACGTCGACCTCAACTACTTGAGCTCGTCGGTGGCGGATGCGCTGCGGTACCAGATCATGGATCGCGCGTCGGGCCGCTCGGCCGCCGACGCCGAGCGGCTCGCCGCCGAGCGCGGCGCAGCCGCGGGCGCCTCGGTCGTCGACGACATCCTGCGCCCGGACGCCGAGATCGCCCACCTCGCGCCCGACTCGCTCGTGCGCATCCCGATGCAGCGCATCGCGCTCTCGTCGCTGCTCGACGGCACGATCGTGTGGGCGGTGCTCTACCTCGTCGTGACGCTCGTCGTGATCGTCGGCCTCCAGCAGTGGTGGGCGGTGTTCGCGCTCCTGCCGGGCGCGTTCGCGTTCTTCGCCGCCGGCATGAAGTCGCTCGGCTCGAAGCTGCGCTACTCGATCGCCGCGACGCCCGACGGCATCCGGCTCGCGTACGGCCTCGCGTCGACGACGACCGAGATCATCCCGCCGGGCCGCATCTTCGCGCTGCAGATCAA
This sequence comes from Agrococcus sp. TSP3-2-1, assembly GCF_049897585.1. Lineage (NCBI taxonomy): Bacteria > Bacillati > Actinomycetota > Actinomycetes > Micrococcales > Microbacteriaceae > Agrococcus > Agrococcus sp. TSP3-2-1. The sequence continues at coordinate 273,448 of NZ_JAFCWN010000002.1, forward strand.
GCAGCCGCTCCTGTGGCGCCCGTTCGGCTGGTGGCAGGTGACGTTCACGCGCGCCGGCAAGATGAAGCCCGACGGCTCGGGGCAGGGCGGGAGCGGCCAGATGGCCAGCTATCTGCTGCCCGTCGGCGACCTGCGCGACGTGCGCACCGTCGTGGGGCTCGTGCTGCCCGAGCTCGCCCACTCGCCGCTCATCGACGCCGGGCTCCTCGGCCAGGCGCCCGACGCGTTCGTCGTCAGCCCGCCGCGAGCGCGCGCGTTCCGGTGGTTCTCGCTCAAGCGCAACGGCTTCCACGTGCACGACGCCGCGTTCCTGCTGCGCCACGGCCGCATCTGGCGCTCGATGCACCTCGTGCCGCAAGCGCGCGTGCAGTCGGTCGCGCTGCAGCAGGGCCCGATCTACGGGCTCGCCCGCCTCGCGCGCGTGCAGCTCCACGTGCCCGACACGGTGCTCTCGCCCGGCATCGGCGCGCTCGACCAGGGCGACGCGAGCACGCTGTTCGAGCACGCGATGCGCTCGATCAAGGTCGCGATCGACCGGGATGCGTCGGAGTCGTGGGCGAGCGCGCTCTCCCGCAACGCCGTGCTCGAGACCGCACCCGCGGTGCAGGACGGCCTCATGGCGCCGCCGAGCGGCCCCGGCGCCGGCGGGCAGCCGCACGCGCCCTCGACGCCTGCGGGTGCCGGGTGGGCGGCCGTGCCGGGGCAGCGGCAGCCGTGGCCGCCTCAGCGGGCGGAGCAGCACCAGCCGTGGCCGTCTGCGCCGGCGCAGCAGCAGGCGTGGCCGCCTGCGCCCGGGCAGCAGCAGGCGTGGCCGCCTGCGCCCGGGCAGCAGCAGCCGTGGCCGCCCGCGCAGCAGCAGCCGCAGCAGCAGTGGGGACCTCCGCAGCCGCAGTCCGCGCCGCCCGCGGCGGGTCCGCAGCAGTGGTCGTCTGCGCCCGCGCCGCAGCAGCCCTGGCCGCCGCAGCGCGCGACGCCGAGTGCGCCGCAGCAGGCCGCGACGCCGTCCGTGCCCGGCGCCGCCGCGCCGGTGGCTCCCGCGAGCGCGCCCGACGCATCCCGACCCGACGAGACCGACCCCGACGCGCGCTGGCGTCGTCCTCGCCATGGGCGCTGACCTCCCGGCCGGGAGCGGCTCGTGAGCGCCGCGGACGCGACAGCCCGACCCGGCCGCCTCGGCGTCGGCGTCGTCGGCGCGGGCCGCGTCGGTCCGGTGCTGGGGGCGGCGCTCGCAGGCGCCGGTCACGCGATCGTCGGCATCGTCGCCACGGGCGCCGACGCGATCGACCGCGCGGAAGCGCTGCTGCCCGGAGTGCCGATGCTCGACACCCCCACGCTCGTCGAGCGCAGCGAGCTCGTGCTGCTCGCGGTGCCGAGCGCCGAGCTGCCCGGCCTCGTCGCGGGCCTCGCGGCCACCGGCGCGTGGCAGCCGGGGCAGCTCGTCGTGCACACCGCGGCCGAGCACGGCGTCGAGGTGCTGCGGCCCGCGCGCGAGCGAGGTGCGATCCCGATCGCGCTGCACCCGGCGATGTCGTTCACCGGCACGTCGCTCGACCTCTCGCGACTGCTCGAGTCGACGATCGCCGTCACCGCGCCGGGCCCCGTGCTGCCCATCGGGCAGGCGCTCGCGGTCGAGATGGGTGCCGAGCCGATCGTCGTCGACGAGGCCGACCGGCCCGCGTACGCCGAGGCGATCGGCGCTGCTCGCGACTTCGCCGAGGGGATCGTCGCGCAGGCGCTGCGGCAGCTGCACGAGCTCGGCGTCGAGCGGCCCGGGCGCGTGCTCGGCGGCGTCGTGCGCTCGGCGGTCGAGACGGCGCTCGCGCGCTATCCCGACCCGCCGCTCGAGCCCTGAGCCCGACTCGACCGGTCGGGTGCGCGGCCGACCGGACGCCGGGTCGCTGGGGCGCACCGAGCCGGTCGAGCGCCCGCGCACCCCGCCCGTGGAGCGGCCGAGCGCCCGCCGACGCCTATCCTTGGCTGGTGCCCGAGCCCATCCAGAGCCTCACGACCGTCGACGAGGCGCGCGACTTCGTCGCCGCCGAGCGCGCTGCCGGGCGCCGCGTCGCGCTCGTGCCGACGATGGGCGCGCTCCACGAGGGCCACCTCGAGCTCGTCCGCACCGCGCGCGAGCACGCCGACACCGTCGTCGCCTCCGTCTTCGTCAACCCGATGCAGTTCGGCGCGAACGAGGATCTCGACCGCTACCCGCGCACGCCCGAGACCGACACCGCGCAGCTCATCGTGCTCGGCGCTGAGGCGCTCTTCATGCCCGAGGTCGACGAGATGTACCCGGACGGCGGCCGCTCCGAGACGCTCGTGACCGCGGGCCGCCTCGGCACGGTGCTCGAGGGCAGCAGCCGCCCCGGCCACTTCGACGGGGTGCTCACGGTCGTGACGAAGCTGCTCTCGATCATCACGCCCGACGTCGCGGTGTTCGGCGAGAAGGACGCGCAGCAGCTCTTCCTCGTGCGCCGCATGGTGCGCGACCTCGACCTGCCGGTGCGCGTCATCGGCGTGCCGACCGTGCGCGAGCCCGACGGCCTCGCCCTCTCGAGCCGCAACCGGCTGCTGCGGCCCGCCGAGCGCACTGACGCGCTCGCGCTCTCCCGCGCGCTCGAGGCCGCCGGCGCCGCCGCCGACCGGGGCGTGCAGGCGATGCTCGCGGCCGCCCGCGCCGAGCTCGAGCGCGAGCCCGGCGCCGAGCTCGACTACCTCGCCGTCGTCGACCCCGCGACGTTCCTCTACGCCCCCGACGACCACCGGGGCCGCGCGCAAGTGCTCGTCGCCGCCCGCGTCGGCAGCGTGCGCCTCATCGACAACGCGGTGTTCGAGATCTCCTGATGCGCGAGCCGGCGGATGCGCTCCGGCGCCCGGGCGGACGGCGCTCGGTAGGATCGGGAGTCGTGACCGAGACGCCGAACGCACCCGCCGCATCCGCCGAGCACGAGCGCGCCGACTGGGTCTCGCGCCTCGCCGACGAGGTGGTCGCCGAGGCCGCCGCGCGCGGCACGAAGCCCGTCGCGGCATCCGGCATCTCGCCCTCCGGCCCCATCCACCTCGGCAACTTCCGCGAGGTCATGAGCCCGCACCTCGTCGTCGACGAGCTGCAGCGCCGCGGCATCGAGGCCGAGCACATCTTCAGCTGGGACGACTACGACCGCTTCCGGAAGGTGCCGGCCGGCATCGAGGGCGTCGACGACTCGTGGGCCGAGCACATCGGCAAGCCGCTCACGAGCGTGCCCGCCCCGCCCGGGAGCGAGCACGAGTCGTGGGCCGCGCACTTCCGCAGCGCCGCGGAGGCCTCGTTCGCCGAGGCGGGCATCCGCTACCGCGGCATCAGCCAGACCGAGCAGTACCGGGCGGGCGCCTACACCGAGCAGATCCTGCACGCGATGCGCCACCGCCGCGAGATCGACGCGATCCTCGCGCAGTTCCGCACCCTGCCCGCCGCGAAGGACGAGGACGAGGAGCTGCAGCGCGCCCTCGACGCCTCCTCGGGCGCGGCGAGCGAGAGCGACGGCTCCGGCGGTGCCGAGTACTACCCCTACAAGCCCTACTGCACGAGCTGCGGCAAGGACCTCACGACCATCGAGGCGTACGACGACGACTCGACCGAGATGACCTACGCGTGCCAGTGCGGGCACCGCGAGACGGTGCTGCTGCGCGAGTTCCGCTCGGGCAAGCTCGTCTGGAAGGTCGACTGGCCCATGCGCTGGGCGTACGAGCGCGTCGTGTTCGAGCCGAGCGGCGTCGACCACCAGTCGCCCGGCTCGTCGTTCCAGGTCGGGCTCGAGCTCGCGCCGGTGTTCGGCTGGCAGCGGCCGCTCGGCCCGATGTACGCGTTCGTCGGCTTCGGCGGCGTCGCGAAGATGTCCTCCTCGCGCGGCGGCGCGCCCGTGCCGGCCGACGCGCTCGCCGTCATGGAGGCGCCGGTGCTGCGCTGGCTCTACGCCCGCCGCCGCATGAACCAGTCCTTCGACGTCGCCTTCGGCTCCGAGCTGCAGCGCACCTACGACGAGTGGGACGCGCTCGCGCGGAAGGCCGCCGCCGGCACCGCGCAGCCCGCCGAGCTCGCGGCGCTCGAGCGCGCGACCTCCACCGCGCACGAGCGGCTCCTCGAGACGCCGCGCCGGGTCGCCTACCGCACCCTCGCATCCGTGGTCGACATCACCTTCGGCGACGAGGCGCAGGTCCTGCGGATCCTGCGCGGCCTCGACGCCGACGACCCCATCACCGACCTCGACGAGCTGCGCCCGCGGCTCGACCGGGTCGAGGCGTGGGTCGCGACCCACATGCCCGCCGACGAGCACACGATCGTGCGCGGCGAGCCCGACCGCGAGGCGCTCGACGCGCTCACCGAGGGAGAGCGGGATGCGCTCCGGCTGCTGCTCGACGGCGGCGGGGGCCTGCCGCCGATCGAGGAGGCGTGGACGCTCGACGGGCTCACGAACCAGGCGTACGGCGTCGCGAAGGTGCAGCGCGGGCTCGAGCCCGACGCGATCGTGAAGGGCGACAAGGAGCTCTCGGGCGCGCAGCGCGCGTTCTTCGCGCTGCTCTACCGGCTGCTCGTCGGCCGCGAGACGGGCCCCCGCATCCCGACGCTCCTGCTCGCGATCGGCCGCGAGCGCGTGCGCGAGCTGCTCACGTAGCGGCCCCCGCCGCTATCCGTTTCGCAGGCGATCCGGGCCCGCCGAGGGGAATGCTCCCTCGACCGCCCCGGATCGCCTGCAGAACGGGTCGCGCGGCGGGCCGGTAGACTTGCCGCATGCCTGAGAGCTGGTGGGGGAACGCGATCTTCTCGCTCATCCCGACGATCGTGCTCGGGCTGCTGTTCTGGATGGTGCTGCGCTACATCATCCGCGGCGACCGCACCGCCCGGCTCGAGTACGACCGCATCGAGGCCGAGGAGCGCGCGAAGGCCGGTCTGCCGCCCCGGGGATCGGCGGATGCGTCCGCGTCCGCACCGAGCCCGGCTCCGGCCGAGCCGGCACCCGCGTCGACGCCGTCGCCCGACGACCCGGCCCGCTGACGCGCGGGCCGCGCCGCCGGCCACCGCCGACGTCGGACCGCGTCAGCGCATGACGGGTGCCGCGACCTGCGGCTCGAGCCGCGCTCGCGGCACGAGCAGCTCGGCCCCCGGCGCGCCCTTCGTCCAACGCTGCTCCTTGCGCAGGAAGAAGTGCACCGCGAGGTAGCTCGCGCCGAGCGCGAGCACGGCGATGCCGAGCGAGAGCCAGTCCTCGCCCGAGACGGGCTGCGACGAGAACGCCGACGTGCCGGTGAGCGCGAGCGGCACCATGATGAAGACGTTGTTCGCCGTGTGCAGCACCGACGCCGCCTCGAGGCCGCCGGTGCGGAACGTGAGCATCGAGCACGTGAAGCCGACGAGCGAGAGTTGCAGCGTCGCGGCGATCGACGCATGCATGTGCGCCGCGCCGAAGATGAGGCCCGTGAGCGCCCCGATGCCGATCGAGGCGACCCAGGGGTTCGCGATCCAGCCGCCGAGCATCTGGGTGAGGAAGCCGCGGAAGGCGAACTCCTCGCCCGTCGCCTGCAGCGGGGTCGTGAGCAGGATGATCGCGACGAGCCCCCAGTTGGGGTTCCACTGCCACTCGACGCTCGGGTCGAGCGTGAGCGTCGTGCCGATGTAGATCGCGAAGATCGGCAGGATGACGATCGCCGCGCGACCGACGGTGCCCCAGCGCCAGCGGCCGACGACGCTCGAGACGTAGCCGCCGGCGCCCTTGCCGAAGGCGGAGGCCGCGACGATCGCGCCTGGGATCATCGAGGCCCACGAGAGATTGACGCCCGCCATGCCGAGCGGCGAGCCGATGACCTCGAACAGCGCGTCGAAGGCCGCGGACTCCGGGTTGGTCGATGCCTCGGCGAGGTCGAGGTCCAGCAGCGCGTCGACGAGACCGGGCATGATGAGCGCGAGCATGACGATCTGCCCGGCGGCGAAGAAGCCGATCGCGATCGCCCAGGCGAGGAACCAGCGGCCGACGCGCTTGGTCAGCGGGCGGAACGCCGTCGCGTACGCCTGATCGGGCATCGGCAGCGCGGCCGGCAGCAGCGCCGGCTTCGAGGGCGGCGGAGCGTAGCCGTAGCCCTGCGGTGCGTAGCCGTAGCCCTGCGGCGGGTACGACGGCTGCCCGTAGCCCTGGGGTGCGGGCAGGCCGTAACCGCCGTAGCCGGGCTGGCCCAGTGGCGCCGGTGGGAGGACCGGCTGGCCGTACTGCGGCTGCGCAGCGCTCGGCTGCGGGTAGCCCTGCTGGGCAGGCTCGGGGCCGGTCTCGGGCTGGACGGGCTGCGGCTGCTCCCAGGGCTGGGCGGGCTGATCGTTCACCGGGCTCCTTCGACGTCGATCCGAGGCTATCGGGGCGAGCCAGGCGTTCCATGTGCGCGCACCTCGAACAGGTCGCCCGGCTGGCACTCGAGCGCATCGCACAGCGCGATGAGGGTGGAGAAGCGGATGGCCCGGGCGCGGTCGTTCTTGAGCACGGAGAGGTTGACGAGGCTCACGCCGACCGCCTCGGCGAGCGCGGTGAGCGTCATCCCGCGCGCCTCGAGCAGCTCGTCGAGGCGGCAGTGCAGGCGGGAGAGGTCCTCTTCCGCGGGCACTACACGAGCCCTTCGGTGTAGCGCCGCAGGCGGGCGCCGACGCCGAACGTGGTGACCGCGATCGCGACGACGAAGGCGATCGACAGGAGGGCGAGAGGCTCGACCGTGAACACGGCGCTGTCGAGGCCGTCCGCGGAGAGCTGGGCGATCGCATCGTTCGCGCCCACGGTCGAGCAGAGCGGCACGAGCCACGCGCCGAGGAGCGCGGCCGCGCCCGCGACGCCGACCAGCCTCGTGCTGGCGCGGCTGAAGACGCGGCCGCGCATGATGCTCGTCGCGATCGCGAGCAGGCAGCCGACGACAGCGAGCACGACGAGCCCGAGCAGCACCTGCCCGAGCACGAGCGGGACCACGGTCGTCATCGCCGGGTCGACGACGAGGAGATGCGCTGTCTCGACCTCGATCGGGAGCTCGGGTGCTCTCGCCTCGATGCGGGCGACCGCTTCGGTGCCCGCGAGCTGCGCGCGCACGCGCACCGGACCGCCCGCGACGAGCTCCGCGATCCGCCCGGCGGCCGTCCCGAGCGTCCAGCTCGCGATGCCCGCTCCGGTGAGCATGAGGAGCGCGCGCATCCGTCGTTCGTGCCCACAGCGAACACGGCCGCGGCGTCCCCCACCCCGCGGCTACGCTCGAGATCAACGAAGGGAGGCAGCGATGTTCGAGAGGTTCACCGACCGCGCTCGCCGAGTCGTGGTGCTCGCTCAGGAAGAGGCGAAGCTGCTCAACCACAACTACATCGGCACGGAGCACATCCTGCTCGGCCTCATCCACGAGGGCGACGGCGTCGCAGCCAAGGCCCTCGAGCAGCTCGGCATCTCGCTCGATGCCGTGCGCGCGCAGGTGCAGGACATGATCGGCACCGGCAGCCAGCAGACGACGGGCCACATCCCGTTCACGCCGCGCGCCAAGAAGGTGCTCGAGCTGAGCCTGCGCGAGGCGCTGCAGCTCGGCCACAACTACATCGGCACGGAGCACGTGCTCCTCGGCCTCATCCGCGAGGGCGAGGGCGTCGCCGCCCAGGTGCTCGTGAAGCTCGGCGCCGACCTCAACCGGGTGCGCCAGACCGTCAACCAGCTCCTCGCCGGCTACCAGGGCAAGGAGTCGACCACGGTCGGCGGTGACACGACGCAGCAGTCCGACGCCAAGGGCTCGCAGATCCTCGACCAGTTCGGGCGCAACCTCACGCAGGCCGCGCGCGACGGCAAGCTCGATCCCGTCATCGGCCGCGAGAAGGAGATCGAGCGGGTCATGCAGATCCTCTCGCGCCGCTCGAAGAACAACCCTGTGCTCATCGGCGAGCCCGGCGTCGGCAAGACGGCCGTCGTCGAGGGCCTCGCGCAGGCGATCATCAAGGGCGAGGTGCCCGAGACGCTCAAGGACAAGCAGGTCTACACGCTCGACCTCGGCAGCCTCATCGCCGGCAGCCGCTACCGCGGCGACTTCGAGGAGCGCCTCAAGAAGGTGACGAAGGAGATCCGCACGCGCGGCGACATCATCACCTTCATCGACGAGATCCACACGCTCGTCGGCGCGGGCGCCGCCGAGGGCGCGATCGACGCGGCCAACATCCTCAAGCCGCTCCTCGCGCGCGGTGAGCTGCAGACGATCGGCGCCACGACGCTCGACGAGTACCGCAAGCACTTCGAGAAGGATGCCGCGCTCGAGCGCCGCTTCCAGCCCATCCAGGTCAACGAGCCGTCGGTCGCCCACACGATCAACATCCTCAAGGGCCTGCGCGACCGCTACGAGTCGCACCACAAGGTGACGATCACCGACGGCGCGCTCGTCGCTGCGGCGAACCTCGCCGACCGCTACGTGCAGGACCGCTTCCTGCCCGACAAGGCGATCGACCTGATCGACGAGGGCGGCGCCCGCTTGCGGCTGTCGATCCTCTCGGCGCCGCCGGAGCTGCGCGAGTTCGACGAGCGCATCGCCGACGTCCGCTCCCGCAAGGAGGGTGCGATCGAGGGCCAGGACTTCGAGGCGGCTGCGCGCCTGCGCGACGAGGAGAAGGAGCTGCTCGGCGAGCGGCTGCGGCTCGAGAAGCACTGGCGCTCCGGCAACGGCGGCCACACGGGCATCCTCGACGAGGGCGTCATCGCAGAGGTGCTGGCGAACGCGACCGGCATCCCGGTGTTCAAGCTCACCGAGGAGGAGTCGGCTCGCCTCGTCTTCATGGAGAAGGCGCTGCACCAGCGCGTCATCGGCCAGGAGGAGGCCGTGAGCGTGCTCGCGAAGACGATCCGCCGGCAGCGCGCGGGCCTCAAGGACCCGCGTCGCCCCTCGGGGTCGTTCATCTTCGCCGGGCCCACGGGCGTCGGCAAGACCGAGCTCGCCAAGGCGCTCGCCGAGTTCCTGTTCGACGACGAGGACGCCCTCATCTCGCTCGACATGTCGGAGTTCAGCGAGAAGCACACCGTCTCGCGGCTCTTCGGCGCCCCTCCCGGCTTCGTCGGCTTCGAGGAGGGCGGCCAGCTCACCGAGAAGGTGCGGCGCAAGCCGTTCTCGGTCGTGCTCTTCGACGAGATCGAGAAGGCGCACGTCGACATCTTCAACTCGCTGCTGCAGATCCTCGAGGAGGGCCGCCTCACGGACGGCCAGGGCCGCGTGGTCGACTTCAAGAACACCGTCATCATCATGACCACGAACCTCGGCACGAAGGACATCTCGGGCGGGCCCGTCGGCTTCGTGCTCGAGGGCTCGAGCGAGAACGACTACGAGCGGATGCGCGGCAAGGTGCGCGACGAGCTGAAGAAGAACTTCAAGCCGGAGTTCCTCAACCGCGTCGACGAGATCATCGTCTTCCCGCAGCTCAGCCCGGACGAGCTGCTGCAGATCGTCGACCTGTTCGTCGGCCGCCTCGCAGAGCGACTGATGGACCGCGACATGACGATCGAGCTCACCGAGGCGGCCAAGCGCCGGCTCATCCACATCGGCCACGACCCGGCGCTCGGCGCTCGGCCGCTGCGCCGCGCGGTCCAGCACGAGGTCGAGGATGTGCTGAGCGAGAAGATCCTGCACGGCGAGCTGGGCTCGGGGGAGCACGTCACAGTCGACTTCGTCGACGACGAGTTCGTCTTCACCCACACGTCGCCGGAGCCGCACGAGCCGGAGCTCGCGCCCGCCGGGGCCTGACCCGTGCAGCGAGAGAGGGGATCCCGAGAGGGGTCCCCTCTTCCATGTCCGGATCGAGAACGGATGTTCACCGGACCTACACGGCCGTCGATCGTCGGTCGTCGCAAGGGGCTCGGGGGCGCTGCCGCACACGGCCGGGGAGGTCCCTCGCAAGCTGCGCAGGCGGCACGCTGCTGGTGCGCACAGGTGCAGCGCTGCTGCTCCGCCCGCGTGTGGGCGGTGCGCCCTAGCGTCCCGCGCATGGCACGCATCATCTTCGACACCGCGACGACCATCAACGGCTTCCTCGCCGACGACGAGCACTCGCTCGCGTGGCTCTTCGCCGTCGACGGCGGCACCGATCCCGACGACACCCTGCTGCCGGCCGACGCGACGGTGATGGTGCTCGGCTCACACACCTACGAGTGGCTGCTCCGCGAGTGGCACGCGACGTGGCGGGATCAGGAGTGGCGCGACTTCGCGGGCGCGCGGCCGGCGTTCGTCTTCACGAGCCGCGAGATGCCCGTGCCGGAGGGTTCCGACATCCGCTTCCTCCGGGGCTCGATCGCCGACGCGCTGCCGGAGCTGCGGGCGGCGGCCGGCGACGGCGACATCTGGGTCGTGGGCGGCGGCGACCTCGCCGGCCAGTTCCTCGACGCGGGCGCCCTCGACGAGGTCGCGATCTCGGTCGCGCCCGTCGCGCTCGCGAGCGGCGCGCCGCTCATGCCGCGCCGGGTCGAGTCCGACCGGCTCACGCTCGTCGAGGTGCGTCGGGTGGGGCAGTTCGCGCGGCTCGTCTATCGGGTCGCTTGAGCTCCAGCGCGCGGGTGGGCTCGAACGGGTAGGGGCGTAGGCTCGATCCCTATGGCCGACGCACCCGCTCCTGCCCCCGATCGCTCCGAGCTCACCGTGCGGGCCGCGCGCACGAGCGACGTGCGCGCGATGCGCGACCTCATCGAGCCCTACGTGCGCCGACGCATCCTGCTCGGCAAGGAGCTCGTGACGCTCTTCGAGGCCGTGCAGGAGTTCGTCGTCGCGGAGCGCGACGGGCACGTGGTGGGCTGCGGCGCGCTCCACGTCATGTGGGAGGACCTCGGCGAGGTGCGCACCATCGCCGTCGCGGAGGGGGCGCTCGGCAAGGGCGTCGGCCACGCGATGCTCGTCGACCTCGAGGAGCGCGCGCGGCAGCTGGGGCTCACGCGGCTGTTCTGCCTCACGTTCGAGACCGACTTCTTCGGCCGGCACGGCTACGAGGAGGTCGCCGAGCAGGTCGTCGAGCCCGAGGTCTTCGTCGAGCTGCTGCGCTCGGCCGACGGCGGCGTCGCCGAGTTCCTCGACCTCGCGCACGTGAAGCCCAACACCCTCGGCAACACACGCATGCTCAAGCGGCTGTGAGCCCGCGTCCGACGCCTACCCTGGATCGGTGAGCACGCCGATGACAGCCAAGCGCCGCGCCGCGGTGCGTCGGCGTCGCACGTTGCTCGGCCTCGTGCTCGTCATCGCGGTCGCCGCTGCCGCGCTGCTCGTCTGGCGGCCGTGGGCCGCGGACGAGGCCCCGCCGCCCGCGACCGCGCCGAGCGCGAGCGCGAGCGCCGCGCCCGCCGAGTCGGCGGCGCCCACGCCGACCCCGACGACGCCGTTCACGCCGATCGGTGGGAGTCCGAGCGCCGCGCCGGGTGAGCCGTGCGCGCCCGAGGCCGTGCGCATCACGCCGACGACCGATCACTCGACGTACGCGGCCGGCGAGCCCGTGCTGCTGTCGTTCACGATCGAGAACACCGGGGAGAGCGCGTGCTCGCTCAACGCCGGCACCGCCGTGCAGGAGTACGAGATCCGCACGGGCGATGAGGTCGTCTATCGCTACACCGACTGCGCCGCCGACGTGCAGGACAACATGGTGCAGCTCGAGCCCGCGACGCCGCAGTCAACCGTGCCGATCGAGTGGGACCGCACTCCGTCGTCGATCGAGACGTGCACGGCCGAGCGCTCGCAGGTGACGGCGGGCGGTGCCGCCTACAACCTCAACGTGCGGGTCGGCGACTACGCGAGCGCCGAGAGCCGGCAGTTCATCCTCGAGTGAGGCCCGCGGCTCAGAAGCCGGGGACCGCTTCGAGCGGGTCGTGCTGCCGCTGGCGGCGCCCTGCCGCGAGCGTCTCGGTGACGGCGCTGCGCACGAGTGCGACACCCTCGTCGACGACCCGCGCGTAGCCGAGCCTGCGCGCCTCGGCCGCTCGGCGCTTCGCCGCCGAGGCGGCCCGGATCTCGCCCGCGAGCGAGATCTCGCCGACCGCGGCGAGCTCGCGGGGCAGCGCGGTGTTGCGGAAGGCGCTCGCGATCGCGAGCGCGATCGCGAGGTCGGCGCCCGGCTCGGTGACGCGGATGCCGCCGACGGTCGAGACGTAGACGTCCTGGTTGCCGAGGGCGATGCCGGCGTGCCGCTCGAGCACCGCGATGACCATCGCGACGCGCGAGGAGTCGACGCCGTTCACGACCCTGCGGGGCTGGGCGGTCGACGCGGGCACGACGAGCGCCTGCATCTCGACCGGGAGCGCGCGGCGGCCCTCGAGCGCGATCGTCACGCACGTGCCGGCGAGCGGCGTCGCGGAGCGCGAGAGGAAGAGACCGGAGGGGTCGGGCACCTCGAGGATGCCCTCGCCGGTCATCTCGAAGCAGCCGACCTCGTCGGTCGGCCCGAAGCGGTTCTTCGACGTGCGCACGAAGCGCAGCGCCGTCTGCCGGTCGCCGTCGAAGTGCGCGACGACGTCGACGAGGTGCTCGAGCACGCGAGGCCCGGCGACCGAGCCGTCCTTCGTGACGTGACCGACGAGCAGCAGCGGCACGCCCGCATCCTTCGCCGCCCGCGTGAGCGCCGCGGCGACGTCGCGCACCTGGCTCGGCCCGCCCGCGAGCGATTCGTTCGCGGCGTTCGCGACCGTCTGCACGGAGTCGACGATCACGAGCTCCGGGGCGGTGTCGCGCAGCTGGCCGAGGATCGTCGCGAGGTCGGTCTCGCTCGCGAGGTAGAGCTGCGGCTCGAGCGCGCCCGTGCGCTCGGCGCGCAGCCGCACTTGCGCGATCGACTCCTCGCCCGAGACGTAGAGCACGCGGCGGCCGCTCGAGGCAGCGCGCGCGGCGACCGCGAGCAGCAGCGTCGACTTGCCGACGCCCGGTTCGCCCGAGCACAGCACGACCGCGCCCGGCACGATGCCGCCGCCGAGCACGCGGTCGAACTCGGCGATGCCCGTCGGCCAGCGCGGCGCCTCCGCCGTCTCGAGCGCGGTGATCGGCCGGGCCGCGCGAGACGCGGGCACCGAGGCCGCGGCGACGCCCTTCGCGGGCACGCCGACCTCCTCGACGGTGCCCCACTGCTGGCACTCCCCGCAGCGCCCGACCCACTTGAGGGTCGTCCACCCGCACTCGGAGCAGCGGAACGCGGGGGACTTGGCCATGCGATCGACGCTATCGGCCGCCGCCGACATGCCGTCGACGACGCGAGCGCGAGTGTGCACGATCGCGGGTCATGAGCCCCGTTCACCCACTACGCTCGCGGGCATGCTGACCGTCGGCTCGATCGTGATCCGGTGCAGCGACCTGGAGCGCCAGCTGCGCTTCTGGGCCGCGGCGCTCGACTACGAGCCGCGCGAGCCGATCGAGCCCGACTTCGCGCTGCTGCGACCGCGATCGGGAGGGGGACCCAACGTCTCCCTCGACGCGGTGCCGAGCGAGCGCATCCTGCCGCCGCGCATCCACCTCGACCTGTACGCCGACGACCAGCGGGCAGAGGTCGAGCGGCTCGAGGCGCTCGGCGCCCGTCGCGTCGAGTGGTCGAAGCGACCGCCGGACGCCGACTACGTGATCATGGAGGACCCCGAGGGCAACCGCTTCTGCGTCATCGACGCGGCACCGGAGGAGGCCGCATGACCGCGCACGTCCGCGACGCCACGATCGGCGACGCCGCAGGCATCGCGCGCGTGCGCATCGAGACCTGGCGAGCCGCCTACTCGGGGCTCGTGCCGAAGGAGGTGCTGGACCGCCTGGACGTGCAGCGCGAGACGGCGCACCGCGTCGAGCGGTGGGACGAGCACCACGCGGATGCTGGCAGCCACGACCTCGTCGCGGTCGCCGACGGCGAGGTGGTCGGGTGGGCGAGCGCCGGGAGGGCCCGCGAGCCGCTCGACGGCGTCACGGGCGAGCTCTACGCGATCTACGCGCACACCGAGCGCTGGTCGCGGGGCGTCGGCAAGGCGCTGCTCGCGGAGGTCGAGCGGCGGCTCATCGCCGATGGGCACCGCAGCGCCTACTTGTGGATGCTCGCGGGCAACGAGCGGGCCGCCGCGTTCTACGACGCGCGCGGCTGGCACCTCGACGGCGGGGAGAAGGTCGAGGAGGGGCTGCACGAGGTGCGCCGCGTGAAGGTGCTGCTGCCCTGACGGCAGGCGCCGGTTCGCGAGCGGCTCCGAGGCTGTGTACGATATCCCCTTGGTGACGTGTCCGAGCGGCCGAAGGTGCGACTCTCGAAAAGTCGTGTGGAGTAACCCTCCACCGTGGGTTCAAATCCCACCGTCACCGCCAGCGGGAGGCCCCGCGCTCAGCGAGAGCGCGGGGCCTTCGCCGTTCCTGCGCCGGGTGCCCGCAGAGTGCCGCCACTCTGCTGTTCTGCGGCGCTCAGCGCGCAGAGTGCCGGCACTCTGCGACGGCCCGGCGGGCGGGCGTCGCGCGGTTCGGGTCAGCGGCGGCCGCCGGGGCCCGGGCGACCGCCGCGGCCGTGGCCGCCGCGCTTGCGCGGGCGCTGGGCGGGCGAGGGCTTCGGCTTCGAGGGGCGGGGCTTCGCGCCGGTCGCGGCGTTGCCGGGCTCGACGCGGTGCTCGCGATCGCGGCCGCGGGAGGAGCCCGCGCGACGGCCCTTCGCGATGCCGATGAGCTCCTGGTGCAGCGCGGAGTCCGCGTGCTCGGGCCAGACGAGCGCGATCGTCGTGGTGGGCGCATCCGTCACCACCCGATGGCGGGTGTTCGGGCCGCCGACCGCTCGCGCGACCGACATCGGCACGATCGCGAGGCCGGCTCCGGCCGCGACGACCTCGAGCAGCTGCGCGGGGGAGAGGTCGCCCGACTCGAGCAGCCGCTCGCCCTCGAGGTCGGCGAGCGTGACGGTCTCGAACGCGACGATCGGGTGGCCGACGGGGGCGACGACGACGGCGAGCTCGTCGTAGAGCGGCACGCGGTGCATGCCCTCCGCCTCGACCGGCAGGCGCGCGAGGACGGCGTCGGCGCGGCCGTCCCGCAGCGCGGGCACCGCGTCGGCCTCGTCGAGCGCGACGAGCTCGATCGGCACGTCGGGCACGCGCTCGGCCCACACCCGCATCCACTTCGCGGGCGTCACGCCCGGCACGCCGCCCAGCCGGAACCGTTCCATGGCTCCATCCTGCCGCCCGCCGCCCGAGAGCCGGGACGCTCGATCGGCGCGCTCAGACCCGCCGCAGGAAGTCGACGACGTCGGCGAGCTCCTCGCCCACGATCGTGTGCGCGCGCCGATAGGTGCGCCGGTCGACGTCGAAGTGCGCGTCGAGCCACGGCGCCGAGCGGACGATCTTGTCCTTGTGGATGACGTCGTCGAGCTCGCCGATCGTCGCGAGCAGCGGCAGCCGCGGCTCGCGGGCAGCGAGCTCGGCGTCACCGGGCAGCTCGCCCGCGTGCACGAACGACGACAGGTGGGCGATCGACGCGAACCGATCCGGCGCGAGCCGCGCGAGCTGCACCGCCATGGCGCCGCCTTGCGAGAAGCCGAGCAGGTGCACGCGCGAGTAGCGCCGCTCGAGCCCGTCGAGCCACGCGAGCACGCCCTCGGCAGTGGCGTTGATGAGGGCGTCGTCGTCGCTGTCGATCGGCGAGAAGTCGAACCACGCGAATCCGCCGCCGTAGGGGATCGGCGCGCGCAGCGACGCGATCGTCAGCTCGGCCGGCAGGTGCGGGGCGAGCCCGAACAGGTCGCCCTCGTGCGAGCCGATGCCGTGCATGACCACGAGCAGCTCGTCACCGGTGCCGTCCCGCCACTGCACCGCATCCGCGTCGATCTGCTGCATCTCGCGCTCCTCTCGGGCGCCTGCCGCGCCGCTCCCCTCGACAGTAGCCTCGAAGCATGGAGGCGCACCCGTGACGAGCACATCGGCGACCACGCGCGTCATGCCCGCGGCCGGCGGGCGCGGCGGTCGCGGCCCTGCCCGGCGGCCGGCGCGCGGCAAGCGGATCGGCCGCGTCGTCTCGCTCGACGCCGCCCGCGGCCTCCTCGTGCTCGCGACCGTCGCGTGGCTCGCCGCGCCCCGGCGCCCGGTGCCCGCCTCGGAGCCGTGGGGCGCGATCGGGATCGACGCGCTCGCGATGCCGACGTTCGCGCTCATCGCGGGCTGCGCGTTCGCGATGGCGCAGCACCGCGACTGGACGTCGGGCGGCCGGGTCGCGCTGCGATCGCTGCTGCTCCTGGGCCTCGGCCTGCTGCTCTCGGCGCTCGCGGCGCTCATCGCCGGCGCCGCCGCGGGGGTGCCGTTCGACCCGGGCGCCGGCACCTTCGGCGGACTCGAGCGGATGCCCGTGACCGGCCCGCTCGTGCAGCTCGCGATCGCGATCGCGGCGCTCGGCTTCCTGGGGCGGCTCGCGCGCAGCTGGTCGGGGTGGGTCGCGGCGCTCGCGATCGTCGCGCTCATCGGCTCGGGCGCGCTGTGGCTCGCGAGCGGCATGTGCGGTGCGCTCAGCGACGTGTGCAGCCCCGCGACGCTCGTCGTCGGCGGTGTCGCGGCTGCCGCGGGCGCGTCCGCCGATCCGCTCGTCGTGCAAGCGGTCACGACGGTCGTCGCGGGCCTCGGCCTCGCGGTGCCCGCCGCGGCCGGCGCCGCGCTCGTGCACGGCTTCCTCCGCGCGCGCAGCGTCACGGGCCGCCAGCGGCCGCGCGTGATCGGCTTCGGGCTGCTCGCCGCGACGCTCTTCGCGGTGCTCGGCGTCATCGCCTACTTCACCCCCACGATGTGGGGGCAGCAGGCGCTCGAGCCGGCCGTCGCGGTCTGGACGCCGCCGCTCACCCTGGGCGTCGCGACGCTCGCCGCCGTGCTCGCGACGGTCGCGCATCCGGTCATCGACACCGACCTGCGCGGCGGCACCTCGACCCTCGGCGCCCTCGCCGAGCCCTTCGCGGCCGTCGGGCGCATCAGCCTGCTCGCGGTCGCGACGACGCTCGCGCTGCGCACGCTGCTCGAGGCGCTGCCCGACCCCGACCCGGTCGGCGCGTTCGCGCGGCTCGGCGACATCCCCTCGGTCGTGCTCGCGCTCGTCGTCGTCGCCGCCTGGTTCGCGCTCGCGCGCTGGGCCGACCGCTCGGGCCGGCGCCTGCGCCCGTAGCCGCCGACGCATCCGCCCCTCTCCGAGCGGCTGGAGGTCGGCCGGGGCACAATGGAGCGCATGGCCGTGCGCACTCCCGACCCCAACCCCGGATGGCTCAGCGACGAGGAGCTGCAGCACGCTCGCGAGCGCCTGCCGATCCTCTACGTCGAGGCGATCCCCGTGCGGCTCGACGGCATGGGGCAGGTGACGGAGGTCGGGCTGCTGCTGCGCATGAACGAGCAGGCCGTCATGACCCGCACGGTCGTCTCGGGGCGCGTGCTGCGCGGCGAGCGCGTGCGCGACGCGCTCTACCGGCACCTCGAGAAGGACCTCGGGCCGATGGCGTTCCCGCAGCTGCCCGCGAGCCCCGTGCCCTTCCACATCGCCGAGTACTTCCCGCTCCCGGGCGACGGCATCTTCTCGGACGAGCGCCAGCACGCGGTGTCGCTGTGCTACATCGTGCCCGTCACCGGCACGTGCGACCCCCGGCAGGACGCGCTCGAGCTCACGTGGCTGAGCCCCGAGGCCGCCGCGTCCGAGCTCGTCACGAGCGAGATGGAGGGCGGCCGCGGCAGCCTCGTGCGCGCGGCGCTCGCGCACTGCGGCGCGCTGCGCTGACTCGCGACCATTCCGAGCGGATGCGCAGGGTCGCGCTCCGTAGGCTGGGCGCATGAGCGCGCAGTACCAGGTGACCCTCGAGTGGGGCCCCGCCGGGATCGACGCGGCCGCGGCCGACGTCATCGTGATCGCGGACGCCGACCGGGGCCCCGAGTCGGCCGAGCTGCAGGATCGTGCGCCCCGCACGACGCTCGTGCTCGACGCGACGCTCGCGAACGCATCCGACATCGCCCAGGCGGCGCTCGACGAGCAGGTGCGGCTCGGCGACCGCGCCTCGATCGCGATCGTCGCGGCGGGGGACCGCTGGGGCGACGGCAGCCTGCGCCCGAACGCCGCCGACCTGCTCGTCGCGGGCCGCGTCGTCGACGCGCTCGCCGAGCTCGGCATCGACTTCCACAGCCCCGCGTGCGCGGCGGCGTGCGCGGCTGCCGTTGGCCTCCGCGGCGCGACGCGGTCGCTCGTCGCCGCCGAGACCGCCGCGCGCGCCGCGCTCGCCGAGCGCGAAGGAGCCGCACGATGAGCTGGCAGCCCGACCCCACCCGCTACGACACCGACGGACCCGGCGCGATGCAGTACCGCCGCGCCGGCTCCTCCGGCCTCAAGCTGCCGGCGCTCACGCTCGGCCTGTGGCACAACTTCGGCGACGACGTGCCGCTCGAGCGGCAGCGCGAGCTCATCCTCGGCGCCTTCGACCGCGGCGTGACGCACTTCGACCTCGCCAACAACTACGGCCCGCCCTACGGCGCCGCCGAGTCGAACTTCGGGCGCGTGCTCGCGAGCGACCTCGGCGCGCACCGCGACGAGATCCTCGTGACGACGAAGGCCGGCTGGGACATGTGGCCCGGGCCCTACGGCTTCGGCGGCAGCCGCAAGTACCTCGTCGCGAGCCTCGACCAGTCGCTGCAGCGCATGGGGCTCGACTACGTCGACATCTTCTACCACCACCGGCCCGACCCCGAGACGCCGCTCGAGGAGACGATGTCGGCCCTCGACCACATCGTCCGCACGGGCCGCGCCCTCTACGTCGGCGTCTCGAGCTACTCGGCCGACGAGACGCGCCGCGCGCACGCGATCCTCGGCTCGCTCGGCACGCCGCTCACGATCCACCAGCCGTCGTACTCGATGCTCAACCGCTGGATCGAGACGGATGGGCTGCTCGACGCCGCGGGCGAGCTCGGCATCGGGGTCATCGGCTTCACCGCGCTCGCGCAGGGCCTCCTGACGGGCAAGTACCTCGACGGGGTGCCCGAGGGGTCGCGGGCCGCGCTCGGCAGCGCGCGGGGATCGCTCGACGCGAGCCTCTCGCCCGAGGCGGCCGAGCGACTCCGCGGACTCGCCGGCATCGCCGAGTCGCGCGGGCAGTCGCTCGCGCAGCTCGCGCTCGCGTGGGCGCTGCGCGATGAGCGCATGACGTCGCTCACGATCGGCGCGTCGCGGCTCGAGCAGCTCGAGCAGAACATCGCGGCGCTCGGTGGCCTCTCGTTCAGCGCCGACGAGCTCGCGGCGATCGACGAGCTCGCGCGCGACGAGCCGGGCGTCGACCTGTGGGCGGGGGCGCGCGACTCGCGCGACTGACGCCGCGGCGGGCCGCCGCCGACCGGCCCCCTGCCGCGATGTGCACGCTCCTGCTGCTCGGCGGCGCCTCGAGCCGCAACAGCGTGCACATGCCTGCGGGGGTCGGTGGCGAAGTGCACGCTCTTGCTGCTCGGCGGCGTCTCGAGCCGCAACAGCGTGCACATGCATGGGCGCCACTCGGTGACTGCGGCCACGATGTGCACGCTCCTGCTGCTCGGCGGCGCCTCGAGCCGCAAGAGCGTGCATGTGGCTGCGTGGACACGGTCGAGCGCTACGCGCGACGGGCCAGCGCGGCGCGGACGCGCCTCGCGCAGCGGACTCCCGAGCCCGCGACATCGGCCTTCGTGATGCGGACCACGATCCAGCCGGCGGCTTCGAGCATCTCGTAGCGCAGGATGTCGTCGGCCCACCGCTTCGGGTCGAGGTGCCCCTCGCCCTCGTACTCGACGGCGATCCGCAGCGCGGGGTAGCCGAGGTCCGGGTGCAGTCGCACGCCGTCGATGACCACGAGCGGATGCACCTCGGGCTCCGGGAGCCCCGCGAGGACGATGACGCGGCGCGTGATGCTCTCGAAGCGGGAGTCGACGGCCGCGCGCGCATCGACAGCGGCGGCGCGCAGAGCGCGAGCGCCCCGCAGCCCGCGGCAGTCGTCGAGGAAGTCGAGCAGCGCCTCGATCGTCGCGTAGGGACGCTTCGGGAGGTCGAGGTCGGGGTAGCGCGTCGAGCCGGTCAGGAGCGCGTCGACGACGTGCACGAGCCGCTCGTGCGGGAGCTCGCGCGCGAGGGTGAGCGCGGTCGCCCCGGGAGCGAGGAGCCGCAGGCCGTGGTGCGACGCGCTCCGCAGCCGATCCGCGTCGATGGCGATGTGCCGCGTGCCGGCTGAGCGTCCGCGTGTGCTGCCGTTCGGCCGCGCGATCACGAGCGGCTCGTCGGCCGACCAGTCGTCGGGAAGCGGGAGCCCCCACAGCCGCGCGGCGGTCGTGCCGCCGTAGGAGTGGTGCGGCGGCATGCGCGTCGCGTAGGCGGCGGCGATCGACTGCAGGTCATCGGCGGCGTCGGCGCGCACGCCGCGGAACGGCGCGACGAGGTCGCGGGCGCGCACTCGCGCCGGGCTCACGCCCGCTCGCAGGGCGGCGCCGACGAGGAACGGTCGGCCGGCGAACGGCTCGGGGAGCGGCGCGGGCAGCGGCGGCATGCGCGCACTCTGCCTCGCCGCGGGTGCGCGCGCCGGCGGCGAGCGGCCGCCTGTGGAGAGCGCGCGCTTCATCGACGGCCACGTCGGCGCCCTCGCCACGAGCGATGTGCACGCCCCTGCGGCGCACCGCGGCGGGGAGCCGCAAGAGCGTGCACAAGCATGCGCGGCCCTCGCCGGCGACTCGCCGGTGTCGCGATGTGGGCGGCCGGGTCTAGCGTGCCCGCATGACCTCGATGACGAGGACGCAGGGCGAGCGCACGTTCCTCCACGTGCTGATCAACACCGCCCTCGCCAACCTGACCACGAGCTTCCTGTGGTTCGCGCTGACGTTCTGGGTCTACCTCGAGACCCGCTCCGTGCTCGCGACCGGCATCATCGGCGGCGCCTACATGCTGTTCGTCGCGTTCGGCAGCATGCTCTTCGGCACGATCGTCGACCACCACCGCAAGCTGCGCGTCATGCTGCTCTCGGGCACCGTCACGCTCGTCGCCTTCTCGGTGGCGGGCGTCTTGTACCTGCTGATGCCCGAGCCGATGCTGCTCGACCTCGGCGCCCCGTGGTTCTGGCTCTTCGGCGCGATCGTGCTCGGCGGCGCGGTCGTCGAGCAGATGCGCAACATCGCGCTCTCGACGACGGTCACGATGCTCGTGCCCGACGAGCGGCATGCGAACGCGAACGGCCTCGTCGGCACCGTGCAGGGCCTCGCCTTCATCGTCACGAGCGTGCTCTCGGGCCTCGCGATCGGGCAGCTCGGCATGGGCTGGACGATCGCGATCGCCGTCGCCCTCACGAGCGTGAGCCTCGCGCACCTGCTGACGCTCCGCATGCCGCAGGACGTCGTCGAGCTCGACGCCGACGACACCGCTCGGGGCGTCGACCTGCGCGGCTCGCTGCGCGCGGTGCTCGCGATCGGCGGCCTCTTCGCGCTCATCCTCTTCTCGACCTTCAACAACCTCATCGGCGGCCTCTACATGGCGCTCATGGACCCGTACGGACTCGAGCTGTTCTCGGTCGAGATGTGGGGCGTCGTCTTCGGCGCCGCCTCGACGGGCTTCATCGTCGGCGGCCTCGCGATCGCGCGCTTCGGCCTCGGCAAGCGCCCGATCCGCACGCTGCTCATCGTCGTGATGGCGATGGGCGCGCTCGGCGCGCTCTTCACGATCCGCGAGTGGTGGTGGCTCTACGCCAGCGGCATCTGGCTCTACATGTGCCTCATCCCGGCCGCCGAGGCCGCCGAGCAGACGATCATCCAGCGTGTCGTGCCGCTCTCGCGCCAAGGTCGCGTGTTCGGCTTCGCGATGGCGTTCGAGGCGGCGGCGGCACCGATCACCGCGTTCCTCATCGCACCGCTCGCCGAGTTCTGGATCCTCCCGTGGGCGCGCTCGAGCGAGGGCTCGGCGGCGCTCGAGCCGCTGCTCGGCACCGGCGTCGCGCGCGGCATCGCGCTCGTGTTCCTCATCGGCGGCGTCGTCATGATCATCGCCGCGGCGCTCGCGATGCTGTCGAAGTCGTACCGGCAGATCAGCGCCTCCTACGACGCCGCGGCGCCACCCGACGACGTGCCGCCCGCGGCGTCGAGCGCGGTCGACGTCGCGCCGGCCGAGGGTGCGGGGTGGGATGCGTCGGGCCGCCCCGAGCGGGATCAGTCGCCGTCGCGCTCGAGCAGCGACGGCGGCAGGGCGCCCGGCCCGAGGTAGGCCGAGCGGGACGGCGACGCGGAGTCGACCGCGGTCGCGTCGGTGATCGGCTCGGGCGCGGTGTCGGCGACGAACCGCTCGAGCCGCGACCAGGGGAGCACGGCGACGGGCGGAACCTCGCCGCGGAGCCGCTCGCGGATCGCGTCGAGGGGCAGCGGCGCGTCGCTCGCGAGCAGCACGACGTTGCCGAACCGCGCACCCGCGAGGGTCGAGCCGGTCGAGATGAGGGCGACGTGCGCGAAGACGGCCCGCACGGTCGCGAGCTGCGCGCGCACGAACGCGAGCGGCGGCCCGTCAGCGGAGTTGACGAGCAGCCCGCCGCCCGGCTCGAGCGCCGCGCGCGCGGCGGCGTAGAACTCGATCGACGTGAACGGTGCCGGCACGCTACCGCCGCCGAAGACATCCGAGAGCACGATCGAGACGGGCTCGGCCTGCGCCTCGAGCACGGCGCGGCCGTCACCGACCTCGAGCTCGACGCCGTCGGGCAGCGGCGCCTCGGCTCGCACGAGCTCGGCGAGCGCCGGCTCGAGCTCGACGACCCGCTGGGTGAGGTGCGGCAGCTCGTGCTGCAGCAGCCGCGGCAGGGTCGCCGCGCCGCCGCCGAGGTGCAGCGAGCGCCGCCCGCCGCCGGCGAGGCACTCGAGCGCCGCCGCGAGCATCCAGCGCGCCGAGGCGTGCCGAGGCGCGGTCCCGGGCGACGCGATGTGCGACTGCTCGATGCCGTCGATCACGAGCACGAGACCATCGTCAGCCGCCTCGAGCCGTGCCTCGCGGCCGCTCGAGAGCCGCCGCGACGTCACGCCGCCACCGGCCGGCGGCGCCAGCGGATCTCGACCACTCGCCGGGCCGAGCGCGAGCACGCCTTGCACGCGTAGCGCCCGCGTGGCGCGCGGAAGCGCACGTGCTCGTGGCCGCCCGGGCACTCGCCGAGCCAGCCGGCGCGCTCCGCCGCGATCTCGCCCTGGTGCGTGCGCCCGCCGACGTAGCCCAGCTCGCGGGCCGCGCGTCGCCACACCGGACCGTGGCCCGCGCCGGGCCCGACCATCGCGTGCGCCACCTCGTGCAGCAGCGTCTGGTGCACGTCGTCGTCATCCCAGCGGGCGGCGAGGTGCTTCGAGACGGAGATGCGCCGCGCGCGGAAGTCGGTGAGGCCCGCGCGCTTGACCGCGCGATCGAACTCGAAGCTCCACGACTCGTCGAGGTGCAGCCGGATGAGGGCCTCCGCCCACACCCGCACCCGCTCGAGCTCCGCCATCCGTCACCTCCCGCCGGCAGCGAGCATGCCAGCAGGGTGCCGCGCGGCGCGAACCGGCGAGGCGAGCCTGTGGAGGGTCAGCGCCCGCCCCAGATCGGGTGGCTCGCGCGCGGCACGTCCTGCTCGGCCCGCACCGCCTCGGTCTGCGCCCGGTCGGTCGCCACGAGCAGCGCGATCTCTGCGGCCTCGAGCTGCTCGGGCGGCAGGTCGGCCTCGCGGCACAGCTCGACGGCGACGGTGAAGTCGACGCACGCCTCCTGCCAGCGGCCGAGCGCGAAGTGCACGGTGCCGCGCTGCTGGAGCGCGTGCGCCCACAGCTCGACCCAGTCGTTCGAGCGCGCCTCGGCGATGATCGCGGTGCACTCGCGGAGCGCCGTCGAGAGGTCGCCGCGCGTCTGCACCACGGATGCGCGCAGCAGCCGGGCCTCGGCGGCGCGGTCGCGCGAGCCGGACGCGCGGGCGAGCGTCACCGCCTCGCTGGCGGCGGCGAGCGCCTCGTCGAGCCGCCCGATGCTCTCGAGCAGCCACGCGCGCTCCGAGACGGCGGCGAGCGAGCGCTCGCGCCCGAGCTCGCGGAGCCGGCGGGCGGCGGCCGCCACGTCGACGGCGTTGCGCAGCGCGGTCTGGTCGTAGCCGATCGACTCGCTCATCCCGACATCGTGCCGCAGGTTCGCGGATCCGCCGGGAGCCGCGCCGCGAACCGCTTCGCAGGCGATCGGGCGGGCCGAGGGAGCATTCCCCTCGAGCGGCCGAGATCGCCTGCAGAACGGGGTGCGCGGCGCGGCGCGCGTCGACACGTTCAGCGCGCTCCGCGCGCGGAGCGGCTCAGCGATCGGTGGGGGGCCGTCAGCCGAAGATGCCGCGGCTCGGTGCGGGGCTCGGCGTCGCGTCGGCGTCGCGCGCCGGTAGCGCGCCGCCGAGGAAGCGGCGGAGCTCCTCGCCCGCGACGACCTTCCCCGGCAGCGGGTCGCGGCGCAGCGCCCGGCCGATCGACTCGAGGTCGGGGAGCGTCGCGCCCGCGATGGCGACGACGTTGCCGAAGCGGCGGCCCTTGAGCATGCCGGGGTCGGCGAGCGCGGCCGCCTCGGCGTGCACCTCGAGCAGGGCCGCGAGCTGGCGCTTCGCGAACGCGAGCTGCCGGTCGTCGGCGATGTTCACCGCGACGACCCCCGCCGGGGCGAGCAGCTCGCGCGCGAGGGCGTGGAACTCCACGGTCGTCACGTGGGCCGGCGTCTGGGAGCCCGAGAACACATCCACGACCACGAGGTCGGCGGCGCCGACGAGCCCCTTCGGCAAGCGGGCGAGCTGCTCGCGCGCATCCCCGTAGCGCAGCCGCACGCTCGCGCCGCGGGGGAGCGGGGCGACCTCGCGCACGAGCTCGACGAGCGCCGGTTCGATCTCGATGACCTGCTGCCGGGAGCCCGGCCGGGTCGCGTCGACGTAGCGGGGGAGCGTCAGCGCGCCGGCGCCGAGGTGCACCGCGGTGATGGGGCCGGGCTCGAGCGCGTCGATGACGTGGCCGATCTGCTGCACGTACTCGTAGACGAGCAGCTGCGGGCGCTCGGGGTCGACGTGCGACTGCGGCGTGCCGTCGACGACGAGCTGCCAGCCGCCCGCCGAGGCGTAGCGCATCTCGGCGTGCATGCCGCTCGAGAGGCGGCGGCTCGGGGTCTCCACGCTCCCATCCTGTCGCTACCGCGAGCCGCCCGCGCGCCGCGCTAGCATCGACGTCCGGGCGAGCACCAGCCGACACGCCGCGGTGACTGGACACGCGGACGCGCGAGGCGTAGTGTGAATCCTTGCGCTCACAGACATCCCCTCTGCCTTCATATTGCGGTCGGCGCGCGCCCGGAGACCGGGCGCTTCAAGGGTGTTGACGAGTCTCTCACCGACGACACGATCCCGGGAAGACCCGCAACCCTTCCCGGCCCGGAGGTATCTGCCTTGGCTGAACTGAGCCCCAAGACCGGTCGGAACGCAAGCCGACTGAGCTTCTCCCGAATCCCGGAGACGCTCACCGTCCCCGACCTGCTGGCGCTGCAGACCGAGAGCTTCGAATGGCTCATCGGCGACGACGCGTGGAAGGCCCGCCTCGACGAGGCGACGGCCGCCGGCCGCGACGACATCCCCGCGCACTCGGGGCTCGAGGAGATCTTCGAGGAGATCTCCCCGATCGAGGACCTGAGCGAGAAGATGCAGCTCTCGTTCTCGGAGCCCGTCCTGGACGTGCCGAAGTACACGATCGACGAGTGCAAGGAGCGCGGCAAGACCTACGCCGCTCCGCTCTACGTCTCCGCTGAGTTCATGAACCACGAGACGGGCGAGATCAAGTCGCAGACCGTCTTCATGGGCGACTTCCCGCTCATGACCGAGAAGGGCACGTTCATCGTGAACGGCACCGAGCGCGTGGTCGTCTCGCAGCTCGTCCGCAGCCCCGGCGTCTACTTCGAGCGCACCCCCGAGAAGAACTCCGACAAGGACGTCTACTCGGCTCGCGTCATCCCGAGCCGCGGCGCGTGGCTCGAGTTCGAGGTCGACAAGCGCGACGCCGTCGGCGTGCGCATCGACCGCAAGCGCAAGCAGTCCGTCACGGTCTTCCTCAAGGCGCTCGGCCTCACCGCCGAGGACATCGCGCGCGAGTTCGCCGGCTACGAGTCGATCCTCGCGACGCTCGAGAAGGACGCGCCGATGACGAAGGAGGACGCCCTCCGCGACATCTACCGCAAGCTGCGTCCGGGCGAGCAGGTCGCCGCCGAGGCCGCCCGCGCGCTGCTCGACAACTTCTACTTCAACCCGAAGCGCTACGACCTCGCGAAGGTCGGCCGCTACAAGATCAACCGCAAGCTCGGCATCGACGTGCCCATGAGCGACTCGGTGCTCTCGGTCGACGACATCGTCGCGACCATCAAGTACCTCGTCGCGCTGCACAACGGCGACACGACCCTGCCGGGCGTCCGCAAGGGCGAGCCGGTCGACATCCGCCTCGACGTCGACGACATCGACCACTTCGGCAACCGCCGCATCCGCGCGGTCGGCGAGCTCATCCAGAACCAGGTCCGCACGGGCCTGGCTCGCATGGAGCGCGTCGTGCGCGAGCGCATGTCGACGCAGGACATCGAGGCGATCACGCCCCAGACGCTCATCAACGTGCGTCCGGTCTCGGCGGCGATCAAGGAGTTCTTCGGCACCTCGCAGCTGTCGCAGTTCATGGATCAGAACAACCCGCTCGCGGGCCTGACCCACAAGCGTCGCCTCTCGGCGCTCGGCCCCGGCGGCCTCTCGCGCGAGCGTGCAGGCGTCGAGGTGCGCGACGTGCACCCCTCGCACTACGGCCGCATGTGCCCGATCGAGACGCCTGAGGGCCCGAACATCGGCCTCATCGGCTCGCTCGCGACCTTCGCGCGCATCAACTCGTTCGGCTTCATCGAGACCCCGTACCGCCGGGTCGAGAACGGCGTCGTGAGCGAGAAGATCGACTACCTCACCGCCTCCGAGGAGGACGAGTTCGTCGTCGCCCACGCGAACAACCGCCTCGACTCGTCGCAGCGCTTCGTCGAGGAGCGCGTCGTCGCTCGTCGCAAGGGCGAGGAGGTCGAGCTCGTCGTCCCGACCGAGGTCGACTACATGGACGTCTCGCCGCGCCAGATGGTGTCGGTCGCGACGAGCCTCATCCCGTTCCTCGAGCACGACGACGCCAACCGCGCCCTCATGGGTGCGAACATGCAGCGCCAGGCCGTGCCGCTCGTCCGCTCCGAGTCGCCGTACGTCGGCACCGGCATGGAGGGCTTCGCCGCGATCGACTCCGGCGACGTCATCACGGCGGATGCGTCGGGCGTGGTCGCCGAGGTCTCGGCCGATCTGGTCACGGTGCAGCTCGACGAGGGCGGCACGCAGCAGTACTTCCTGCGCAAGTTCGACCGCTCGAACCAGGGCACGTCGTACAACCACCGCGTCATCGTCTCGGCGGGCGACCGCATCGAGGCCGGCGAGGTCATCGCCGACGGCCCCGCGACCGACCAGGGCGAGCTCGCCCTCGGCCGCAACCTGCTCGTGGCGTTCATGCCGTGGGAGGGCCACAACTACGAGGACGCCATCATCCTGAGCCAGAACCTGGTGAAGGAGGACGTGCTCTCGTCGATCCACATCGAGGAGTACGAGGTCGACGCCCGCGACACGAAGCTGGGCAAGGAGGAGATCACGCGTGACCTCCCCAACGTCGGTCCCGACCTGCTCGCCGACCTCGACGAGCGCGGCATCATCCGCATCGGCGCCGAGGTCGTGCCGGGCGACATCCTCGTCGGCAAGGTCACGCCGAAGGGCGAGACCGAGCTGAGCGCCGAGGAGCGCCTGCTGCGCGCGATCTTCAACGAGAAGAGCCGCGAGGTGCGCGACACGTCCCTCAAGGTGCCGCACGGCGAGCAGGGCACGGTCATCGCGGTCAAGCAGTTCCGCGCTGAGGACGGCGACGACGAGCTCGGCTCGGGCGTGCACGAGAAGGTCGTGGTCTACATCGCGCAGAAGCGCAAGATCACCGAGGGCGACAAGCTCGCCGGCCGTCACGGCAACAAGGGCGTCATCGCGAAGATCCTGCCCGAGGAGGACATGCCGTTCCTCGCGGACGGCACGCCGGTCGACATCGTGCTCAACCCGCTCGGCATCCCGAAGCGCATGAACTTCGGCCAGGTGCTCGAGACGCACCTCGGCTGGATCGCGAAGACGGGCTGGAAGGTCGAGGGCACCCCCGACTGGGCCGAGGGCCTCGACCCGCGCACGCTCGAGGCGCCCGCGAACACGAAGGTCGCGACCCCCGTGTTCGACGGCGCGACCGAGGAGGCCATCATCGGCCTGCTCGACGCGACGCTCCCGACGCGCGACGGCCAGCGGCTCGTCGACGGCTCCGGCAAGGCGGACCTCTTCGACGGCCGCTCGGGCGAGCCCTTCCCGTACCCGATCTCGGTCGGCTACATGTACATCCTCAAGCTCCACCACCTGGTCGACGACAAGATCCACGCGCGCTCGACCGGCCCCTACTCGATGATCACGCAGCAGCCCCTGGGCGGTAAGGCCCAGTTCGGCGGCCAGCGGTTCGGCGAGATGGAGGTCTGGGCGCTCGAGGCGTACGGCGCCGCCTACACCCTGCAGGAGCTGCTCACCATCAAGTCCGACGACATCGTCGGCCGCGTGAAGGTGTACGAGGCGATCGTCAAGGGCGAGAACATCCAGGAGCCCGGCATCCCCGAGTCCTTCAAGGTGCTCATGAAGGAGATGCAGTCGCTGTGCCTGAACGTCGAGGTGCTCAACGCCGCGGGTGACGTGGTCACCCTGCGCGACGACGAGGACGAGGCGCTCCGCACGGCCGAGGAGCTCGGCATCAACCTCTCGCGCCCCGAGATGTCGTCGATCGACGACATCTGATCCGGCAGCCGCAGAACAGAACTCGAAGACAAGAGGAAAAGCATTGATCGACGCAACCACGTTCGATGAGCTGCGGATCGGCCTCGCAACGGCCGACGACATCCGGGCATGGTCCTACGGCGAGGTGAAGAAGCCGGAGACCATCAACTACCGCACGCTGAAGCCGGAGAAGGACGGCCTGTTCGGCGAGCAGATCTTCGGTCCCAGCCGCGACTGGGAGTGCGCGTGCGGCAAGTACAAGCGCGTGCGCTTCAAGGGCATCGTCTGCGAGCGCTGCGGTGTCGAGGTCACGAAGTCGTCCGTGCGCCGCGAGCGCATGGGCCACATCGAGCTCGCCGCCCCGGTGACGCACATCTGGTACTTCAAGGGCGTGCCCAGCCGACTCGGCTACCTGCTCGACATGGCGCCGAAGGACCTCGAGAAGGTCATCTACTTCGCCGCGTACATGATCATCCGGGTCGACGACGAGGCTCGCCACGAGCGCCTGCCGGCGCTCGAGCAGGAGCTCCGCCTCAAGATCGGCGAGATCGAGAAGCGCCGCGACGCCGACATCGCCGAGCGCCTCGCGCAGCTCGAGACGGATGTCGCCGAGCTCGAGGAGGAGGGCGCGAAGGCCGACCAGAAGCGCAAGGTCCGCGACGCGGGTGAGCGCGAGATGGCGCAGCTGCGCAAGATCGCCGACGACCAGATCGCCCACATGGAGCGGGTCTTCGACGACTTCCGCTCGCTCAAGGTCGGCGACCTGAAGGCGGAGGACGCGGTCTACCACGACCTCGTCGACCTCTACGGGGAGTTCTTCGAGGGCCACATGGGCGCCGAGGCGATCAAGCTGCGCCTGCTCTCGTTCGACCTCGCGGCCGAGTCCGAGGACCTGCACCAGCAGATCGCCGAGGGCAAGGGCCAGCGCAAGATCCGCGCGATCAAGCGCCTCAAGGTCGTCAACTCGTTCCTGCAGACGGGCAACAGCCCGGCCGCGATGGTGCTCGACGTCGTCCCGGTCATCCCGCCGGAGCTGCGCCCGATGGTGCAGCTCGACGGTGGCCGGTTCGCGACGAGCGACCTGAACGACCTGTACCGCCGCGTCATCAACCGCAACAACCGACTCCGCCGCCTGCTCGACCTCGGTGCCCCCGAGATCATCGTGAACAACGAGAAGCGCATGCTGCAGGAGGCGGTCGACGCCCTGTTCGACAACGGCCGCCGCGGCCGCCCCGTCACGGGCACGGGCAACCGCGCGCTCAAGTCGCTCTCCGACATGCTGAAGGGAAAGCAGGGCCGGTTCCGCCAGAACCTGCTCGGCAAGCGCGTCGACTACTCGGGCCGCTCGGTCATCGTCGTGGGCCCGCAGCTGCAGCTGCACCAGTGCGGCCTGCCGAAGCAGATGGCGCTCGAGCTGTTCAAGCCGTTCGTCATCAAGCGCCTCATCGACCTGGGCCACTCGCAGAACATCAAGCACGCGAAGCGCATGGTCGAGCGGTCGAAGCCGCAGGTGTGGGACGTGCTCGAGGAGATCATCCGCGAGCGCCCCGTGCTGCTGAACCGCGCGCCCACGCTGCACCGCCTCGGCATCCAGGCGTTCGAGCCGCTCCTCGTCGAGGGCAAGGCCATCCAGCTGCACCCGCTCGTCTGCTCGGCGTTCAACGCCGACTTCGACGGCGACCAGATGGCTGTGCACCTGCCGCTCTCGGTCGAGGCGCAGGCCGAGGCCCGCGTGCTCATGCTCGCGTCGAACAACATCCTGAAGCCGTCCGACGGCCGACCGGTGACGCTCCCGACCCACGAGATCGTCTCGGGCCTCCACCACCTCACGTCCGTCAAGGCGGATGCGGTGGGCACGGGCCGCGCGTTCTCCTCGGTCGCCGAGGCCATCATGGCCATGGACCAGGGCACGCTCGACCTCAACGCCGTCGTGCGCATCCGCCTGTCGGGCCTCGTCTTCCGGGACCAGGACCGTCCGGAGGGCTTCGTCGACGGTGAGCCGTTCCTGCTCGAGACGACCCTCGGCCGCGCGCTCTTCAACGAGCTGCTGCCGGCGGACTTCCCGTTCGTCGCGGAGGTCGCGGCGAAGCCGGTCATCTCGCTCATCGTGAACGCGCTCGCCGAGCGCTACCCGAAGACCGTGGTGGCGGCGACGCTCGACAAGATCAAGGACGCGGGCTTCCACTGGGCGACCCGCTCCGGCATCACGGTCGCGCTCTCCGACGTCATCACCCCTGCGCGCAAGGACGAGATCGTCGGCGCCGCGGAGGAGGCGGCCCGGAAGATCCAGGACAAGTTCGAGAAGGGCCTGCTGACCGACGCCGAGCGTCGCAGCGACCTCACCGAGCTCTGGACCCGCGCCACGAACGACGTGCAGAAGGCCACCCAGGAGGCGTTCGACGAGGGCAACTCCATCTACCGGATGGTGACCGCCGGCGCGAACGGCAACTGGATCCAGGTGCGCAACATCACCGGCATGCGCGGTCTCGTGACGAACCCGAAGGGCGAGGTCATCCCGCGCCCGATCATCTCCTCGTACCGCGAGGGACTGACGGTCGCCGAGTACTTCATCGCCACGCACGGCGCGCGCAAGGGCTCGGCCGACACCGCGCTCCGCACGGCCGACTCGGGCTACCTCACGCGTCGCCTCGTCGACGTGTCGCAGGACGTCATCATCCGCGAGGACGACTGCGGCACCGAGCGCGGCCTCGACGTGCCGATTGCCGAGACGATCGACGGGCAGCTCGTGCTGCACGAGAACGTCGAGTCGGCCGCCTTCGCCCGCAACCTCGCGGTCGACGTCGTCGCCTCCGACGGCACGGTGCTCGCCACCGGCGGCTCCGACATCGGCGACCGCGAGATCCGCGCGTTCATCGGCGCCGGCGTCGAGACGGTCAAGGTGCGCTCGGTGCTCACGTGCGAGTCGGCGGTGGGCGTGTGCGCCCACTGCTACGGCCGCTCGCTCGCGACCGGCAAGCTCGTCGACATCGGCGAGGCGGTCGGCATCATCGCCGCCCAGTCGATCGGCGAGCCCGGCACGCAGCTCACGATGCGCACGTTCCACACCGGTGGATCGGTCGGTGCGAGCGACATCACGCAGGGTCTGCCCCGCGTGACGGAGCTCTTCGAGGCTCGCACCCCGAAGAACGCCTCGCCCATCGCGGAGGTCGCCGGTCGGGTGCGCATCGAGGAGGACGAGAAGTCGAAGCGCGTCGTCATCACGCCCGACAACGGCGACGAGGAGCTCACCTACCAGGTGCTGCGCCGCGCGACGCTCGAGGTCGGGGACGGCGACCACGTCGAGCAGGGCCAGCAGCTGCAGGTCGGCTCGATCGACCCCAAGGAGGTGCTGCGCGTGCGCGGCGTCCGCGAGGTGCAGAAGCACCTGGTCTCGGGCGTCCAGGACGTGTACCGCTCGCAGGGCGTGCCGATCCACGACAAGCACATCGAGGTCATCGTGCGGCAGATGCTGCGCAAGGTCACCGTCGTCGACCACGGCGAGACCGACCTGCTGCCCGGTGAGCTCGTCGACCGCTCGCGGTACAACGAGCTCAACCGCGCCGCGCTGACCGAGGGCAAGAAGACCGCTTCGGCCCGCCAGGAGGTCATGGGCATCACGAAGGCGTCGCTCGCGACGGAGTCGTGGCTCTCGGCCGCCTCCTTCCAGGAGACGACGAAGGTGCTCACCGAGGCGGCGCTCGCCGGCAAGCGCGACCCGCTGCTCGGCCTCAAGGAGAACGTCATCATCGGAAAGCTCATCCCGGCCGGCACCGGCCTGGCGCGGTACCGCGACGTCACGGTCGAGGCCACCGAGGAGGCGAAGGCGGAGCGCTACCCGAACCGCCTGTTCGCCGACGCCGGCGGCGTCGACGAGTCCGACCTGTCGTACCTCGACTTCGACGCCTTCACGGGCGGCGAGCTCGGCGAGGAGCCGGGTCAGTACGTCTGAGTGCGAAGCGCTCAATGCGACGCAGTCGCGTTGAGCGCGGAGCACTCAGGATCGAGTAGCGCGCGGCGAAGCCGCACGCGTATCGAGATCTCACACGAGGAGGGCCGTTCCCGAGGGGAGCGGCCCTCTCCGCGTCCCTGGGCGATTCGCCCGCTCGCGGTGCGCCGCCCGATCCCTGCCCCGCCTCGCCCCTAAGATCGCCCCGACCCGGCACCGTGCCGGCGCAGGAGGTTCCACCCATGAGCGACCAGCAGTCCACGTCGTGGCGCGACCGCTTCTTCGGCACCGCGCCGCTCGCCAAGGCGGCGCCCGACGAGCGCGCCGACGCGACCGGCGGCACCGACGCCGACGCGTCCGGGGTCTCTGAGGCGCACTCCGCGGAGCTCGCGCCCGACTCGACCGAGGCGGCGACGACGACGGTCGACGAGCACGACGCGCACCAGCCGCTCGTCGAGCACGAACCCGATGCCGACACCGCGGTGCTGGAGCGGCCCTCCGCGAGCGACAGCCCGATCGAGCCCACGGTCATCGCGCCCTCGACGCTCCGCGGACCCTCGCACTCCGCGGCGCACCCCGACGACTCCGCTCGCCCCACCCCCGAGCAGGTGCACGGCGACGCCGCATCGAGCTCGCTCGAGAGCGAGCCGGTCGCGGAGCCCACCGAGCCGCCCGCGCTCGTCGAGCCGCGCCGTCCCTCCTTCGGCCTCCGCCGCCTCGGCGACGAGGCCGCGCCCGGAGCGGGCATCGCCGGTCTCACCGAGGCGAGCGTCGCGGCCGGCGCCGCGAGCGGCGATGGCGACCGGCGTGAGTTCGTCGAGCCCGAGCCCACCCAGGCCCTCGACGCGCAGCGCCACGACGACGACGCCACTCGCGCGATCGACATGACCGACGAGCGCGACTCGACCCCGGCCGACGACGCACCCACCCGTGCGATGGATGCGCACGCGGAGGAGCCGACCCAGGCGCTCGAGCAGCAGCAGCCGCTCCGCGACCGCTCGAACCGCTTCGGCATCGTGCGCGACGACGTGCGCGACGAGGTGCCGGCCTCGGCGATCGGCGGGGACGCCGCGACGTCCGGCGCCGCTGCCGGCGGTTCGCCCATCGTGCTCGTGGAGGAGCCCGTGCCCCCGCGCCGCAAGGGCGCGCGCGGCGTCGGCGTCGCGGTCGTGCTGCTCGCGACGCTCGTCTTCGGGCTCCTGCACGCCGCCGCCTTCTTCGCCGTCGGTTACCTCTTCGACCGGCAGTTCGACGCCGCCGAGACGCTCCAGTCGCTCTGGCTGCGCCCCTCGTACCTGCTTCCCGTCGTCGTCTTCTTCGTCGGCTACCTCATCCTCAGCCTCATCGCGAACCGCGCCGGCTGGTGGGCCCACGTGCTGGGCGGCTTCGTCGTCGCGCTGCTCACCTACGCCGCCCACATCGCGGGCGCGTTCATGGAGTCGGAGGGCGGCTGGGGCAGCTTCACCGCCGTCCTCGGCATCGACGCCGCGTCGCTCGGGCAGCTCCTGCTCGCGCCGCTCTCGGTGCTCGCCTTCGTCATCGCCCGCGAGGTGCCCATCTGGATCGGCGGCATCCAGTCGCGTCGCGGCCGCCGGGCGAAGGAGCGCAACCGCCAGGCGATGGACGAGTTCAACAGCGAGCACGCCGAGCAGCTCGCCGCGTACGAGCGCGCACGCGGCTGAGTCGAGCGGCGCTGAGGGGCGGCCGGATCGGTCGCCCCTCGCTCGTATCCCGCGCCGATACCCAGCATTCGACGCCGTCGCTCATCAGGCGATTGGCGCTTGCTCAGGTCTGGCACAATGGGGCCGCCGTCCCCCAGCGGGGTACGGCTACCCGTGCCGTCGGAAGGGGCAGCCCTGTGCTCAGGTCTCTCTCGCGCCATCGCAAGTCGACGGCCGCCGGAGCCCTCATCACCGCCGTCTCCGTCGCACTGGGCATCGTCGCCTTCACGCACGAGGGATTCACGACGACCGATGTCGACCTGAACGACGGCGGCGTCTGGGTCACGAAGCAGTCGTCCCAGCAGCTCGGCCGCATCAATGTGCAGGCGGAGGAGCTCGACGCCGGGCTCATCTCGCCGACCGCGACGTTCGACGTGCTGCAGGACGGCGACGACGTCCTCCTCCACAACCAGGAGGCATCCGTCGCCCTGCTCGTCGACCCGACGCAGGTCGTCACCGGCACCGCGGTGCAGCTGCCCCCGCAAGCGGGCATCGCGCTCGGCGGCGGTGTCGTCGCGATCGTCGACCCCGCCGACGGCGCGCTGTGGGCGATGCGGTTCGCCGACATCGGCGGCTTCTCGCCCGAGCACACCGATCCCGTCGCGGAGCTCGGCGCGGGGGCGGCCGTCACGGTCGGCCGCGACGGCACGGTGCACGCGGTCTCGATCGCCGACGCGCAGGAGCTGACGCTCCCGCTCGTCGACGGCGCGATCGGCGAGGCGGAGCTGCGCGGTCGCGACGAGCTCGGCGCGATGGAGGAGCCGATCGTCACGACGGTGGGCGACCGCGCGGTCGTGCACGACGGGGCCACGTCGACGCTGCTGCTGCCGGGCGGCGCGGTCTCCACGCCCGAGGGCGCCGCGGTGCAGCTCGACGGCGACCGCTCCGACCGCGTCATCCTCGCCACGCCCGACAGCCTCATCCGCCAGCCGCTCGGCGGCGGCGACGCCGAGGTCGAGGGGATCGCGGGCGGCGGCGAGGCGGTGCGGCCCGTGCAGCTCGGCGGATGCGTCTACGGCGTCTGGCCCGGGAGTGCCCAGTTCGTGCGCGACTGCGACGACGACGCGCGCGACCTGCGCGCGCAAGTGCCCGAGATGGACGGCTCGCCCGCGAAGTTCCGCGTCAACCGCGACGCCGTCGTGCTCAACCAGTTCGTCGAGGGCGCATCGTGGTTGCTCTCGGACACGCTCATCCTCGTCGACAACTGGGAGGACCTCGTGCCGCCGCAGGACGAGAGCCGCTCCGACGAGGAGGACTCGGAGTCGACCGACG
This sequence comes from Agrococcus sp. TSP3-2-1, assembly GCF_049897585.1. Classification (NCBI taxonomy): domain Bacteria; kingdom Bacillati; phylum Actinomycetota; class Actinomycetes; order Micrococcales; family Microbacteriaceae; genus Agrococcus; species Agrococcus sp. TSP3-2-1. The sequence continues at coordinate 309,224 of NZ_JAFCWN010000002.1, forward strand.
ACCTGCTGACGAACCAGCCGCCGCCCATCAACGAGGAGAACACCGAGCCGAACGCCGAGGACGACCGCTTCGGCGCGCGCCCCGGCACCTCGACCCTTCTCCCGGTGCTCTGGAACGACGTCGACGCCGACGGTGACGTGCTCACGGCGCGCGTCGTCGGCGACCTGCCGACGGGCGTCTCGGTGGCGCCGGTCGCGAACGACTCCCAGCTGCAGGTGCAGCTGCCGCTCGACCAGGCGGCTGGCACCTTCACGTTCGGCTACGAGATCCACGACGGCCGCGAGGGCCGCGATCAGGCGACGGTCACGCTCACCGTGCGCGGCGAGGGCGAGAACGACGTGCCGGAGGCGCTCCGCGCGCAGGCGTTCGCCGTCGAGCAGGGCGGGGAGTACGAGTACCAGGTGCTCGCCGACTGGGTCGACCCCGACGGCGATGACATGTACCTCGTGGGTGCGACGACCGACTCCGGCGACACGATCCAGACCGACCCCTCGGGCAGGCTCGTCTACACCGCGACCGGCGAGATCGGCCTCCAGAGCGTGTCGATCACCGTCTCCGACGGGCGCTCCGAGACGACGGGCGAGATCACGGTCGACGTGCGTGAGCGCGGCACGGCGAACCCGCTCGCGAACGCCGACTTCATCACGACGATCGAGGGCCGCGAGGCCACGATCCGGCCGATGCTCAACGACTTCTCCCCGTCGGGGCGGCCGCTGCGCCTCGCGTCGGTCGAACCGGCCGCGAGCCTCGACATGACGTGGGACGCGACGACGGGCACGGTCAAGGTGCAGGGCGGGCCGGTCGGCACGCACTACTTCACCTACCTCGTCGCCGACGGCGCCCTCTCGAGCCAGGGCCGCGTGCGCGTCGACATCCGCACTCCCGACGAGGAGGCCCGGCCCGTCGCGGTGCGCGACATCGCGCTCGTGCCGCAGCAGGGCACGGCGCTCGTCGACCTGCTCGCCAACGACGTCGACCCTGCGGGCGGCGTGCTCGTCGTCCAGCAGTTCGAGATCGAGAACGGCGCGCCGATCAGCGTCGAGCTGCGCGACCGCCGGATCGTGAGCATCGTCGACAACCGCGGGCTCGAGTCGCCCTTCCAGTTCACCTACACCGTCTCGAACGGCCGCTTCTCCGAGACCGGCACGGTCGAGGTCATCCCCGTCGTGCCGCCCGCGCAGCCGCGCGCGCCGAAGGCCGTCGACGATGCGATGACCGTGCGCGCGGGCGACTACGGCACCATCGACGTCATCGACAACGACTTCTCGCCCGACGGCACGCCGTTCTGGGTCGCCGAGCGCGTCGTCTCGACGAGCTTCGCCTCCGAGGCGGAGGGCGTCGCGTTCATCTCCGAGGGCCGGCTGCGCGTGCACGCGCTCGAGGGCGGCCCGACGCGCGCGACGGTGGTCTACGAGGTCGAGGACGACTTCGGCAACCGCGACTCCGCGACGGTCGCGGTGACGATCGTGCCGCGCGACGCGGAGTCGAACTCCTCGCCCGCGCCGCAGACGGTCACGTCGCGCGTGCTCGCGGGCTCGACCGTGCGCATCCCGATCCCGCTCGACGGCATCGATCCGGACGGCGACGGCGTCGAGCTCGTCGGCTACGACACCGCGCCCGAGGGCGGCCGCATCCTGCCGACCGTCGGCCCCGACTACTTCGACTTCGAGGCCTTCCCCGACAGCGCCGGCACCGTCGAGTTCACCTATCGCGTGCGCGACCGCTGGGGCGCCGAAGGCACGGCGACCGCGATCATCGGCATCGCGCAGGCCGCCGACATCAACCAGACGCCCTTCGCCCAGCCGGACTACGTCGACGTGCGCCCCGACCGGCGGATCGCGATCCCGGTGCTCGAGAACGACTCCGATCCGGATCAGGATGCGCTGAGGCTCCTCGTCGACGGACTCGAGGGCACCGAGCAGCTGCCCGACGCCGAGGTCAACACCGAGCGCGACACCGTCGACCTCCGCTCGCCCTCGGAACCGGGCACCTACCAGTTCACCTACTCGGTCGTGGATGCGCGCGGCGCGAGCGCGACGGGCTCGGTCATGCTCACGGTCACCGAGGACGCGGAGCTGCTGGCGCCCATCGCGCGCGACGACCCGCTGCCGCGCGACCAGGTGGAGCTCGGCCAGGCGTTCGACGTGCCGGTGCTCGACAACGACCTCGACCTCGACGGCGACCCGAGCGAGCTCGAGCTCTCGATCGTGACGGGGGAGGCGGATGTCGTGCGCGGCACCGTGCAGGTCGTCCCGACCGAGGCGTTCCAGGTCGTCACCTATCGCGTGACCGACATCGACGGACTCACCGCCGAGGCGTTCGTCGCGGTGCCCCCCGTGCGCGACCGCGCGCCCTTCCTCTCGAAGACCGAGCCGGCGCAGATCGGCTCGGGGCTGCCGCTCGAGCTGCCGCTGCGCGACTACGTCACGACCTCGAACGGCGCGGCGCCCCGCATCACGACGGGTGACAGCGTCTCGGCGGTCAACCACGACGGCTCCGAGAGCATCGTCGACGAGCACACGCTGCGCTTCCAGTCCCCGCAGGGCTACGTCGGTCCCGCATCCATCACGTTCGAGGTGACGGACGGCACCGGCCCGGACGACCCGAACGGCAACACCGCGGTGCTCACGATCGCGATCGAGGTCACGCCCTCGAGCGTCGTCGCACCGACCTTCGCCGGCGCGATCCTCCGTCCCGAGGCGGGGGAGCAGGCGGCGGTCTTCGACCTCCGCGACGCGACGCGCGACCCCGACCCCGGTGACCTCGAGGCGATGGTCTTCGAGCAGCGCGGCGGGTCGATGGCCGGCGTCTCGGTGTCGCTGCAGGACGGCGTCTTCACCGCGACCGCTGACCTCACGACGCCGCCCGGCACGAGCGGCTCGTTCCAGATCGTCGCGATCGACCCGCACGGCAACGAGGCGCCCGGCACGGTCGTCGTCGAGGTCGTCGCCACGACGCGGCCGCTCGCCGAGGCGCGCCCCGACAGCGGCGAGGCGACGCAGGGCATCGCGCTCACGACCGACGTCATCGCCAACGACTTCAACCCCTTCGCCGATCGCGGCGAGCCGCTGCGCGTCATCTCCGCCGAGTCGGTCGCGGGGCAGGGGCAGGTCTCGCACAACGACCGGGAGGTGACCGTCACCCCGGGCGCCGACTTCCACGGCGTGCTCACCGTTCGCTACACGGTCGAGGATGCGACCGAGCTCACCGCGCGTCACGTGACGGGCACGCTGACGCTCAACGTCAAGGGCCGCCCCGACGCGCCGCCGCGCCCGAACGTCGACGCGACGGGCGACTCGCAAGTGACGCTCACGTGGGGTGCCCCGCCCTCGAACGGCGCGCCCATCACGGGCTACGTCGTCAAGTCGGTCGACGGCGCGATCAGCTTCCCGTGCCCCGCGACGACGTGCACGGTCACCGGCCTCACGAACAACGTGACCTATCGCTTCCAGGTCGTCGCGCAGAACGAAGTCGGCGACTCCGACCCCTCGGCGGCCTCGAACGAGGCGCGCCCCGACGTGCGCCCCGAGCAGCCGGCGCCGCCGGCGATCACGCGCGGTGACACCCAGGTATCGCTCGCGTGGGTGCCGCCGGCCAATCGCGGCTCGCCCATCCAGGAGTACCGCATCGAGATCTCCCCGCCCGCGCCGGGGGGCGTCGTGCAGCAGACCGTGAGCGGCGGCAGCTCCAGCTACACGTGGACGGGCCTCCTGAACGGCACGTCGTACACGTTCCGCATCCAGGCCGTGAACCTCGCCGACGAGCCGAGCGACTTCTCTGCATATTCGCAGGCTGTCACGCCCGCCGGCCCCCCGATGCAGATGGCGGCACCGAGGGCCGAGCGGAACGCCAGCATCCCTGGCGACGTTCAGATCGACGTCACGTGGAGTGCCCCGAACAACAACGGCGCTCCGATCGAGTACTACACAGTGACCCCTCACTACAACGGTGCGCCACAAACCGAGCGGGCGATCACTGTGCGGGGTGAAGGCAGCGCCCGCACTAGCTTCCGAGGTGGCGTCAACGCAGCATCCTCCGCCGGCAGCTACACATTCGTGGTGACGGCAACGAACGACGCGGGTACTTCCCAGCCCAGCGCGGCGTCCGCGGCGGTGCGCGACGCCACTACACCCGATCCGCCATCCATCGCTCACGTCAGCGACAACGATCGCTCAGTGACGATCGACGTCTCGCCCGGGTCCACCAACGGAGCGCGTGCCAACGAGATCCAGTACTTCGCGGTGGTCGACGGAAACCGAAGGGAAGCGCCCCTAGGGACTGGACGGCAGCAGATCGGGTCCCTCGCGAACTCAGATACGGGCTACAGCGTCAGCGTGGTCGCAATCTCGGTGGTGGACGGATTCACTTATTCGAGCTCCGCCTCGAACGTGGTGCGAGCACGGCCGTACGGGCCGATCGGGTCGCCGACTGCGGGAGCCGTTGCGGCCGTGGAGCAGGTGACGGTCAATTGGGACGCTCCTGCCGCGAATGGGCGCCCGATTTCAGTTCAGATCCAGATCAACGGAGGCGGCTGGCGGGATGTTGGCCGCTCGGGGCGCGAGACCCACCGGGTTGGAGGCGGACAGTCTGTCCGTATCGATGTGCGAGCGACAACGGGGCAACCAGGCGAGGGACAGACGACGACCGCGACCGCGCAGGCCACGGCGCAGGAGCGGCTGCGCCCGAGCGTCTCGCTCAGCGACGGCGGCGTCGCGCACGCCGGCTCGTGCCAGGGCGCGAACGGCGAGCAATGCCGGTGGTACCGCCTCAACTGGACCGACTTCGAGCCGGGCATCTACAGCTTCAGCTGCCACAACACCGGTTCCGGCAACGGTGCGGGGAACGCGTTCGAGAGCGGGCGCGTGAACATCACGAGCCGCAACGGCAGCACGATCAGCGAGTACCAGGGCGAGGCGGGCGACAACAACACCTGCTACTCCGGCTTCAGGGGCCAGGCGTGGATGCGCGTCTGGGGCAACGGGATCGACCTCGAGACCTCGAGGGTGAACTGGCCATGACCAAGATGGGAACACGATGACGAGCACCATGACCCGCGAGCAGGCCGCTTGGTTCGCCGAGACGTTCACGCGCCTCGTCGACAACGTCGGCAGCGTCGTCCTCGGCAAGGAGGACGTCATCCGGCTCGCCTTCACGGCGATGTTCTCCGAGGGGCACCTGCTGCTCGAGGACGCGCCGGGCACGGGCAAGACGCAGCTCGCCAAGTCGATGGGCGCGACGGTGCAGGGCACGAACCACCGCATCCAGTTCACGCCCGATCTGCTGCCCTCCGACGTCACGGGCGTCACCGTCTACGACCAGAAGACGGGCGAGTTCGAGTTCCACAAGGGCCCGATCTTCGCCTCGATCGTGCTCGCCGACGAGATCAACCGAGCGAGCCCGAAGACCCAGTCCGCACTCCTCGAGGTCATGGAGGAGGGCCGCGTCACGGTCGACGGCACGCCCTACTCGGTCGGGCGCCCCTTCATGGTCATCGCGACGCAGAACCCGATCGAGCAGGCCGGCACCTACCGGCTGCCCGAGGCGCAGCTGGACCGCTTCCTCATGAAGACCTCGATCGGCTACCCCGGCCGCGAGCAGACGGTGCGCATCCTCGCTGGCGCCTCGAACCGCAACGCCTCCTCGGGCGTGCAGCCCGTCATCACGACGAGCGCGATCGCCGAGATGATCGACCTCGCCGCGACCGTCCACGTCGACGACGCGGTGCTCGACTACGTCGCGCAGCTCTCGGAGCACACGCGCGACTCGAAGGACACGCGGCTCGGCGTCTCGGTGCGCGGCGCGATGGCGCTCATGCGCGCCGTCAAGGTGTGGGCCGCGTCGAAGGGTCGCGCGTTCGTGCTGCCCGACGACGTCAAGGAGCTCGTGCAGCCGGTGTGGGCGCACCGCGTCGTCATCGATCCCGAGGCGGAGTTCTCGGGCGTCACGGGCGACCGCATCATCGACCGCGCGCTCGCCGACACCTCGGCCCCGCAGGACCGGCAGCACGCTGCGTGACCACGGCGCCCGAGCGGGCGACCCCGACCCCCGCACCTGACCCAGACACCGGCTCGACGACCGGCACTCGCCCGGCGTCGGAGACGACGCGGCTGCGCCGTGCCGTCGAGCGCGAGCGCACGCCGTGGCAGCGCTTCGCCGCGCGCTTCGTCGGCGACGAGTCGGCTGCGGCCGACTGGCTGCGCCGAGCGGGCCGCGTGGTGCGCGAGCGCATCTGGCCGGCGATCGAGCCGATCACGGGCTTCGGCTGGGCCGTGCTCATCGCGACCGCGCTCGCGCTCGCGGCCGGGATCGCGCTCGGCTGGAAGGAGCTCATCGTCATGGGCATCGCCGGCGCGCTCCTGCTCGGCGCCGCGATCGCCTTCATCGTCGGGCGCAACCGCTACCGGATCGAGCTCGACCTCGCCTACACGCGCGTCGTCGTGGGGGAGCGGGCGCTCGGCCGCATCGAGATCCACGCCGCCTCGACGAAGCCACTGCTGCCCGCGACGATCGAGGTGCCCGTCGGCAAGGCGCTCGCCTCGTTCCACCTGCCGCGCATGCAGCCGGGCGACGTGCACGAGGACGTCTTCGCGATCCCCACGAGCCGCCGGACGATCCTGCAGGTCGGTCCCGTGCGCTCCGTGCGCGGCGACCCCGTCGGGCTCCTCCGGCGACAGGTGCGGTGGACGGATCCCGTCGAGCTCTACGTGCACCCGAAGACGGTGCAGCTCGACGAGACCGCGCCGGGCCTCATCCGCGACCTCGAGGGCATCACGACCCGCGACCTCACGAACAGCGACATCGCCTTCCACGCGCTGCGCGACTACGTCGCGGGCGACGACCGGCGCTACATCCACTGGAAGTCGTCGGCCCGCACGGGCCAGCTCATGGTGCGGCAGTTCGAGCAGACCCGCCGCAGCGTGCTCGCGCTCGGGCTCTCGACCTCGCCGGACGACTACGCCGACCCGTCGGAGTTCGAGACCGCCATCTCGATCCTCGGCTCGCTCGGTCTGCAGGCGATCCGCGACGAGATGGACGTCGCCGTGCAGACCTCGCGCAGGACCGTGCCCGCGAGCACCGGCAAGCGCCTGCTCGACGCGCTCTCGGGCGTCGAGTGGTCACCGCGCGACGACCGCTTCCTCGACCTCGCCGCGACGATCGCGCGCGACCACGCCGGCGCATCCGTCATCGTGCTCCACGCGGGCGCCCCGATCGACGCCGCCCTCGTGCGCCGCGCGCGCACCCTGCTGACGCCGCAAGCGCGGGTCATCGTCTTCTCGGTCGTGCAGGGCGCGAGCCCGCGGCTGCAGCCGATCGGCGACGTCTCGCTCGCGACGATCGGTACGGTGAGCGACCTCCCGCGCGTGATGCGAGGGGTGGCGCTGCAATGACCGACGAGCGCATGCTGCCCCGCACCCCGCGGCAGGCCGTGATCGACTGCGCGGCCGTCTTCGCGGTCATGCTCGCGGCGACCCTCTCCTTCGGCCCCGTCTTCGGCGGCACCGCCTACCTCGTCGCGGGGCTCGGCGGCGCGATCCTCGGGATCGCCGTCGGCGTCGCGACCTCGCTGCGGCCGCTGCGCGGCTGGCTCATGACGGCGGCGGGGTTCGTGCTCGCGCTCGTCGTGTTCGGCCCCGCGCTCGCGGTGCCGCGGCGGACGATCGGCGGCGTCATCCCGACCCTCGAGGGATGGCGCGAGCTGCTGCTCGGCGTCGTGTTCTCGTGGAAGGGCCTGCTGACGGCCGAGCCGCCGGCCGAGGGGTTCCCGAGCCTGCTCGTCGTGCCGTTCCTCACCACGCTGCTGTGCGCGACGATCGCGACGGTGCTCGCCCTGCGGCTCGACCGCGGCGCCCCCTTCGCGATGGTGCCCGGCATCGTCGCCCTCCTGGTCGGCATCGCCTTCGGCACGAAGATCGCCTTCTGGCCCGCTGCGCTCGGCGCGCTCGTCGCGGGCGTCATCCTGGCGTGGTGCGCGTGGCGGCGCGCGACGTGGCGCACGGGGCGGGGCGAAGAGGTCGAGGTCACGAACGACAGCCGCTTCCGCGTCAAGGCGCGCAAGCAGCGCGCTCGCGGCGCGATCGCGATGATCGCCGGCGCCATGCTCGTCGCGGGCCTCGTCAGCATCCCGGTGCAGCCGGCGAGCCGCGCGGTGCTGCGCGACGCCGTCGAGCCGCCGATCGAGCTCGCCGAGTACCCGAGCCCGCTCGCCGGCTTCCGCAACTGGCACAAGAACTTCGAGGACGAGACGCTCCTCACCGTCAGCGGCATGCCCGAGGGGTCGCGGCTGCGGCTCGCGACCTTCGACCACTACGACGGCAGCGTCTTCGCGGTCGCCGGCTCCCAGCAGTCGAGCGGCTCCGGCTCGTTCGCCCGTATCGGCGACGAGGTGCTCGTCGCGCAGTCGGGGCAGACCGCGTCGGTGCGGGTCGAGGTGCAGGACTACTCCGGCATCTGGGTGCCCGACGTCGGCTACATGCAATCGCTCGCCTTCGAGGGCGAGCGCGCCCCGGGTCTGCAAGGCTCGCTGCACTACAACGGCCAGACGGGCACCGCGATCGCACTCGACGGCCTCGGCGCCGGCGACGCGTACGAGCTGCAAGCGATCGTGCCCCCGCAGCCCTCGCACGAGGAGCTCGAGAGCGTGCCCATCACGCGCGTGCAGGTGCCTGAGCCCGCCGTCGTCCCCGACCTGCTGCAGGCGTGGGTCTCGCAGCACGGCGCCGGCGGCCAGAGCGCCTTCGAGAACCTCGAGACGATGCTGCGGCTCATGAACAACGGCAGCTTCAGCCACGGGCTCGAGGGCGACATCCCCTCGCTCGCCGGGCACGGCGCCGCGCGCATCCAGGACATGTTCGACCAGGAGGTGCTGCTCGGCGACGACGAGCAGTACGCGACCGCGTTCGCGCTCGCGCTCTCGCGCATCAACGTGCCCTCCCGCGTCGTCATGGGCCTCTACCCCGACGACGGCTTCAGCGGCAGCTCCGAGCCGGTCGAGCTCACCGGCAGCGACGTGCACGCGTGGGTCGAGGTGCCCTTCGAGGGCCACGGATGGGTGCGCTTCGACCCGACGCCGCCCGAGGACAACGACGAGATCCAGCCGGAGCCCGAGCCGCAGCCCGAGCCGAAGCCCCAGGTGCTGCAGCCGCCGCAGCCGCCGGAGGAGCCGGCCGAGATGTCGCCCGACACCGTCGCCGACGAGGGCCAGGAGGAGGACGACGAGGAGCCGGAGGACCGCTCGTGGGTCGTCTGGCTGTGGGTCGCGGGCGGCGTGCTGCTCGTGCTGCTCTTCCTGCTGCTCCCCTTCATCGTCGTCGGCGCGCTCAAGGCGGCGCGGCGGAAGCGGCGCCGCAGGGCCGAGCGCGAGAGCGACCGGCTCTCGGGCGGGTGGCACGAGGTCGTCGACGAGGCGGTCGACCTCGGGCTGCCGGTGCCCGCCGGCGTGACGCGGCGCGAGGTCGCCCGTGCGGTGGCAGATCGCTACCCTCGATCGAGAGCGACCGACATCGGCGACTTCGTCGACGAGGGCGTGTTCGGGCCCGGCGAGCCGGATCCGGCGGACGTCGACGCCTTCTGGCTCGACGTCGAGCGGAGCGTGCAGGGCATGCGTGCCGAGGCCACACCGCGGGAGCGCCTGCTCGGCAGGCTCTCGCTGCGGTCGTTCGCCCGGCGGAGGCGAGAGCGGAGACGACGGTGATCTGGGAGATCGACGAGGGGCGGAAGCGCATCGAGGGCCTCGACGAGGCCGGGCGGCCCGACCCCGCTTACGCGGCAGCGCTCGGGCTCCGCCCGGCGCCCCTCGGCCGTCGCGCGCTCGCGTCGATCATCGAGTTCGCCCTCTACGCCCTGCTGCAGCTGCCGTACTGGATCGTCGCGATGCCCTCGCTCGTGCGGCTCGCGACCGGCGCCCTCCAGCCCTACGGCCTCGCGACGCATCCGAACCTCGTGTGGATGATCGTCGCGACCGCCGTCTCGTTCGTGCTCTCGACCGCGTTCGTGATCGTGCAGATCGTGCTCCACGGCCGCAAGGGCGTCACGCTCGGCAAGGCGTTCACGGGCATCCGCTCCATCCACGTCGCGACCCTCGAGCGGCCCGGCATCAAGCGCTCGCTCGGTCGCGCGCTGCTGCTCTACGCCTTCTTCCTCGTGCCGATCGTGGGGCCCGCGCTCGCGTTCTGCTCCGTCTGGTTCGACAGCGAGAAGCGCGGCCGCAGCTGGCTCGACAAGGCTGCGCGCACGTGGTTCGTCGACGTGCGCCGCGGCCTCGACCCGTACCACGAGAAGAAGATGCGCATCGCGCGGAAGACGGTGCAGGCCGAGCCCGAGACCGCCAAGGCACCGCTGCCCTCGCTCGCGACGCCGGCGGACGCGGCGGCCCGCGCCTATCGGCCCGGTGCCCGCACGAGCTCGGGCGTCGTCGGCGCGGCCCGGCCGCAGCAGCCGGGGGCGCAGCAGATCGGGCTCGCCTCCTCGGCCGCGGAGCCCACCCCGACGCACACCGTCCCCGGCATGCCCGCGGGGGGCGCGCGCCTCGGCGGCTACCGGCCGGGCGAGCTGAGCGGCTCCGCGCCGGCGCAGTCCGCTCCTCGACCGAGCGCGCCTGCCGCGCGCGAGCCGCAGCAGCCCGCCGCGCCCCGCTTCGCCCCGTGGATCGGCGGCATCGTCGACAGCGTGCCCGGCCGCACGCCGGCGCAGCCTGCCGCGTCAGCCGCGCCAGCCGCGCAGATCGACGAGCAGACGATCATCGAGCCGGATCTCGAGGCAGGCTTCGAGGTCGAGTCCGACGACGGCGACGCGATCGACGACCGCACGGTGCGCCGCATCGAGATCGCCGAGCCCGACGAGGAGCTCGAGGCCACCCGCGCCCGCCCCTCGTCGCGGGCCGCGGTCGCGACGCTCGCCTTCGACACCGGCGACCGCTTCGCGATCACGGGCGCGGCGCTCATCGGCCGCAACCCCGCCCCGAGTGCGGGAGAGGTCGTCGAGCACCTGCTGCCGATCGCCGACGACACGCGCTCGATCTCGAAGACCCACCTGCTCCTCACCGCCTCGCCGCTCGCGGCGGTCGACCGTGCCTCGACGAACGGCTCGAGCGTCGTGCGCGCGGGCGCCGAGACGCCGCTCGAGCCGGGCCGCGCCTTCTTGCTCCAGCCGGGCGACGTCGTGCGCTTCGGCGACCGCTCCCTGACGGTCGAGGCGGCGTCGTGAGCGCGATCGGCGAGTTCCGCTTCAGTCACCCGTCGATCGCGCTGCGATGGGCGGCGACGACGCACCCCGGGATGCGCCGGAGCGTCAACGAGGACTCGGTGTTCGCATCCTTCCCCGTCTTCGTCGTCGCTGACGGGATGGGCGGCCACGCCTCGGGCGATGTCGCGAGCGCGCTCGCGATCGAGGCGTTCCGCGGGCTCAAGGGCCGCACGCTCGCGGATGTCGAGTGCGTCGAGACGGCCGTCGAGCACGCCTTCGAGAGCGTGCACGCCAACGCGGTCGGCGAGCGTGCCGGCGGCTCGACCCTCTCGGGCACCGTGCTCGTCGACGTCGACGGCGTCGCGCACTGGCTCATCCTCAACGTCGGCGACTCTCGCACCTACCTCTACGAGCAGGGCAGGCTCGAGCAGGTGACCGTCGACCACTCGATGGTGCAGGAGATGGTCGAGACGGGCGCCCTGCGCCGCGCCGACGCGCGCCGGCACCCGAACCGCAACGTCATCACGCGCGCGCTCGGCGCGGGAGAGCGGCAGCCGGCCGACGTCTGGCTCCGCCCCGCCGAGCGCGGCCAGCGGCTCGTCGTCTGCTCCGACGGCCTCACGGGCGAGGTCGACGACCACGAGATCGCCGAGCTGCTCGGCGACGTCTCCTCTCCCGCCGCGGTCGCGGCGCTGCTGCTGCGCCGCGCGCTCGACGCGGGCGCGCCCGACAACGTCACGGTCGTCGTCGTCGACGTGGATGCCGTCGCGCTCGCCGACGAGGAGCTGCACGACACGCACGCCCGCACGATCGACGACACCATCCCGAGAGAGGCCCTGCGATGAGCGCACGCCTGGAGTACGCGCCCGGCGAGGCGTGGTGCGTCGCGGCGGGTGCCGCGGTGGTCGTGTGCGAGCGGGACCTGCCGCTCGTGCGGGCTCGTGCCCTCTACGACGCCGCGGCGACCGTCGCCGACGCCGCGGGGCTGCGGAGGCTCCTCGAGCTCGAGCCCACCGCGCTCACCGGGCTCGTCGACACCGCGGATGCGCGCGTGCTGCTGCGCCGCCACGGCGTGCCGGCGACGGCGGACGACGACGCGCTGCCCGACCGCTTCGGGCCCGAGTGGGCGCTCGACGAGACCCCGCGCGATGCGATCGTCGACGCCGGCGGGCTCGCGACGCTCGCCGGCCAGACGCTGCCGCTCGAGGGCGGCGTCGCGCGCGTCGCCGCCGTGCGCATCGCCCCGGGGCGAGCGGATGCCGTGCGGGAGCCGGCCGTGCCGGCGCCGGTCGTCGAGACCGAGGGCGACGACGCGCGCTTCGGCGCCTTCGGCCAGACGCTGCCGCCCCGCGCGGTCGCCGCCGAGCGCGCGGCGCCGCGGCCCGCGAGCGCGCCCGCTGCCGAGCCCGCTGCGGCATCGGCGGCGTCGAGCGCTCCCGCTGCCGAGCCGGCTGCGCCGGTCGAGCCCAGTGCGCCCGCGCCCGCGCGCGAGGCAGAGGGGCCGATCGGCGGGCTCATCGACTCGGTGCCCGGGTTCATCAAGCCGGCGGTCGACGTGAGCGAGATCGCGCCGGCGCCGCGCGCCGACGCCCCCTCTCGCGAGGCGGCCGAGTCGTCGCCCGCGCCCGGCGGCGCCGAGGGCGCGGCGACGCGGCCCGTCCCGCTCGCGCAGCCAGCCGCATCCGCCCCCGTCCCCGTGGACGCGGGCGACCACGACGGCATGACGATCACCGCGGAGCAGGCGCGCAGGCTCCAGGCCGAGCGCGCCGCGGCCGCGCAGGCGGCGGCACCGGCGGAGCCGGCCGGGCCGCCCGCGACCGGTCCGCTCGTGCTCTCGTCGCTGTGCGGGTCGGGCCACGTCAACGCGCCCGGCACGACGGCGTGCACGACGTGCGGCGCGCCGGTCGACGACCGCAGTACCGCCCAGCGCCGCCGGCCGGAGGTCGCCGTCGCCGTGCTGCCCTCGGGCGAGCGCGTGCCGCTCGGCCGCGGCGTCGTGCTCGGCCGCCGGCCGCGCTCGCGGCGCGTCGAGGACGGCCGCGTGCCGAGGCTCGTGACGGTCGAGAGCCCGAGCGAGGACATCTCGCGCAGCCACCTCGAGCTGCGCGTCGACGACTGGAACCTCGTCGCCGTCGACCTGTCGTCGACGAACGGCACGCTGCTGCTGCGCGAGGGCTCGGCGCCCCAGCGGCTGCGGCCCGAGGCTGCGACGATCCTGCAGCTCGGCGACCGGCTCGACCTCGGCGACGGCGTCGTGGTCGCGATCGAGCCCGCTCGCGCGGAGGACGCGCAGTGAGCCCGAAGCGCGCCCCCTCCGCCCCGCCTGAGCTGCCCGGCTACGAGTACGCCTCGCTGCTCGGCTCGGGCGGCTTCGCCGACGTCTTCCTCTACCAGCAGCTGCTGCCGTCGCGGCAGGTCGCGATCAAGGTGCTGCTGCCCGACGCCGTCAACCGCGACCTGATCGAGAACTTCCGCCACGAGGCGAACGTCATGGCGCAGCTCTCGACCCACCCGTCGATCGTGACGATCTACGGCGCCGCCGTCGCCCCCGACGGGCGCCCGTACCTCGCGATGGAGTACTGCTCGAAGCCCAACCTCGGCGTGCGCTACCGCCGCGACCGCTTCGCGGTGCCGGAGGTGCTCTCGCTCGGCGTGCAGATCGCCGGCGCGGTCGAGACCGCCCACCGCGCGGGCATCCTGCACCGCGACATCAAGCCCGCGAACATCCTCGTCACCGCCTACAACCGGCCGGCGCTCACCGACTTCGGCATCGCGACGAGCGCGGGCGGCGCCGACGACGCGAGCGGCATGTCGATCCCGTGGTCGCCCCCCGAGGCGTTCCAGGACCCGCCCAGGTCGACCCCCGCATCCGACGTCTTCTCGCTCGCCGCGACGCTCTCGACGCTGCTCGCCGGCAGGACGCCCTTCGAGCTGCCCGGCGGCAGCAACACGAGCGTCGACCTCATCGACCGCATCCAACGCGGCGAGATCTCGCCGCTCGCGCGCCACGACGTGCCGCCGCGGCTCGAGGCCGTGCTCGCCTCGGCGATGGACCCGGACCCGTCGCGCCGCTACGCGACGGCGATGGCGTTCGGCCGCGCCCTGCAGCAGGTCGAGGCGGAGATGGCGCTGCCCGTCACGCCGCTCGACGTGCTCGACGACTCGCTCGACGCGGGCTCGGTCGACGAGGAGGACGGCGGCGCGACCCGCATCCGCGGCGTCGTCTCGATCGACCCGCACGCGGGCGAGCCCGCGCCCGCGACGCCGCCCGGCGCTGCGGCGCCCGACGCGACGATCCGGCGGCCGCGGCCCGGCCAGGCGGCGGGCGCGCCCGCCGCCGTCGCGCCGGAGGCGGAGGCGGCGGCACCGGATCGACGCCGCCGCACGATCGCGTCGATCGTCGGCGCCGCGCTCGTCGTGCTCGTCGGCGGCGGGATCGTGTGGCTGGCGGTCGCGGGGAGCGCGCCGACGCAGCCGCCCGCGAACCCCAGCCAGACGATCGCGGCGCCCGCCGCGCCGCAGCGGCCCCCGGCGCCCATCAACGTCGTCGGCACCGTCGAGGGCGACTCGGTCACCTTCACGTGGGTCAACGCGCAGCCCCAAGCGGGCGACAGCTTCCGCTACCGCTACGAGCCGAGCGACGCCGACCCGACGATCGCGACGGCCGCGGGCGAGACGGTCACCGTGCAGCGCGACAGCGACGGCGAGTCGTGCATCCTCGTCACGCTCGTGCGCTCGGACGGTCGGCAGTCGAACGATGCGAAGGGATGCGTCAATGGTTGAGCAGGCACAGGCTGAGCAGGCGCCGAGGCTCCAGCTCGAGTTCGCGGGGGAGTGGTTCACGCTCGACCCGGCGCGGCCGTTCGTCATCGGCCGCGAGGGCGACCTCACCGTCGACGACAACCAGTACCTGCACCGCGCGTTCCTCGAGGTGCACCACCGCGACGGGCTGTGGTGGCTCGCGAACGTCGGCTCGCGCCTCTCGGCGACCGTCTCGAGCGCCGGGGGCGCGGTGCAGTCGTGGCTCTCGCCCGGCGCGCGGCTCCCGATCGTCTTCTCCGACGCATCCATCGTCTTCACCGCCGGCCCCACGACCTACGAGATCGGCGCGCACATCGACGACGCGTCGTTCTCGCTCTCGACCGAGCACCGGCGGCGCTCGTCGGGCGAGACGACCGTCATGCCCGTCGGGCTCACCGAGCTGCAGAAGCTGCTCATCGTCGCGCTCGCCGAGCCGATGCTGCGCCGCGACGGCGTGGGCGTGAGCGAGCTGCCCTCGAGCGCCGCGGCCGCCGACCGGCTCGGCTGGACGATGAGCCGCTTCAACCGCAAGCTCGACAACGTGTGCGACAAGCTCGACCGGATGGGCGTACAGGGCTTGCGGGGCGGCATCGGGAAGCTCGCGAGCAACCGTCGCGCGCGGCTCGTCGAGTACGCCGTCTCGTCGCAGCTCGTCACCCGGGCCGACCTCGCCCTGCTCGACGACGCAGCCCTGCGCGAGACCGACGAGGACTGAGGACGACGCATGAAGGTCAAGCTCACCCTGCACCGCCCGACGACCGAGGCGACCGACGTCGTCATCACGGCCGACTCGACCGCGACGGTCGAGGACGTCGCGCGGCAGATCGCGCTCGCCGACCCCGCGCGCTCGATCTCCTTCACCGAGGGCGACACCCTCTCGCTCGCCGTCGCCCCGCCGACCGAGCAGCAGCTCGTGCAGCTGCAGCCCGACGCGCTCATCGCCGAGGCGCCGATCGGCAGCGGCTTCCACACGCAGGTCGTCAACCTCGGCGCCGACGCGCGCCGCCGCGGCGGACCCGCGGGCAGCGCGCTCGAGGCGATCGCGGTGCTGCGGGTCATCGCCGGACCGCTCGCGGGCCAGGAGTTCCAGCTCGGCCGCGGCCACGCGTCGATCGGCCGCGATACGGCGAACGACATCGTGCTCGCCGATCCGCTCGTCTCGAAGCGCCACGCGCGCATCGAGGTCGGCACCCACATCGAGGTCGTCGACCGGGGCTCGGCGAACGGCGTCGTCGTGGACGGCGCTCCTGTCTCGCGCTTGCGCGTCGTGCCCGGCGCGCCCTTCACGCTCGGCGACTCGACGCTCGCCGTCTGGCTCGTCGGCGCCTTCGACGCCTCCGGCCCCGATCCCGTGCTCGAGCGCGGCGGCGCGCTCATGTTCAACCGCTCGCCGCGCGTCGAGGCGCGCTACCCCGGCACCGCCTACAAGGGCCCGCGGCTGCCGAAGGAGATGGTCGAGCGCATCTTCCCGTGGCCCATGCTCGTCACGCCGATCCTGCTCGCCGGCGCGTTGTTCGCGATGACGAACAACCCGCGCTCGATCCTCATCGCGCTCATGACGCCGCTCATGCTGCTCGGCAACTTCGTCAACATGCGCACCCAGAACGGGCAGAAGCGCAAGCTCGAGACGCAGCTGTTCGAGACCCGCTACGAGGAGCTCGAGGAGACGCTCTACCGCGAGAAGCCGGTCGAGGAGCGGATCCGCGGCCTCGAGGTGCCGCCCGTGGCCGAGGTCTTCGAGCACGCGATGCGGCTCGGGCCAATGCTCTGGACCCGCAGGCCCGAGCACTGGAACTTCCTCTCGGTGCGGCTCGGCACGTGCCGCGCGGAGTCGCGCAACTCGATCAAGGACGAGGACTCGCAGGACGGGCTGCCCGAGTACATCGAGCGCGTCGAGCGGCTCCGCGAGCGCTACCGCTACGTCGACGACGTGCCGATCGTCGAGTCGTTCGCGACCGTCGGCTCGATCGGCATCGCGGGCCCGAAGTCGCTCGCCTCGGACGCGCTGCGCGGCATCGCCGTGCAGCTCTACGGCCTGCACGCCCCGAACGAGGTCGTGACCGTCGCGATCTGCGACGCGGAGTGGACCGGCGAGCTCGAGTGGATGAAGTGGCTGCCCCACACGACGAGCGAGACGAGCCCGTTCAAGGAGATGCCGCTCGCCGACTCGGCGACCGCGGGCGCCGCGCTGCTGAGCGCGCTCGAGGAGCTCGTGCTCGGGCGCTCGAAGCAGGCGGCCGCCGACCGCAAGACGCCGTTCGACGAGGACTGGCACCCCATGCGCTACGGCTCCGACGTCGAGCGCGCCGCGAAGGACACCGTCACGAGCGTGCAGACCTCCGTCGTGCTCGTCGTCACGAACGACGCCCCCGTCGACCGGCCGCGGCTCACGCAGATCCTCGAGCGCGGCGCCGCGGTCGGCGTCTACGGCGTCTTCGTCGCGCCGACCGTCGAGTCGCTGCCCGCGGTGTGCCGAAGCTACATCGACGTCTCGGCCGGCCTCGAGGACGCGAAGGTTGGCACCGTGCGCTCGGGCGTCGAGTACGAGGGCGTCAAGGTCGAGGGCGTCTCGAGCGAGTACATGGACATGCTCGCGAAGCGCCTCGCGCCCGTCGTCGACGCGAGCATCGTCATCAACGACTCCTCCGACATCCCCGACTCCGTCATGTTCCTCTCACTCGTGGGCCCGGAGCTCGCGGAGGACCCGAACGCGGTCATCGACCGCTGGCGGCAGAACAACACGATCCTCGACCGCTCGGGCGAGCCGAAGCCGCGGCTCAAGAAGGCCGGCAACCTGCGCGCGATCATGGGCCAGGGCGCGAGCGACGCGATGACGCTCGACCTGCGCACGCAAGGCCCGCACGCGCTCGTCGGCGGCACGACCGGCGCGGGCAAGTCGGAGTTCCTGCAGGCGTGGGTGCTCGGCATGGCGAGCGCGCACAGCCCCGACCGCGTGACCTTCCTCTTCGTCGACTACAAGGGCGGCTCGGCCTTCGCCGACTGCGTTGAGCTGCCGCACTGCGTCGGGCTCGTCACCGACCTGAGCCCCCACCTCGTGCGCCGCGCGCTCACGAGCCTGCGCGCCGAGCTGCACCACCGCGAGCACCTCTTCAACCGCAAGAAGGCGAAGGACCTGCTCGAGCTCGAGAAGCGCCAGGACCCCGAGACGCCACCCGCGCTCGTGCTCGTGATCGACGAGTTCGCGGCGCTCGCGGGAGAGGTGCCCGAGTTCGTCGACGGCGTCGTCGACATCGCCCAGCGCGGCCGCTCGCTCGGCATCCACCTCATCATGGCGACGCAGCGCCCAGCGGGCGTCATCAAGGACAACCTGCGAGCCAACACCAACCTGCGCGTCGCGCTCCGGATGGCCGACGAATCCGACTCGAAGGACGTCGTCGACGACCCCGTGGCGGCGTCGTTCCCGCCCTCCATCCCCGGCCGCGGCATCGCGAAGACGGGACCGGGCCGGCTCGTGCCGTTCCAGTCGGCCTACGCGGGCGGCTGGACGCGCCCCGACGAGGTCGAGGCCGCCGACGTCAAGGTCGCCGAGCTCCGCTTCGGCTCGGTGCAGCGCTGGGAGCCGGATGCGGCGCCCGAGTCCGACTCGCACGACGAGGACCTCGGCCCGAACGACCAGAAGCGCATCGTCTCGACGCTCATCCGCGCGACCGAGCGAGCGGGCATCCCCGCGCCCCGGCGGCCGTGGCTCGACGACCTCGAGACGACCGTCGACCTGCGCGAGCTCGCGATCGAGGGCGACAGCCGCATCGTGCTCGGCAAGGCCGACATCCCCGAGCGCCAGCGGCAGGACCCGGTCTACTTCCACCCCGACCGCGACGGCTCGATGCTCGTCTACGGCACCTCGGGCTCCGGCAAGTCGACGCTGCTCAAGACCATCGGGATCGCCGCGGGGATGCGCCCAGAGCTCGGCAGCGCGGAGGTCTACGGGCTCGACTTCGCCTCCGGGGCGCTCAAGTCGATGGAGCAGCTGCCGCACGTCGGCTCGATCATCGCGGGCGACGACGCCGAGCGCGTGCAGCGGCTGCTGCGCTCCCTCGGCCGCGAGCTCGACCGGCGCGGCAAGGCCTTCGCCGAGGCGAACGCCGCGAGCCTCACCGAGTACCGCGAGCTCGTCGACCCGAAGGCGACCCGCATCTTCCTGCTGCTCGACAACTTCCCGCAGTTCAAGGCCGACTGGGAGGTGACGAGCGCCCGCTCGCCGTTCTACCAGGTCTTCATGCGCATCCTCGGCGAGGGCCGACCGCTCGGCATCCACGCGATCGCGACCGCCGACCGCTCGGGCGCCGTGCCGACCGCGGTCAGCTCGAACGTGTCCCGCCGCGTCGTGCTGCGCCTCTCGGACGAGTCGGGCTACATGCTCGTGGGCGCCCCGAAGGACGTGCTCGACGACCAGTCGGCGCCCGGTCGCGCGATCATCGACGGCTTCGAGTTGCAAGTCGCGACCCTCGGCGGCACGCCGAACGTCGCCGAGCAGACGAAGCTCATGGGCCAGCTCGCCGACGCGCTGCGCGCGCAGGGCGTGCGCGACGTCGAGGAGATCGGCGCGCTGCCCACGCGGCTCGAGCTCGGGCAGCTGC
This sequence comes from Agrococcus sp. TSP3-2-1, assembly GCF_049897585.1. Classification (NCBI taxonomy): domain Bacteria; kingdom Bacillati; phylum Actinomycetota; class Actinomycetes; order Micrococcales; family Microbacteriaceae; genus Agrococcus; species Agrococcus sp. TSP3-2-1. The sequence continues at coordinate 328,804 of NZ_JAFCWN010000002.1, forward strand.
CCGCGCGCGTCGACGACTTCCCCGTCATCGGCGTCGCCGAGGATACGCTCGCGGCGCGCGACTTCGACCCCATCGGCACCTTCATCGTCGCGGGCCCGCCCGGCTCGGGCAAGACGAACGCGATGAAGGCGCTCGTCATCGCGATGGAGCGCTTCGATCCGGAGGTCAAGCTCTTCCACTTCGCCGGCCGACGCTCGGTGCTCGCCGGCTTCCGCCCGTGGGTGCGCAGCGCGACGAGGCCCGACGACGCGAAGGCGCTCGCGACCGAGCTCGCCGAGATCGTCGCCGACGAGTCGATCCCCGGCCGCATCATGATCGTGATGGAGAACGTGCCGCAGTTCGCCGACTCCGACGCGGAGCGCGCGCTCAAGGGCCTCTTCCAGGCGATCAACCGCAGCGACCACCTGCTCGTCGGCGACGCCGACGTCACGCAGGTCACCGGCGGCTTCGGCTTCATCGGCGACTTCAAGGCGGGCCGCAAGGGCATCGTGCTCAAGCCGGATGCGTACGACGGCGACTCGGTATTCAAGGTGCCGTTCCCGAAGGTCAAGCGCTCGGACTTCCCCGAGGGCCGTGGCATCTTCGTGCAGCAGGGCCGCGCGGTCACCGTGCAGCTGCCGCTCGTGCCCGACGACGAGGCGCGGCCGCCGGCGCCCGCGTCGGCGCATGCGTCCTCGGCGCCGGCGCCGGAGCCCGCAGCCGCGCCGGTGGGCGCGGAGGGCTGACCCATGGGGACTCCTCCCCATTGAGCGCCCGGGCCCGCTTTCGTACCGTGGCTCCAGAGCGGCCCGCAGCGGGCCCGCGAACCAGACCTCGAGAGGATCAGATCCATGAGCGATTTCGGCGCATCGTATGCAGAGATGGAGTCCGTGGCGGGCAAGCTCGACACGGGCAAGGAGGACATCTCGGGTGTCCTGAAGGACCTGAAGGGCCAGGTCGACACCCTGCTGGGCGAGGACTTCAAGACGCAGCACGCGTCGGGCAAGTTCGGTGAGGGCTACGAGGAGCTCACGACGGGTCTCGAGCAGGCGATCGAGGGCATCTCTGAGATGGGCGAGGCGCTGCGCGGCATGATGCAGGCGATCCAGTCGCTCGACGAGCAGCTCGCCGGCAGCTGATCGACCGCTCGAGAGGGGCTGGCCGCGAGGCCGGCCCCTCTCGGCGTCCGCGGCCGCGAGCCGAGCGGGTGGGGGAGTCCTCCCCATCGCCCTCGAGGCATCCGCCGCCTACGTTGAGGAGCAGGAGCGGTGCGGCCGCTGACGGACTCGAGGAGAGACATGGATGACGTGCTCATCACCTTCGACGAGCTGCTCGCGCTGCGGCAGCGGCTCGACGAGATCATCGTCGAGCTCGAGAGCGCGGGTGACCGGTCGAGCGAGCTCGAGGCGGCGATCGGCGCCCCCTACGGCCGGTGGGAGCTGCGCTCGGGCGCGGGCGACTTCGAGAGCCGCTGGAACGACAAGCGCGTCGACCTCGCGCGCGACATGACGAAGGTGCGCGACCACGTGCAGGGCGTGCTCGAGGGCTTCGCGGAGTTCGACGAGGAGGCCTCGCTCGAGCTCGAGGCCGCAGACGCCGCGAGCTGACCAGGACGACGAGGAGACGACGATGCACGCAGGACCGCAGTCGCCGAGGGGCCGCTGGATCGACTACGTGGAGGGCGACCCCGAGGGGATCGTCGCGCGCGGCGAGGCGATCGCGTCGCTCGGGCGGGCGATGACGGCGAGCGCGGCGACGCTCGAGCAGGTCAAGAGCGGCGCCGACGGCCAGAAGGGCCTCGCGGTCGCGAAGCTGCGCGAGGTGGTCGGCGACTCCCACGGGCTGCTCCGGCAAGCGGGCGAGCTCTACGAGCCGACCGGTCCCGTGCTCGTCGCCTACGGCGAGGCGCTCGCCGACGTGCAGCCGAAGATCAAGGCGCACGTCGACACGTGCGCAGCGCTGTGGTCGACGTTCTCTGCGCTGCCGGGCTCGGTCGAGCCGCGCGGCACGGGCGGCTGGTTCCAGCCCGAGCCCGACAGCCCCGAGGCTGTGCAGCAGGCGGAGGAGGATGCCGCGAAGCTCGCCGCCTACCGCGCGTGGGAGGACGAGGCGGGCTGCTGGGACGCCGACTACGACACCTGGGAGGACGCCTTCGAGTCCGCCGCGAGCGGCATCGGCGACGTGCTCGAGGGCAAGGTCGAGGACGGCTTCTGGGACAACGTCGACGGCTTCGTCGCGGGACTGCAGAAGGCGCTCAGCTGGGCGGGGCTCGCGGTGGGCATCCTCGCGATCATCTTCGGCGGCCCGATCCTCGCCCTCATCGGCGGCATCATCGGCCTCGTCGCCCTCGGCTTGACGATCTACCAGAAGATCCGCGGGGACGCGGGATGGCTGCAGCTCGGGCTCGCGATCGCGGGCGTGCTGCCGTGGGGCAAGCTCGGGAAGATCGCGAGCGGCAAGTTCAGCGTCGCCGACGACATGTTCGGCGGCGTGCTCGGCGCGACCGCGTGGCGCAACGCCGGCTCGCAGGCGAAGGAGCTCGGCTTCGCCTACCTCTTCCACGGCCGCGGCGCGAGCGGCGCGCTCGGGAGCCTGCGCCAGCTCGCGACCGGCAACAACCCGAACGGCTTCGGCGACGTGCTCCTGCGCCTCATGACGGGGAAGGACGTCGCGGCCTTCGAGAAGCTCGGCGACGTGACGACCGGCGTCCTGCCGGCGCTCGCCACCGCATCCGACCTCCTGCACGGCCTCTTCGCCGTGCCCCTCAAGTACGACGGCTGGATCTCGAAGTTCACGGGCCACGAGACGGTCAAGGAGAAGGTGCCCGCCTTCGACATCGTCTGGTGATCGAGGCGCGCTCGAGCGACGAGGGATGTGATCGGTGACGGCCACGTGGCGGATCTCCGCGAGCTCGGCCGCTCCCGGCTGGCTCGGCATGCCGCCGCTCGGCGCCGACGACGGCGACTGGGTCGCCGAGAGCACCGCGGCGCTGCGCGCCGCGTTCGGCGAGCGCTGGAGCGATGACCTCGACCGCGCCGTGCCGGCGCTGCTGCGAGCGGGGCTCGAGCGCCGTGAGGCCGACGACCTGCTCGCGTGGCAGCTGTGGCCCGTCGCGCTGCCCGTCTTCTCGATCGTCCGCGCGCGCGTCGTGCCGAGCGCCGCGCTGCCCGGCTTCCACGCGGCGGGCGCGGCCGTGCAGCCGATCGAGAGCTCGACCCTCGGCCCGGGCGTGCAGGTCACCGCGCGCGTGCGGCTCGAGGAGGCGAACGCGTCGGCGGCGGTCGCCGTGCTCGCCTTCGACGACGGCGAGGCCGCGTTCGCGCTCTCGATCGACCCGACCGTCGCGGAGGTCGCCGACCGCTCGGCGCCCGCGCTCCTCGACCTCGTCGACCGCATCGAGCTCGAGCGGCCCGACGGCTCCGCGTTCCGCGCCGAGCCGCCCGCGGGCCTCGTCGCCGACGAGGCGGGCTGGAGCCTGGGAGGCGCGGCGTGAGCCTCCGCCACGACAGCGCCCTCGCGTGGGCCGACGACCTCTCGGCCGCCGCCGAGCCGCGGCTCGGCATCCTCGAGGCCTACGCCCTCCAGCGCTACCCCGCCGCGCTCGAGCACATGGGCGACGACGGCGCCGGGCTCGCGCGCGTCGCGGGCGCGAAGGGCAGCGGCATGGCGGGCCTCTGGCTGCTGCTGCCGCTCCTGCTCGCGGTCATCGCGCCCGTCATCGGCTTCGCCGCGCTGCTGGGCGACCCGCTCGGCTACCACCGCCTCGACGGCGAGGTGTCCGTGCCCATCGCGGGCGCGTGCTTCGGCGTTGCCGCCGTCGTGCAGGTCGTCGCCGCGGTGACGTGGCTGCGCGGGCCGCGCCTGCGCGACCGGCAGCTGCTGCTGCTCGGCTTCGGCACGGCGGTCTTCGCCGCGCTCAGCTGGTGGGTCATGGGCTCCGCCGCCTCGCTCGCGTCGGTCGCCGGCGTCGGCGGATGGCGCAGCGCCGTGCTCGTCGCCGGCGTGCTCGGCCTCGTGCTCGGCGTGCTCGTGCTCGCCCTCGGCCGCGGCGCCGCCGCCGTCACCGCCGCCCCGGAGGACGCTCGCGCGCATCGCGACGTGCTCGCCGCCGTGCTCGCGGGCATCCCCGACCACGAGCTGCGGAGCATCCGCGACGACCGCGACGCGGCGATCGCCCTGCTCGCCGAGCGCGGCAGGCTCGAGCCGAGCATCGCCGAGCGCGCCCGTCGGGCCGGGCTCGGCACGCTGCACCGCCTCGACGCCGAGCAGCGCGCGCAGTGACCGCGCCCCGCTCGGACGAGCCCCGGGCATCCATGACCGAGGAGGACGCATGAGCGAGCAGACCGACCTGCGCGCGGAGCTCGGAGCCGCGCCCGACCCCGAGTTCGAGCTCGAGCTGCCGCCCGGCTGGGCGCGGCACGCGCCGGATCGCGCCACGCAGGACGCGATGGCCGCCGGCATCCGCCAGCGCATGCTCCGCGCCCACCGGCCCGACCTCTACGCGCAGGCGCAGCGCATGCTCCAGGACTCGTTCGAGGCGATGCAGCGCAGCGACGTCGTCGCCTTCTTCACGCCCACCGAGGAGGGCGACGACACGCTGTGGCTGTCGTCGTCGATCCTCGCCTCCATCCGCCGCGCGCAGCCCGACGTCACGCTCGACGAGGCGGTGCGCCACGCGATCCTCGAGTACGACGCGGCGCCGCTCGACGAGTCGAAGCGCATCGTGCGCTTCGAGCGCGACCGGCTCGAGACCGTGCAGGGCGAGTCGCTGCGGGTGCTCACCGTCGTCTACCTCACGCCCGTCCCCGGCACGCAGCGCCGGCGCGCGCTGCAGCTGACGGCGACCATCAACCGGCCGGTCGACGTGGACGTCGAGGATCCGCTCGTCGACGGCCAGCGCATCCTCCTCGACGCGTGCGTCTCGACGCTGCGCTGGCGGCGCCCGCAGCCCTGACGCCCGCCCTCGCGACCGACGCTTGACCGTGCATGCGCCGTGCCCCTAACATTGACCGGGTGTGCGCACACGCGCGCCCTGCCTCATGCGCGGGGAGCGGGCGGGCAGCACTCGGGCAGCGGACACCGGTCCGCGAGCCCCCACGGCATATCCACCACCTGAGAAGAGCGCGCGGAAGCGCGTGCGGTGGATCACCGATGGAGTCGGCCGGGCCGACGAACCACATCGAAATCGCTGTCACCGTGCAGCAGGAAGAAGCAACGTGCCCACCATCCAGCAGCTGGTCCGCAAGGGTCGGTCGCCGAAGGTCTCGAAGACCAAGGCGCCGGCGCTGAAGGCGAACCCCCAGCAGCGCGGCGTCTGCACCCGCGTCTACACCACCACCCCCAAGAAGCCGAACTCGGCGCTCCGCAAGGTCGCGCGCGTGAAGCTCTCGAACGGCACCGAGGTCACCGCCTACATCCCCGGTGAGGGCCACAACCTCCAGGAGCACTCGATGGTGCTCGTGCGCGGCGGTCGAGTGAAGGACCTCCCCGGCGTGCGCTACAAGATCGTGCGCGGCGCGCTCGACACCCAGGCCGTGAAGAACCGCAAGCAGGCTCGCAGCCGCTACGGCGCGAAGATGGAGAAGAAGTAATGCCTCGCAAGGGTCCCGCTCCCAAGCGCCCGGTCGTTGCTGACCCCGTCTACGGCGCACCGATCGTCTCGCAGCTCGTCAACAAGATCCTCCTCGACGGCAAGAAGGGCCTCGCCGAGCGCATCGTCTACGGCGCGCTCGCCGGTGTCGGCACCAAGTCGGGACAGGACGCCGTGACGGTGCTCAAGAAGGCGCTCGACAACATCCGCCCCACCCTCGAGGTGAAGTCACGCCGCGTCGGTGGCTCGACCTACCAGGTGCCCGTCGAGGTCAAGCCGCACCGCGCGAACACGCTCGCGCTGCGCTGGCTCGTCTCGTACGCCAAGGCGCGTCGCGAGAAGACCATGACCGAGCGCCTCATGAACGAGATCCTCGACGCCTCGAACGGCCTCGGCGCCGCCGTGAAGCGTCGCGAGGACACGCACAAGATGGCCGAGTCGAACAAGGCCTTCGCGCACTACCGCTGGTGACAGCCAGAGCCGAGGGCGGGGCCCGACCGGCCCCGCCCTCGGCTCACCAGACCAACCCGCTCCATCCACTCATCGGAGGAACCCTGTGGCACAGGACGTGCTCACCGACCTGAACAAGGTCCGCAACATCGGCATCATGGCCCACATCGATGCCGGCAAGACCACCACGACCGAGCGCATCCTGTTCTACACGGGCGTCAACCACAAGATGGGCGAGACGCACGACGGCGGCGCGACCACCGACTGGATGGAGCAGGAGCAGGAGCGCGGCATCACGATCACGTCGGCCGCCGTGACCTGCTTCTGGGACAAGAACCAGATCAACATCATCGACACCCCCGGCCACGTCGACTTCACGGTCGAGGTCGAGCGCTCGCTCCGCGTGCTCGACGGCGCGGTCGCCGTCTTCGACGGCAAGGAGGGCGTCGAGCCCCAGTCCGAGACGGTGTGGCGCCAGGCCGACAAGTACGACGTGCCGCGCATCTGCTTCGTCAACAAGATGGACAAGCTCGGTGCCGACTTCTACTTCACGGTCGACACGATCGTGAACCGCCTCGGCGCGCGCCCGCTCGTCATCCAGCTGCCGATCGGCGCGGAGAGCGCCTTCGAGGGCATCGTCGACCTGGTCGAGATGAACGCGAAGACCTGGCGCGGCGACGCCAAGGGTGACGTGAAGATGGGCGCCGAGTACGCGATCGAGGAGATCCCGGCCGACCTCAAGGAGAAGGCCGAGGAGTACCGCGCGGCCCTCATCGAGACGATCGCCGAGAGCGACGACACGCTCATGGAGAAGTTCTTCGAGGGCGAGGAGATCTCGGTCGCCGAGATCAAGGCCGCCATCCGCAAGATGACGATCAACTCCGAGCTCTACCCCGTGCTGTGCGGTTCCGCGTTCAAGAACCGCGGCGTGCAGCCGATGCTCGACGCGGTCGTGGACTACCTGCCCTCGCCCGTCGACGTGCCGGCCATCCCCGGTCGCGACGTGCGCGACGAGGAGGTCGTCATCGAGCGCCACGCCGACCGCGACGAGCCGTTCGCCGCCCTCGCGTTCAAGGTCGCCGTGCACCCGTTCTTCGGCCGCCTCACCTACGTGCGCGTCTACTCGGGCCACGTCGACTCGGGCGCCGCCGTCGCGAACTCCACGAAGGGCAAGAAGGAGCGCATCGGGAAGATCTTCCAGATGCACGCCAACAAGGAGAACCCGGTCGACTCGATGACCGCGGGCCACATCTACGCGGTGATCGGCCTCAAGGACACGACGACGGGCGACACGCTGAGCGACCCGTCGAACCAGGTCGTGCTCGAGTCGATGACGTTCCCCGCGCCCGTGATCGAGGTCGCGATCGAGCCGAAGACGAAGGCCGACCAGGAGAAGCTCTCCACGGCCATCCAGAAGCTCGCCGAGGAGGACCCCACCTTCCGCACCGAGAACAACCCCGAGACGGGACAGACCGTCATCAAGGGCATGGGCGAGCTGCACCTCGACATCCTCGTCGACCGCATGAAGCGCGAGTTCAAGGTCGAGGCCAACGTCGGCAAGCCGCAGGTGGCCTACCGCGAGACGATCAAGGGCACGATCGAGAAGTACGACTACACCCACAAGAAGCAGACGGGTGGCTCCGGCCAGTTCGCCAAGGTGCAGATCAAGCTCGAGCCGCTCGAGATCACCGCGGAGCAGACGTACGAGTTCGTGAACGCCGTCACGGGCGGTCGCGTGCCGCGCGAGTACATCCCCTCGGTCGATGCGGGCATGCAGGACGCGATGCAGGTCGGCGTGCTCGCCGGCTTCCCGACGGTCGGCGTGAAGGCGACGCTGCTCGACGGCGCCGCGCACGACGTCGACTCGTCGGAGATGGCGTTCAAGATCGCCGGCTCGATGGCGTACAAGGAGGCCGCGCGCAAGGCGCAGCCGGTGCTCCTCGAGCCGCTCATGGCGGTCGAGGTGCGCACGCCCGAGGAGTACATGGGCGACGTCATCGGCGACCTCAACTCGCGTCGCGGGCAGATCCAGTCGATGGAGGACGCCCAGGGCGTGAAGGTCGTCAAGGCCCTCGTGCCGCTGTCGGAGATGTTCGGCTACGTCGGCGACCTGCGGTCGAAGACGTCTGGCCGTGCCGTCTACTCGATGGAGTTCTCGACCTACGCCGAGGTGCCGAAGGCCGTCTCGGACGAGATCGTCCAGAAGAGCAAGGGCGAGTGAGCTCGCGGGGCGGCGAGAGCCGCCCCGGCCCACCGCCCTGCCGCGGTTTTCGATGAGACCGCGGCGCAAGTACCATAGATCAACACCACCGAACGCTCTGCCGCGAAGCGGCGGTGCACTCATGAGAACAGTCCTAGGAGGACATAGTGGCTAAGGCCAAGTTCGAGCGGACCAAGCCGCACGTCAACATCGGAACGATCGGTCACGTCGACCACGGCAAGACGACGCTGTCGGCTGCGATCTCCAAGGTCCTGGCAGACAAGTACCCGTCGGCGACCAACGTGCAGCGCGACTTCGCCTCGATCGACTCGGCTCCCGAGGAGCGCCAGCGCGGCATCACGATCAACATCTCGCACATCGAGTACGAGACGCCGAAGCGCCACTACGCGCACGTCGACGCGCCGGGTCACGCCGACTACATCAAGAACATGATCACGGGTGCGGCCCAGATGGACGGCGCGATCCTCGTGGTCGCCGCCACCGACGGCCCGATGGCGCAGACCCGCGAGCACGTGCTGCTCGCGAAGCAGGTCGGCGTGCCGTACCTCATGGTCGCGCTCAACAAGTCGGACATGGTCGACGACGAGGAGATCCTCGAGCTCGTCGAGCTCGAGGTCCGCGAGCTGCTCTCGAGCCAGGACTTCGACGGCGACAACGCCCCGGTCATCCGCGTCTCGGCGCTCAAGGCGCTCGAGGGCGACGAGAAGTGGACGCAGGCCATCCTCGACCTCATGCAGGCCGCGGACGACAACATCCCCGACCCGGTGCGCGACCGCGACAAGCCGTTCCTCATGCCGATCGAGGACGTCTTCACCATCACCGGCCGTGGCACGGTCGTGACGGGCCGCGCCGAGCGCGGCACGCTCGCGATCAACTCCGAGGTCGAGATCGTCGGCATCCGCCCGACGCAGAAGACCACGGTCACGGGCATCGAGATGTTCCACAAGCAGCTCGACGAGGCATGGGCCGGCGAGAACTGCGGTCTGCTGCTCCGCGGCACCAAGCGCGAGGACGTCGAGCGCGGCCAGGTCGTCGTGAAGCCGGGCTCGGTCACGCCGCACACGAACTTCGAGGGCACGGCGTACATCCTCGCCAAGGACGAGGGCGGCCGCCACAACCCGTTCTTCACGAACTACCGCCCGCAGTTCTACTTCCGCACCACCGACGTCACGGGCGTCATCTCGCTGCCCGAGGGCACCGAGATGGTCATGCCCGGCGACACCACCGACATGACGGTCGAGCTCATCCAGCCGATCGCCATGGAGGAGGGCCTCGGCTTCGCGATCCGCGAGGGCGGCCGCACGGTCGGCGCCGGCACGGTGACGAAGATCATCAAGTAGTCTCCGGACTGCCGAACGGGGGCTCCTGCATTCGCAGGGGCCCCCGTTCTCGTCGTGCGACGTGCTGCTGCGGGCCTGCGGCGGGGATGACCGCTCATCGATATCGTGCACGAATGCAGCCGAACGACTACGCCGCGCTCTCGGAGGCGCTGACCGGGTGGGCCGCTCAGGCAGACGGCGTGCTCGGCCTCGTGCTCGTCGGCAGCACTGCCGACGGTGCCCGCTCGCCCGACGCGTGGAGCGACCACGACTTCTTCGTCGTCGCCGCTCCGGGGACGGCCGAGCAGCTCCGGGCGAGCAGCGCGTGGTTGCCGTCGCGCGGCACCCGGATCGTGGTGCACGAGCGCGACACCGAGCACGGCGCGTGGGTCGTCTTCGATGACGGGCACCTGCTCGAGTACGCCGTCTTCACGCCCGAGGAGCTCGCGCTCGCCCGCGCTGACGCATACCGGATCGCCGTCGACCGCATCGGCGGCCTCGAGGCGCGGCTGCGCCACTCGCTCGAGCCGGCCCGTTGCGATGCGCGTGCCGCCGCGACCCGGCTGCACCGAGCGCTCCTCGTCGGCGGCGGCCGTGGCGCGCGCGGCGAGCGGCTCGCGGCGCGCAGGCACCTGCTCGACGCCGGCGGCGCGCTCCTCGAGCTCGCGGCAGCGCTGCCCGCGAGCGGGACGGACGCCGACGCGCTCGGCCCTCGTGATCCGCACGATCCGTGGCGGCGCGCCGAGGCAGCGCAACCGGCGATCGCCGCCGAGCTCGAGGCGGCCCTCGCCCGCTCCGACCTCGACGCCGCGGTGGCGATCGCCGACCTCGCCGCGCGCGTCGCCGGGACTGCGCCCTGGTGGCCCGCGTCGCTCGCGACCGCCGTGCGGGATCGGCTCGCGGCCGGGCTGTGAGGAGCGCGCACTCGCGCGTGCGGCGACTAGCCTGTCGTCATGGCAGAGCCGAAGACGAAGCCGACCGACGCGAGCGTCGCCGACTTCCTGGACGCCGCGCAGCCCGCGCGGCGCGCGGAGGACGCGAAGCGGCTCGTGGCGATCATCCGCGAGGAGACGGGCGCCGAGCCCGTCATGTGGGGGCCGTCGATGGTCGGCTTCGGCTCGTTCCGCTACGTCTCCCCGTCCGGCTCCTCGACCGGCGACTGGCCCAAGGTCGCGCTCTCGCCGCGGAAGGCTGCGCTCACGCTCTACGGGCTCAAGGACCGCCCGGAGGGCGAGGCGCTGCTGCCGGAGCTCGGCGAGTACACCGAGGGCGCGGGGTGCCTGTACGTCAAGCGCCTCGACGGCATCGACGAGGACGTGCTGCGCAGGCTCGTCCGCATCGCTTGGCGTCGCGAGGACGACGGGACGCGCGATGCCTGAGGCTGTCGGCACGCTCGGCGCGATCCTGCTGCTCGTCGGCGCCGCGTTCAGCGTCGTCGTCTGGCCCGCCTTCCTCCGGCGCGTCGCGCGCGACGAGCGCGCCCGCGACTCGGCGGGGCGGCCGACGAGGTTCCTCACCGTGCACGTGACCCTCGTCGCGATCGCGATCGTCATCGCGATCGCGCAGGCGGTCGCCGGCATCTGGTGGCTCGCCGTCTCCTGAGCCCCGCCGTCCCCGAGCGCGGGGAGCGCGCTCCCAGCCGCGTCGGGTTGGCTGGTCGCAGCGACCGCGATCGCGGCCGCGCGAGAGGAGAGCTGCAGCATGGCTGGATTCGAGGACCTCGCCGACGAGGCGCGCGAGCAGCGCGACGACGAGATGCCGGGCACGCGATCGCCCGCGAACGAGCTCATCGGCGCTGACGGCACCGGCTCGGACGAGACGAGCACCGACCCGAACGTGCCGAGCGCGGACACCGAGGCGACGAGCGGGGCCTGGGCCGCCGCTGATCACACCGGCTCGGAGGAGGGCGGCGACGGCTTCGGGCCCGAGGGCACCCGCTCGCCCGCGACCGAGCCCGACGCGCTGGGCACGGGCGAGGCCGGCGATGCCGACGTCGACGCGAGCGGCTTCGGCGACCCCTTCGACGGCGGCGCCGTCGACGTGCGCGGCGACTGACTGATGCCGCTCCCAGCCGGCGGTGCTTGGCTGGGAGCGGAGCCGGCGCACCGGTGCCGGCCTTGACCTGGAGGTGCGAGCATGGCAGACAGCCCCATCCGTGACGGCGGCGACCAGCCCCTCGACGACGAGCCCAAGCGCCCCGACGGCACCGACCCGCTCGACACGGTGCCCGTGCGCCGCGGCGGCGACCACCCGCCGGAGGACGACCGCCAGCTGCCCGCGGGCGGTGAGCCCGGCCTGCCCTATCCGAACGCGGATCGGGATGGGCAGTCGGACTTCGTCGCCGATGCGACCGGCGAGCGATACGAGCGCACCGTCGACGAGGGCCTCGAGCGCATCGACGAGCATCGCGCGCGCATCGAGGAGCTCGAGGCCGAGCAGCCCGGCGCGGCCGTCGGCTCCTCCGGCTCGTCGCTCCAGCCGGGCCCCGGCGCGCCCGACGTGCCGGGCGGGCCTGCCGGCTCCGGCGACGCGGGCGTCGCGGAGCCCGACCCCGCCGCTCCCGATCCGACCGCACCCGGCGCGCCCACGGCGCCCGCGGCGCCGCAGGGCCCCGGCACGCTCGACCCCGCCGCGCCCGTCGGCGACCCGGCGGGCGACGCGAGCGCGCTCGACGACATCGACAGGGCGCAGCCCTGAGAGGGGGAGACGTGCAGCACGACGACATCGAGCCCATGGAAGGCTTCGAGGACATCGAGGAGCCGGAGCGCTCCCGCGACGACGACGAGGCGCCCGAGCTCGCGCTCGACGCCGACGCGCCGGAGGGCGTCTCGGGCGACCTCTCGGGACGCTCGTACGACGAGCTCTCGGACCTCGCCCGCGCGGCCATCGAGCGCGACGACGCGACGGCCAACGCCGAGCTCGAGCCCGACGACGCCGCCGCCGCGGTGGTCGAGGGCTCCGAGCCGCCGGGTCCTGACGCCGACGAGCGACCGGTGTGACGCGCGGCGACGCGGTGTGACGCGGTGTGACGCGGCGGGCTGCTCGGCCCGCCGCGTCCGTGCGAGCGTGTAGATCCCGAACCGAAGGAGCACCGCATGTCCGTCACCACCGCATCCCCCGTCGTCGTCTCCGCCGCCGATCGCGCGGCTCGCCTCGAGAGCGCCGAGCGTGCCTGGGGTGACCGGCTCGCAGCCGACCCTGGCAGCGCGCGCCTCGCCGTGGCGGTCTCGGGCGACCCCGAGGGCGCCGTCGCGACGCGCATCACCGCGGGACGGCACTCGTGGCTCATCGACGAGCCCGCCGGCCTGGCGGGTGACGACGCCGGGGCGAGCCCCGTCGAGGCGGCGCTCGGCGCGCTGCTCGCGTGCCAGACGGTCGTCTACCGCCTCTACGCCCAGCGCCTCGGCCTGACGATCGATCGGCTGGAGCTGCGCGCGGAGGGCGAGCTCGACGTGCGCGGCCTCTTCGGGGCCGACGACGTGCGCCCGGGCTTCGCGGGGGTGCGCGTCGTGGTCGACATCGACGGGCCGCACGAGCGCGAGCGCTTCGAGGAGCTGCGGCGCGTCGTCGACGCGCACTGCCCCGTGCACGACCTGCTCTCGAACCCGACGCCGATCGAGACGCGCCTCGCCTGACCGGGTCGAGCCCCCGGCTCAGCCGCCGCCGAGCCTCCGCGTGAGCTCGGCGGCGGCGTCCGCGCAGCGCGCACCGAGCGACGCCCAGTCGTGCGACTCGGCGTCGGCGAGCCGGAACGTGAGCCCCACTGCTGCCGCCGGGTGCCCCGCAGCGTCCCGCGCGGCGGCCGCGACCGAGCCGTACGTCGCATCCACCTCGCCCTCCTCGATCGCGAAGCCGCGCCGGCGGACGCCTGCGAGCATCGCGGTGAGCGCCGCGCGCGTCGCCGGCCGCTCGCCCTCGAGGTCGCGGTCGTGCGGCAGCAGCGCCCGCACCTGGTCGGGACCGAGCGCCGCGAGCATCGCCCGGCCGGTCGCGGTGCGCACCGCCGGGAGCCGCACGCCGACGCGCGAGACCGTCGCCGGCGAGCGCCGACCCTCGCCGCGCCCCGCGTAGGCGACGTCGCGGCCCGCGAGCACCGCGAGATGGCTCGTCGCCGGGAGGCCGGCGGTCGCGACGAGCCGGTCGAGGATGGGCTGCGCGAGCCGCTCGAGCCGCGTCGCGGCCGCGACCCGGGAGCCGAGCTGCTGCACGCGTGCGCTCGGCCCCCACGCGCCGAGCTCGGGGTAGTGCACGAGGAAGCCCTCGTCGCGCATCACCTGCAGCAGCTGGTACGCGCTCGAGCGCGGCAGGTCCAGCTCGCGCGCGATCGTCGCCGCCCGCACGGGGCCGGCCTGCTCGGCGAGCAGCGCGAGCACCCGCAGGGCGCTGCGCGCCGCGGGCATCCTGGGCGCTCCCACCGTGCCGCCTCCCGCATCCGAGTCTGAGATCTCAGACACCAGTATGCGCCGAGCGGGTGCGGCGCGGCACCGCACACGCTGGGATGGGGCCATGGCAGTGGTCATCGGTGACAATCCCCTCACTCGGCGCGAGGTCGTGCAGGTCGCGCGCTTCGACGCCCCCGTCGAGCTGAGCGTTGCGGCGCTCGCGCGCATCGACGCGGCGCGCGACGTGATCGACGCGCTCGCGGCCGACGACCGGCCCCACTACGGCATCTCGACCGGCTTCGGGGCGCTCGCGAACACGGCGATCGCGCCCGGCGACCGCGCGCGCCTGCAGCAGTCGCTCATCCGCTCGCACGCCGCCTCGAGCGGCGAGGCGGTCGAGCGCGAGGTCGTGCGCGGCCTCATGCTGCTGCGGCTCCAGACGCTCGCGACCGGCCGCACGGGCGTGCGCCGCGCGACCGCCGAGCTCTACGCCGGCATGCTGGGCGCCGGCATCACGCCGATCGTCGGCGAGTACGGCTCGCTCGGCTGCTCTGGCGACCTGGCGCCGCTCTCGCACGTCGCGCTCGCGGCGATGGGGGAGGGCGTCGTCGAGTACGGCGGCGAGGTGATGGATGCGTCGACCGCGCTCGAGCGCGCCGGCCTCACTCCCGTCGTGCTCGCCGAGAAGGAGGGGCTCGCGCTCGTCAACGGCACCGACGGCATGCTCGCGATGCTGTGCCTCGCGCTCGCCGACCTCGACAAGCTGCTCGACGCCGCCGACCTCGCCGCGGCGATGAGCGTCGAGGGGCTGCTCGGCACCGACGCGCCGTTCGCGCCCGAGCTCATGGCGCTGCGCCCGCACCCCGGGCAAGCCGCGAGCGCCGCGAACATCGCGGCACTGCTCGCGGGCAGCCCGGTCGTCGCGAGCCACAAGGGGCCCGAGGACACGCGCGTGCAGGACGCCTACTCGCTGCGCTGCGCGCCGCAGGTGCACGGCACCGCGCGCGACACCGCCGCCCACGCCGCGCGCGTCGCCGAGATCGAGCTCGGCAGCGCGATCGACAACCCGGTCGTGCTGCCCGACGGCCGGGTCGTCTCGAACGGCAACTTCCACGGCGCGCCGATCGCGGCGGTGCTCGACTTCCTCGCGATCGCCATCGCCGACGTCGCCTCGATGAGCGAGCGCCGCTCCGACCGCTTCCTCGACCCGGCGCGCTCGTACGGGCTGCCGCCGTTCCTCGCCGACGACCCGGGCGTCGACTCGGGCCTGATGATCGCGCAGTACACGCAAGCGGGCATCGTCTCCGAGCTCAAGCGGCTCGCGGCGCCCGCCTCGGTCGACTCGATCCCCTCGAGCGCGATGCAGGAGGACCACGTGTCGATGGGCTGGGGCGCCGCGCGCAAGCTGCGCCGCGCGATCGACGGGCTCGGCCGCGTGCTCGCGATCGAGGTCATGACAGCCGCGCGAGGCATCGAGCTGCGCAGCGACCCGCCCGGGCCCCGGACCGGTCGGGTCATCGAGCAGCTGCGCAGTCGCGTGCCGGGCATCGGGCCCGACCGCTTCCTCGCCCGCGACATCGAGGCATCCGTCGCCTTCGTCGTCGGCGGCGGAGCGCTCATCGCAGCGGGGATGGTGCGCGGCGGCGAGGCATGGACCGCCGACGGCGGCGACGCGTGGATGTCGCACGACCACGCCCCGCCCGCCCGGCGATGACGCTTCGCAGGCGATCCCGGCCTCTCGAGGGAGCATTCCCCTCGGGTCGGCCGGATCGCCTGCACAACGGAAACAGCACGACCGACACACGGAGGAGGACGCCATGGAGGGCGCACGAGAGGTGAGGGCGCACCGCGGCACCGAGCTGCACGCGAAGGGCTGGCCGCAGGAGGCGGCGCTGCGGATGCTGCAGAACAACCTCGACCCCGAGGTGGCCGAGCACCCCGACGAGCTCGTCGTCTACGGCGGCACCGGGCGCGCGGCGCGCGACTGGCGCTCGTTCGACGCGATCGTGCGCGAGCTCGAGGCCCTCGAGGCCGATGAGACGCTGCTCGTGCAGTCGGGCCGCCCGGTGGGCGTCATGCGCACCCACGAGTGGGCGCCGCGCGTGCTCATCGCCAACTCCAACCTCGTCGGCGACTGGGCGACGTGGCCCGAGTTCCGCCGGCTCGAGGCCGAGGGGCTCACGATGTACGGCCAGATGACGGCCGGCAGCTGGATCTACATCGGCACCCAGGGCATCCTGCAGGGCACGTTCGAGACCTTCGCGGCCGTCGCCCGCTCGCTCGGCCGCGACTCGCTCGCCGGCACGATCACCCTCACCGCGGGCCTCGGCGGCATGGGCGGCGCGCAGCCGCTCGCGGTGACGATGAACGACGGCGTCGCGATCTGCGTCGAGGTCGACCGCTCGCGCATCGCGAGGCGCATCGAGCACCGCTACCTCGACGTCGAGGCGGAGGACGTGACGGATGCGCTCGCTCGCGCGATCGAGGCGAGGGACGCCGGGAGGGCGCTCTCGATCGGCCTGCACGCGAACGCCGCCGACGTCGTGCCGGAGCTGCTCGCGATGGGCGCGCCGATCGACATCGTCACGGATCAGACCAGCGCGCACGACCCGCTCGCGTACCTGCCGAGCGGCGTCGCGTTCGAGGACTGGGTCGCCGAGCGCGAGCGCGATCCGGCCGGCTTCACCGAGCGCGCCCGCGCGTCGATGGCGCGCCACGTCGAGGCGATGGTCGGCTTCCAGCGCGCGGGCGCCGAGGCCTTCGACTACGGCAACTCGATCCGCGCCGAGGCGCAGCTCGGCGGCTTCGCCGACGCCTTCGCGTTCCCCGGCTTCGTGCCCGCCTACATCCGGCCGCTGTTCTGCGAGGGCAAGGGCCCCTTCCGCTGGGCGGCGCTCTCGGGCGACCCCGAGGACATCCGCCGCACCGACGAGGCGATCCTCGAGCTCTTCCCCGACGACGCCCACCTCCACCGCTGGATCCGCATGGCGCAGGAACGCGTGCACTTCCAGGGGCTCCCCGCGCGCATCTGCTGGCTCGGGGCCGGCGAGCGCCACCGCGCAGGGCTGCGCTTCAACGAGATGGTCGCCGACGGCACGCTCTCGGCGCCGATCGTCATCGGCCGCGACCACCTCGACTCCGGCTCGGTCGCGAGCCCCTACCGCGAGACCGAGGCGATGCGCGACGGCTCCGACGCGATCGCCGACTGGCCGCTGCTCAACGCGCTCGTCAACACCGCCTCGGGCGCGAGCTGGGTCTCGATCCACCACGGCGGCGGCGTCGGCATCGGCCGCTCGATCCACGCGGGGCAGGTCTCGGTCGCCGACGGCACGTCGCTCGCCGCGGAGAAGCTCGAGCGCGTGCTCTCGAACGACCCCGCGATGGGCGTCATCCGCCACGCCGACGCCGGCTACGACGAGGCCGAGCGGTTCGCGCAGCTGCAGGGCATCCCCATCCCCATGCGCCGAGGGGCGTGACGATGGCGACCCTCGTGACCGGCATCGGCGAGCTCACCACGAACGACGACGAGCTCGGTCGGATGCGCGACGCGGCCCTCGTGCTCGACGGCGAGCTCGTGGCGTGGGTCGGGAGCGCCGCCGAGGCACCCGCCGCCGACGACGCGGTCGACGTCGGCGGGCGCGCGGTGCTGCCCGGCTGGGTCGACAGCCACACGCACCTCGTCTTCGCGGGCGACCGCACGGCCGAGTTCGAGGCCCGCATGGCCGGGGAGCCCTACGCCGCTGGCGGCATCGCCGCGACCGTCGCCGCGACGCGCGCGGCGAGCGACGCCGAGCTCGCCGCGAACCTCGACCGGCTCGCCGACGAGGCGCTCCGCGGCGGCACGACGGCGCTCGAGGTGAAGACGGGCTACGGCCTGACCGTCGCCGACGAGGCGCGCTCGGCGCGCATCGCGCGCGGCCGCGCCGACGCCGTCACGTTCCTCGGCGCGCACCTCGTGCCCGACGGGGCGGAGGCGGACGGGTACGTCGACCTCGTCGCGGGCGAGATGCTCGAGGCCGTCGCGCCGCTCGTCGACGCCGTCGACGTGTTCTGCGAGCGCGGCGCCTTCGACGAGGCGCAGTCGAGGCGCGTGCTCGAGGCCGCGAGGGACCGCGGCCTCGCGATGCGCGTGCACGGCAACCAGCTGGGGCCCGGCCCGGGCGTGCGGCTCGCAGTCGAGCTCGGCGCGCTGAGCGTCGACCACGTCGCCTTCGCCGACGACGACGAGGTCGCGCTGCTCGCAGGCTCGTGGCACGGCGGCCGCGGCACGGTCGCGACCGTGCTGCCCGCGTGCGACCTCTCGACGCGCATGCCGCTCGCGCCGGCGCGCCGGCTGCTCGACGCCGGCGCCGTCGTCGCGATCGCAAGCAACTGCAACCCGGGCTCGAGCTACACGACCTCGATGGCGTACTGCGTCGCGACGGCGGTGCTGCAGATGGGGCTCACGGTCGAGGAGGCCGTGCGCGCCGCGACCCTCGGCGGTGCGGTCGCGCTCGACCGCGACGCGCCCCGCTTCGACCGCCACGGCGCACCGCTGCCGCCGCTCGGCCGCCTCCGCCCCGGCGCTCGCGCCGACCTGCAGGTGCTCGACGCGCCTTCGGCCACCCACCTCGCCTACCGGCCGGGCGTGCCGCTCGTGCACGCGGTGTGGCGGCGCGGCGAAGCGGTCCTCCGCCCGCGCTCCTAGGTTCCTCAGGGCGGCGCGCCATAGTCTCGCGCCATGACGGTGCGACTTCGCGGCCTGTCGACGGCGGTGCCGGCGACGCAGCTCCAGCAGACCGAGGTCGCGGAGGTCTTCGGCGCGCAGCCGGGCCTCAGCCGGCTCGCGCAGCGCATCGTCTCGACGTCCTTCGGGCTCTCGGGCATCGAGCACCGCTACACCGTGCTCGAGGAGCTCTCGACCCACGGCCCCGAGGTCGCGGAGC
This sequence comes from Agrococcus sp. TSP3-2-1, assembly GCF_049897585.1. Lineage (NCBI taxonomy): Bacteria > Bacillati > Actinomycetota > Actinomycetes > Micrococcales > Microbacteriaceae > Agrococcus > Agrococcus sp. TSP3-2-1. Next base: position 347,670 of record NZ_JAFCWN010000002.1, read on the forward strand.
CGGAGTTCTACGACCGCTCGCGGGGCCTCATCCTCGACCCGGGCACGCGCTTGCGCAACGACCGCTACGCCGAGCACGCCACGCGCCTCTACGTCGAGGCCGGCCGGGCGGCGCTCGCGGCGACGCCGGGCATCGACGCGGGCGACGTCACGCATGTCATCACCGTCTCCTGCACGGGCTTCTACGCGCCGGGCCCGGACTTCGTGCTCGCGCGCGACCTCGCCCTGCGCGCGGGCGTGCAGCGCTACCACCTCGGCTTCATGGGCTGCTACGCGTCGATGCCGGCGCTGCGGCTCGCCGCACAGCTGTGCGAGGCGGATGCGTCGGCGGTCGTCCTCGTCGTGAGCGTCGAGCTGTGCACCCTGCACCTGCGCACCTCCAACGACCCCGACACGATCGTCGCGACCTCGCTCTTCGGCGATGGCGCGGGCGCCGGCATCGTCTCGTCGCGCGCGCTCGAGGCGGGGGAGCGCGCGCTGCGGCTCGACCGCTTCGCGACCCGCACGACGCCGCAGGGCGAGGGCGACATGGCGTGGCGCATCGGCGACCACGGCTTCGAGATGGTGCTCTCGAACGCGGTGCCCTCGCTCATCGGCGAGCACGTGACCGGCGCGATCGAGCCGCTGCTCGAGCCCGAGCGGCCGCTCGTGGATGCGCTCCGCGGCGGCGCCGTCGGCGGCTCGATCGAGCACTGGGCCATCCACCCCGGCGGCCGCAGCATCCTCGACCACGTCGAGTCGACGCTCGCGCTCTCCGAGGCGCAGCTCGAGCCCGCGCGCGACACGCTCCGCGACTTCGGCAACATGTCGAGCGCGACCGTGCTGTTCGTGCTGCAGCGCATCCTCGAGGGCGACGCCGCGCAGGACGGCGACCGGATCGCCGCGATGGCCTTCGGCCCCGGCCTCACCGTCGAGTCGGCGCTCCTGACCGTCGAGGGCTGAGCGTGCTGCCGTGCCTGCGCTCGCGCGACCCCGACGTGCGGGAGGAGATGGACGACCCCGCGTGCGATCCCGCGACGCTCGAGCGCACCTACGCGCGCTTCGGCCTCGTGAACGCGATCGTCTCGGCGCCCCGTGCCGTCTACCGCGAGTGGGTGCGGCCACGCCTGCGCGCGGGCGGCGCCGTGCGGCTGCTCGACGTCGGCACCGGCGGCGCCGACCTGCCGCGCCGGCTGCTGCGCTGGGCGGCCGCCGACGGCGACCTCCGCGTCGTGGCGATCGATCCCGACCCGCGCTCGATCGCGTACGCGCGCTCGCTGCCGCCCGTGCCGGGCCTCGAGCTGCGACAGGCGACGACCCTCGACCTCGCGCGCGCGGGCGAGCGCTTCGACGTCGTGCTCTCGAACCACGTGCTCCACCACCTCTCGGGCGTCGAGCTCGGGGCGATCCTCGCCGATTCGGAGGCGCTGCTGCGTCGCGGCGGCGTCGCGGTGCACGGCGACATCGCGCGCTCGGCGCTCGCCTACGCGGCCTTCGCGGCCGCCACGGCCCCGTTCGAGCCGACGCTCCTGCGCGGCACCTTCATCCGCGCCGACGGGCTCGCGTCCATCCGCCGCAGCCACACGGCGCGCGAGCTCGCCGCCGCCGCGCCGCCCGGCTGGTGCGTGCGCCGCGGCATCCCCTACCGGCTCGAGCTCGTCCGGCGAGTCCCGTGACCGAGCGCCACGACGTCGCGATCGTGGGCGGCGGCGCCGTCGGGCTGCTGCTCGGCTGCCTGCTCGCGCAGCGCGGCCTCGACGCCGTCGTGCTCGAGCGGCGGTCGACGCCGTCGCGGAGCTCGCGCGCCATCGGCATCCATCCGCCGGGCCTCGCGGCCCTCGACGCGGTGGGCGTCGGCGGGCGCGTGCGCGCCGAGGGGGAGCGGATCCGCGGCGGCATCGCGCTCGCGGGCGGCCGGCAGCTCGCGCGGCTGCGCTTCGACGACCTCATCCACACGCTGCCGCAGCACCGCACCGAGGCGCTGCTGCGCGAACGGCTCGCGGCGCTCGCGCCCGGGGCGCTGCGGCAGGGCACCGAGGTGACTGGCCTCCGCGCCGTGCCGGGCGGGGTCGCGATCACCGCCGAGGGCGCTCGGCTCGAGGCGCGCTGGCTCGTCGGTGCCGACGGCATCCGCAGCACCGTCCGCCGGCTCGCGGGCATCGGCGTGTGCGAGCGCCGCGGCAGCGGCCCCTACGCGATGGCCGACGGACCCGACGGCACCGGCGCTCGCGGCATCGCCCTCCTGCACCTCGAGCGCGACGGCATCGTCGAGTCGTTCCCGCTGCCCGGCGGCGAGCGGCGCTGGGTCGCGCGGCTGCGCGATCCCGAGCCCGCCATGAGCGCCGAGCGGCTGCAGGCGATCCTCGCCGAGCGCCTCCCGGAGCCGCCACGGCTGCCGCAGAGCGCCCCCGCGAGCGCGTTCATCGCGCGGCAGCGCATGGCGACGACCTTCGCGCGCGGCCCGATCGCGCTCGTGGGCGACGCGGCGCACGAGGTGAGCCCGATCGGCGGGCAGGGCATGAGCCTCGGCTGGATCGACGCGCTCGAGCTCGATTCCGCGATCGGGTCGGCGACCGGCGAAGAGCCCTTCGCGGGCTACGCCGCGGCGCGGCGCCGCGCTGCGCTGCGGGCCATGCGGCGCGCGGCGTGGAACATGGGGATGGGCGCGCCGGTGCCGCCCGCGGGACGCGCCGCGCGGCTCGCCCTCACGCGCGTGCTGGGGCTGCCGCCCGCGCGCGGCGCGCTCGCCGCCGCGTTCACGATGCGCGGGCTCTAGGCCGCGCTCGCCGCGGGCCGCGAAGCGAGGCCCGCGAGCGCCTCGAGCACGCACACGGCGACGAGCCGCACCGTGCGGCCGTCGGGAGTGTCGGCGGATGCGTCGACCTCGGTGAAGTCGATCGAGGTCACCTCGGATGCCGACGCGAGCGCCCGGACGAGCTGCCGCAGCTGCCACGCGGAGAGGCCCCCGGGGAGCGACGCGGGGCAGCCGGGCGCGGCGGCACGGTCGCACGCGTCGACGTCGACGTCGACGTGCACGGGGCCGCCGGCCGCGGCGGCGATCGCGATCGCGCGCGCGGCGATCTCGCGAATCGGCGCCTCCTCGCACGCGTCGCGGCGGATGACGGTGATGCCCGCGTCCGCCGCCCGGCGGGCGTACGCATCCGAGTTCGCGAAGTCCTGGATGCCGATCTGCACGACCCGGCGGCCGTCGAGCCCCGCCTCGAGCAGCCGCCGCACGGGCGAGCCGTTGCTGCGGCCGTCGCGCAGGTCGTGGTGCGCGTCGATCGTGATGAGCCCCGCGGTGCCGATGCGCTCGCCCCACGCGCCGAGGGCGGCCGGCACGGTCGCGGCGTTGTCGCCGCCGATGCCGAGCACGAGCCGGGCACGCGCGGCGGCGCGCGCGACGAGCGCTGCTGCGGCCGGCTCGTCGCCGTCGGGATCTGCGGCGTCGCCCGCATCGGCGAGCCGCAGCGCCGCGAGGTCGACCCCCGCCGCGTGCGGGGAGGAGCGGCGGAGCGCCGCGCGCACGGCCGGGGGAGTGCCGTGCGCCGCGGTGGGGCTGATCGAGGTCGCGTGGGTCCCGAGCCCGACGAGCACGGCGTCGAGCGGGCCGTCGGCCGAGCCGAGCGCGGGCCAATCGCCGGCGCGCGGCCAGCTCGGGTCGTGGGGGAGAGCGGCGTCGGTCATGCCGCGACGCTAGCAAGCCCCACCGGGCTCCCAGCCTGCGCGCCGCGCGCTGCGCTTGCGTGGATGCCCGTCGCCGCGATGGGCGCGGCGCACCGATCCAGGAGGAGGCGCGCCCCACCGCATCCGCCCGAGTCCCGCTGAATGACGCGGCTCACGGCGCGACACGCCCGGGTTGCACGTACCTTCGCATCCGTGCGAGAATCGTGAGGTTGCAAACGCGGCGCTACCGCCGCTCACTGCCCTGCAGTGCACAGGACGATCGAGATCCTGGGCCGCGGGCAGCCAACGAAGAACTTCGCCGTTGCAGAGCAGGGCATGTCCATGCTCTGCGGCGGCGCGCGCTCCGCGAGGGGCATTGACAGAAGAACAGCGGTGCACTGACAGGTGCGTTGCGAGCAGCCGTAGAACGCTGCGTCGACAGGAAGAGAGTCAGCCATGGCGGGACAGAAGATCCGCATCCGACTGAAGTCGTACGACCACGAGGTCATCGACTCGTCGGCGCGGAAGATCGTCGACACCGTGACCCGTGCGGGCGCGACGGTGGTGGGCCCCGTGCCGCTGCCGACCGAGAAGAACGTGGTCGTCGTGATCCGTTCGCCCCACAAGTACAAGGACAGCCGCGAGCACTTCGAGAAGCGCACGCACAAGCGTCTCATCGACATCATCGACCCGACGCCCAAGGCCGTCGACTCGCTCATGCGCCTCGACCTGCCTGCTGACGTCAACATCGAGATCAAGCTCTAAGGAACGCCATGTCGAAGATCATGACGACGCGGGGCCTGCTCGGCACGAAGCTCGGGATGACCCAGGTGTGGGATGAGCAGAACAAGCTCGTCCCCGTCACGGTGCTCGAGATCACGCCGAACGTGGTCACGCAGATCCGCACGCCCGAGAAGGACGGCTACGCCGCGATCCAGATCGCTGCCGGCCAGATCGACCCGCGCAAGGTCAACCAGCCCGCGGCCGGTCACTTCAACGCCGCCGGCGTCACGCCGCGCCGCCACCTCGCCGAGGTCCGCACGGACAACGCCGGCGAGTACGAGCTCGGCCAGGAGCTGAGCGTCGACCTCTTCGCCCCCGGGCAGAAGATCGACGTCGTCGGCACCTCGAAGGGCAAGGGCTTCGCCGGTGTGATGAAGCGTCACAACTTCGCCGGCGTCTCCGCATCGCACGGTGCGCACCGCAACCACCGCAAGCCGGGCTCCATCGGCGCCTCGGCCACGCCCAGCCGCGTCTTCCGCGGCACGCGCATGGCCGGCCGCATGGGTGGCGCTCGCGTGTCGGTGATGAACCTCACGGTCCACTCGATCGACCTCGAGCAGGGCCTCATGCTCGTCAAGGGCGCCGTCCCCGGCGCTCGCGGCCGACTCGTGTTCGTCCGCAACGCTGTGAAGGGAGCCTGAGCATGACCGCACAGGTCGCCATCGTCAACGCCGAGGGCAAGCAGGCCGGCTCTGTCGAGCTGCCCGCCAGCATCTTCGACGTGCAGACGAACGTTCCGCTGATCCACCAGGTCGTCGTCGCGCAGCTCGCCGCCGCACGCCAGGGCACGCACTCGGTCAAGGGCCGCGGCGAGGTCTCGGGCTCCGGCGCGAAGCCCTTCAAGCAGAAGGGCACCGGCCGCGCGCGCCAGGGCTCGATCCGCATGCCGCAGCACCGCGGCGGTGGCATCGTCCACGGCCCCGTGCCGCGCGACTACGCGCAGCGCACCCCCAAGAAGATGATCGCCGCAGCCCTGCTCGGCGCCCTCTCCGACCGCGCCCGCGGCGGCCGCCTCCACATCGTCGAGGCCTTCGGCGCCGTCGAGACGCCGAGGACGCGCGTCGCCGTCGAGACGCTCAAGGCGCTCGGCGTCGCGAAGAACGTGCTGCTCGTGCTCGACCGCTCGGAGGAGAACGGCTTCCTGTCCGTGCGCAACCTCCCCGAGGTGCACGTGCTCGCATGGGACCAGCTCAACGCCTACGACGTGCTCGTGAGCGACGACATCGTCTTCTCCAAGACCGCCTACGACGCGTTCGTCGCGGCGAAGACCAAGGGCGAGGCGCCTGTCGCCGCGGCCGACGAGGCAGACAAGGACGAGAACCGATGAGCGGCAACAAGGACCCTCGCGACATCATCATCCGACCCGTCGTGTCCGAGAAGAGCTACGCGCTCATCGACATGGGCAGCTACACCTTCGAGGTCGACCCCCGCGCGTCCAAGACCGAGATCAAGCTGGCGATCGAGAAGATCTTCGGCGTCAAGGTCGCCCGCGTGAACACCCTCAACCGCGTCGGCAAGGCGCGCCGCACCCGCTTCGGCATCGGCAAGCGCAAGGACACCAAGCGCGCCATCGTCAAGCTGAAGTCCGGCTCGATCGACATCTTCACGGCTGTCGGCTGAGGACGGAAGGAACAAGAGCATGGCAATCCGCAAGTACAAGCCGACGACCCCCGGTCGTCGTGGCTCCTCCGTCGCCGACTTCGCTGAGATCACCCGGTCGACGCCCGAGAAGTCGCTGCTGCGCCCGCTGCCCAAGACCGGCGGCCGCAACAACACCGGTCGCATCACGACCCGCCACATCGGCGGCGGTCACAAGCGCCAGTACCGCGTCATCGACTTCCGTCGCAACGACAAGGACGGCGTGAACGCCCGCGTCGCGCACATCGAGTACGACCCGAACCGCACGGCGCGCATCGCGCTGCTGCACTTCGAGGACGGCACGAAGCGCTACATCCTGGCCCCGAACAAGCTCTCGCAGGGCGACGTCGTGGAGTCGGGCGCAGGCGCCGACATCAAGCCGGGCAACAACCTGCCGCTGCGCAACATCCCCACGGGCACCGTCGTGCACGCGATCGAGCTCCGCCCCGGTGGCGGCGCGAAGCTCGCGCGCTCGGCCGGCGCCTCGGTGCGCCTCGTCGCCAAGGACGGCCCCTACGCGCAGCTCCGCCTGCCGTCGGGCGAGATCCGCAACGTCGACGCGCGCTGCCGTGCCACGATCGGCGAGGTCGGCAACGCCGAGCAGTCGAACATCAACTGGGGCAAGGCCGGCCGCAACCGCTGGAAGGGCATCCGCCCGACGGTCCGCGGTGTCGCGATGAACCCGGTCGACCACCCGCACGGCGGTGGCGAGGGCAAGACGAGCGGTGGCCGCCACCCCGTCAGCCCCTGGGGCCAGGCCGAGGGCCGCACGCGCCGCCCGAACAAGCCGAGCGACCAGCTCATCGTCCGTCGCCGCCCCACCGGCAAGAAGAAGCGCTAGTAGGAGAGTCCGATGCCCCGCAGCCTCAAGAAGGGTCCGTTCGTCGACGACCACCTCCTCACCAAGGTGGTTCGGCAGAACGAGGCCGGCAGCAAGAACGTCATCAAGACGTGGTCGCGCCGCTCGATGATCGTGCCGGCCATGCTCGGCCACACGATCGCCGTGCACGACGGTCGCAAGCACATCCCGGTCTTCGTCACCGAGACGATGGTCGGCCACAAGCTGGGCGAGTTCGCGCCCACCCGCACCTTCCGCGGTCACGTGAAGGACGACAAGAAGGGCCGTCGCCGCTGACGCGGCGACGGAGAAGGAGAAGGCAATGGTTGAGTCGATCGCTCGCGTTCGTCACATCCGCGTGACCCCTCAGAAGGCCCGCCGCGTCGTCGACATGATCCGCGGCAAGCAGGCCGAAGAGGCCCTCGCGATCCTGAAGTTCGCCCCGCAGGGCGCCTCGGAGCCCGTGTTCAAGCTCGTCGCCTCGGCGATGGCGAACGCCCGGGTCAAGGCGGACCAGGCGAACGAGTACCTCGACGAGCAGGACCTCTACGTGGCCCGCGCGTTCGTCGACGAGGGCACCACGCTCAAGCGGTTCCAGCCGCGTGCACAGGGTCGCGCGTTCCGCATCAACAAGCGGACGAGCCACATCACCGTCGTGCTCGCGACGCCGACCACGGAGGACGAGAAGTAATGGGACAGAAGGTCAACCCGTACGGCTTCCGCCTCGGCATCACCACCGACCACGTGTCGCGCTGGTTCGCCGAGTCGACGAAGCCGGGGCAGCGCTACGCCGACTACGTCGCCGAGGACGTCCGCATCCGCAAGATGCTCAAGACGAGCCTCGACCGCGCCGGCGTCGCCCGCATCGAGATCGAGCGCACCCGTGACCGGGTCCGCGTCGACATCCACACCGCCCGCCCGGGCATCGTGATCGGCCGCCGCGGCGCCGAGGCCGAGCGCATCCGCGCCGACCTCGAGAAGCTCACCGGCAAGCAGATCCAGCTGAACATCCTCGAGGTCAAGAACCCCGAGGCGTCGGCCCAGCTCGTCGCGCAGGGCATCGCCGAGCAGCTCAGCGCTCGCGTGGCGTTCCGCCGCGCGATGCGCAAGGGCCTGCAGTCGGCGCAGCGCGCCGGCGCCAAGGGCGTGAAGATCAAGGTCTCGGGCCGCCTCGGCGGCGCGGAGATGAGCCGCAGCGAGTCGTACCGCGAGGGCCGCGTGCCCCTGCACACGCTCCGGTCGAACATCGACTACGGCTTCTACGAGGCCCGCACGACCTTCGGCCGCATCGGCGTGAAGGTCTGGATCTACAACGGTGAGCTCACCAACCGCGAGCTCGCTCGCGAGCAGGCGAACCAGAAGCCGCAGCGAGAGCGTCGGGGCCCCCGTCGCGACGCGCCGGCCGCAGCAGGAGTCGAGGCGTAATCATGCTCATCCCCCGTCGAGTCAAGCACCGCAAGCAGCACCACCCGAAGCGCTCGGGCCAGGCGACCGGTGGCACGAAGGTCAGCTTCGGCGAGTACGGCATCCAGGCGCTCACGCCTGCGTACGTCACGAACCGGCAGATCGAGTCCGCGCGAATCGCGATGACCCGCCACATCAAGCGTGGCGGCAAGGTGTGGATCAACATCTACCCCGACCGTCCCCTCACGAAGAAGCCCGCCGAGACCCGCATGGGCTCCGGCAAGGGCTCGCCCGAGTGGTGGGTCGCCAACGTCAAGCCGGGTCGCGTCCTCTTCGAGGTCGCCGGTGTCGACGAGCAGCTCGCGCGCGAAGCGCTGACGCGAGCCATCCACAAGCTGCCGCTCAAGGCACGCATCATCAAGCGCGAGGAGGCTGACGCATAATGGCGATCGGTTCCAAGGAGCTCATGCCCGCCGAGCTCGCCACCATGGACGACGAGCGACTCGTCGTCGAGCTGAAGCGAGCCAAGGAGGAGCTGTTCAACCTCCGCTTCCAGTCGGCCACCGGCCAGCTGGACTCGCACGGCCGCCTGCGCGCCGTCAAGCGCGACATCGCGCGGCTGTACACCGTGATCCGCGAGCGCGAGCTCGGCATCAGCGCCTCGCCGGCGCCGGTCGAGAAGGCTGCGGACAAGAAGAAGTCGAAGAAGGCCGACGAGGCCGCGACTTCTGAGAAGGACCAGAAGGCTGAGGACAACTGATGGCTACCGAGCAGAAGGACGAGAGCGTCCAGCGCGGATACCGCAAGTCGCGCATGGGCTACGTCGTCTCCGACAAGATGGAGAAGACGGTCGTCGTCGAGGTCGAGGACCGCGTGAAGCACCCGCTGTACGGCAAGGTCATCCGCAAGTCGTCCAAGGTCAAGGCGCACGACGAGCAGAACGCAGCCGGCATCGGCGACCGCGTCCTGATCGCAGAGACCCGCCCGATGAGCGCGACCAAGCGGTGGCGCATCGTCGAGATCCTCGAGAAGGCCAAGTAGGCCTCGGCCTCGAAGGAGATCCACAATGATCCAGCAGGAATCCCGCATCAAGGTCGCCGACAACACCGGCGCCAAGGAGCTCCTGACCATCCGCGTGCTCGGCGGCTCCGGCCGTCGCTACGCGGGCCTCGGTGACACCATCGTGGCCACGGTCAAGGACGCCATCCCCGGCGGCAACGTCAAGAAGGGCGACGTCGTCAAGGCGGTCGTCGTCCGCACTGTGAAGTCGACGCGCCGCGCCGACGGCTCGTACATCAAGTTCGACGAGAACGCAGCGGTCATCCTGAAGAGCGACGGCGACCCCCGCGGCACCCGCATCTTCGGTCCCGTCGGTCGCGAGCTCCGCGACAAGCGCTTCATGAAGATCGTCTCGCTCGCACCGGAGGTGATCTGACCCATGGCCAGCATCAAGAAGGGCGACCTCGTCGTCGTCATCGCAGGCGCGCGCGAGTCGCGCGGCGGCGACCGGGGCAAGACCGGCCGCGTGATCGAGGTGCTGCGCGAGCAGAACCGCGTGATCGTGGAGGGCGTCAACCTCGTCACCAAGCACATCAAGGTCGGGCAGACCAACCGCGGCACCCGCACGGGCGGCATCGAGACCCACGAGGCCCCGATCCACGTGTCGAACGTCGCGCTCGTCGACCCCGAGACCAAGAAGCCCACCCGCGTGCGCCGCGAGGTCAAGACCGCCGAGAAGAACGGCGTCACGACCACGACGAAGGTCCGCGTCGCGACGAAGTCGGGCAAGGAGATCAAGAGCAATGACTGACACCGCTGTGCGCCTCCCGCGGCTCAAGCAGCAGTACCGCGAGACGATCATCCCGACGCTCCGCGAGGAGTTCGGCTACGCCAACGTCATGCAGGTGCCGGGGCTCACGAAGATCGTCGTGAACACCGGCGTCGGCGAGGCCGCGCGCGACTCGAAGGTGATCGAGGGCGCGATCCGCGACCTCACCCAGATCACCGGGCAGAAGCCGATGGTCACGAGCGCCCGCAAGTCGATCGCGCAGTTCAAGCTGCGCGAGGGCATGCCGATCGGTGCGCACGTCACGCTGCGCGGCGACCGCATGTGGGAGTTCCTCGACCGTCTGCTGACGCTCGCCCTCCCGCGCATCCGCGACTTCCGCGGCCTGAGCCCGAAGCAGTTCGACGGCAACGGCAACTACACCTTCGGCCTCCAGGAGCAGTCGGTGTTCCACGAGATCGACCAGGACAAGATCGACCGCGTCCGCGGCTTCGACATCACCGTCGTCACGACGGCGAAGAACGACGACGAGGGTCGCGCGCTGCTCAAGGCGCTCGGCTTCCCCTTCCAGTCCTGACCCCATCGGCGCCGCCGGCGCCGAGCAGATTCAAGGTCGCTGTCCGCGGAACGGGCAGCGAAACCAGAACGGAGAACATCCATGACGATGACCGATCCGGTCGCCGACATGCTGACGCGTCTGCGCAACGCCAACACGGCGATGCACGACGAGGTCACGCTGCCGTCGTCGACCCTGAAGGCGAACATCGCCGAGATCCTCGAGCGCGAGGGCTACATCACGGGCTGGAAGGTCGAGGACGCACGCGTCGGCAAGACCCTCACGCTCGGCCTGAAGTACGGCCCCAACCGCGAGCGGGCGATCGCCGGCATCAAGCGGGTCTCGAAGCCGGGCCTGCGCGTCTACGCGCGCTCGACCGAGATCCCCCAGGTGCACGGCGGCCTCGGCGTCGCGATCCTGTCCACGAGCTCGGGCATCCTCACGGACCGTGAGGCCGAGCAGAAGGGCGTCGGCGGGGAAGTCCTCGCCTACGTGTGGTGAGCTGACATGTCACGAATCGGACGTCTCCCCATCGACATCCCCGCTGGTGTCGAGGTCACGGTGAACGACGGCGTCGTCACCGTCAAGGGCCCGAAGGGCGAGCTGCAGCTGCAGGTCGCGCAGCCCATCGAGGTCGAGGTCGCCGACGGCCAGGTGCAGGTCACCCGGCCCGACGACGAGCGCGAGTCGCGCTCGCTGCACGGCCTCACCCGCACCCTCATCGCCAACGACATCGTCGGCGTGACCGAGGGCTACTCGAAGTCCCTCGAGGTCGTCGGCACCGGCTACCGCGTGCAGGCCAAGGGCACCGGGGTCGAGTTCGCGCTCGGCTACTCGCACCCGATCAACGTCGACCCGCCCGCCGGGATCACGCTCACGGTCGAGGGCAACAACAAGGTCACCGTCAGCGGCATCTCGAAGCAGGCCGTCGGCGAGGTGGCTGCGAACCTCCGCAAGCTGCGCAAGCCGGAGCCCTACAAGGGCAAGGGCGTGCGGTACGCGGGCGAGCAGATCCGCCGCAAGGCTGGAAAGGCTGGTAAGTGATGGGCATCGGTACCCGAGGCAAGAGCAAGTCGGCTGCCCGCGGTCGTCGTCACGCACGCCTGCGCAAGAAGATCGTCGGCACCCCGCTCGTGCCGCGCCTCGTCGTCACCCGCTCGGCACGCCACGTGTTCGTGCAGGTCGTCGACGACTCGCAGGGCGTCACGGTCGCATCCGCGTCCACGATGGAGGCCGATCTCCGCGCCTTCGACGGCGACAAGACGGCGAAGGCCAAGCGGGTCGGCGAGCTCGTCGCCGAGCGCGCCAAGGCTGCCGGCATCGAGTCGGTCGTCTTCGACCGCGGCGGCAACCGCTACGCCGGCCGAGTCGCGGCGATCGCCGACGGCGCACGAGAGGCAGGGCTGGGACTGTGAGCGAAGAGAACAAGGACACGCAGGTGACGGACACCACGCAGCAGCCTGCTGCTGAGGCCGCGACGACGGCCGACCACCGCGACGAGCCGCGCGAGCAGCGCCGGGGGAGCCGCGACCGCGGCACCCGCAACGAGCGCGGCCGCCGCGACGACCGCACGGAGAACCAGTTCCTCGAGCGCGTCGTCACGATCAACCGCGTCTCGAAGGTCGTCAAGGGCGGCCGCCGCTTCAGCTTCACGGCGCTCGTCGTCGTCGGCGACGGCGACGGTCTCGTGGGCGTCGGCTACGGCAAGGCCCGCGAGGTCCCGACGGCGATCTCGAAGGGCGTCGAGGAGGCGAAGAAGAACTTCTTCCGCGTCCCCCGCATCGGCCGCTCGATCCCGCACCCCGTGCAGGGCGAGGCCGCTGCCGGCGTCGTGCTGCTGCGTCCCGCTGCCGCCGGTACCGGTGTCATCGCGGGTGGCCCCGTGCGCGCCGTGCTCGAGTGCGCCGGCATCCACGACGTCCTGAGCAAGTCGCTCGGCTCGTCGAACTCCATCAACATCGTGCACGCCACCGTGGCGGCGCTGCGGATGCTCGAGGAGCCCCGCGCCGTCGCCGCTCGTCGTGGCCTCGACCTCGACCGCGTGCTGCCCAAGCAGCTCGCGCGCATCCAGGCCGAGTTCACGAAGCACGAGGCCGAGATCGCGAAGGCGGCATCCAAGTGAGCAAGCTGAAGATCACGCAGATCAAGTCCGTGATCAGCGAGAAGCAGTACCAGCGCGAGACGCTCCGCTCGCTGGGCCTCAAGCGCATCGGCCAGTCGGTCGAGCGCGAGGACAACGAGCAGAACCGCGGTTACGTCAACACGGTTCGGCACCTCGTCAAGGTCGAGGAGATCCAGAATGACTGACAAGAACGAGTCGACCGAGCTGCCGTCGCTCAAGGTGCACCACCTCCGGCCCGCGCCGGGCGCGAAGACCGCGCGCACGCGCGTCGGCCGCGGTGAGGCGTCGAAGGGCAAGACGGCCGGTCGAGGCACCAAGGGCTCGAAGGCCCGCTACCAGGTGCGCGCGGGCTTCGAGGGCGGGCAGCTCAACAGCGTCATGCGCGCCCCGAAGCTGCGCGGGTTCAAGAACCCGTTCCGCACCGAGTACCAGGTGGTCAACGTGGGGCAGCTGCAGTCGCTGTACCCGAACGGCGGCGACGTCACGGTCGCCGATCTGGTGGCCAAGGGCGCCGTCCGCAAGAACGAGCTCGTGAAGGTGCTCGCCGGCGGCGAGCTCTCCGTCGCGCTGACGATCGACGTCGACAAGGTGTCGGCGGCGGCCGAGCAGAAGATCGTGGCCGCTGGCGGCTCCGTCAAGTAAGTAGGCTGAGGGGCGGTCCGTGCGCGGACCGCCCCGATTGCCATTTCCGGAAGGCTGCACGTGTTCAGTGCCATCGCACGCATCTTCAAGACGCGCGACCTGCGTCGGAAGATCCTCTTCACGCTCGCGATCGTCGCGATCTTCCGGCTCGGGTCGTTCATCCCCGCGCCGTTCGTCGACTACAGCAACGTGCAGCAGTGCATCGCGGCCAACTCCCAGGCGACCGGGCTCTACCAGCTCGTCAACCTCTTCTCCGGCGGCGCGCTGCTCCAGCTGAGCATCTTCGCGCTGGGCATCATGCCCTACATCACCGCCGCGATCATCGTGCAGCTGCTGCGCGTGGTCATCCCGCACTTCGAGACCCTCTACAAGGAGGGCCAGCAGGGCCAGGCGAAGCTCACCCAGTACACGCGCTACCTCACGATCGCGCTCGGCGTGCTGCAGTCGACGACCCTGATCACCGTCGCCCGCTCCGGCGCCCTCTTCTCGGCCACCGGCGGCCCTTCGCTCCCGCAGTGCCAGAACCTGCTGACGAACGACTCCTGGTGGTCGATCGCGCTCATGATCATCACCATGACCGCCGGCACGGGCCTCATCATGTGGCTCGGCGAGCTCATCACCGAGCGCGGCATCGGCAACGGCATGTCGCTCCTCATCTTCACCTCGATCGCGGCGACCTTCCCCGGCGCCCTCGGCATCATCTTCGAGACGCAGGGCGTCAACACCTTCATCATGGTGCTGCTCGTCGGCGTCCTGATCATGGGCCTCGTCGTCTTCGTCGAGCAGTCCCAGCGCCGCATCCCCGTGCAGTACGCGAAGCGCATGGTCGGCAGGCGCATGTACGGCGGGCAGTCGACCTACATCCCGATCAAGGTCAACATGGCCGGCGTCGTGCCCGTCATCTTCGCCTCGTCGCTGCTGTACCTCCCGGCGCTCGTCGCGCAGTTCAACATGCCGGCCGACGGCACCGCGCCCGCCGACTGGGTGCTGTGGGTGCAGGCGAACTTCACGACCGGCGACCACCCGCTCTACATGCTGGTGTTCTTCCTGCTCATCGTCGGCTTCACGTACTTCTACGTCGCGATCACCTTCAACCCCGAGGATGTCGCCGACAACATGAAGAAGTACGGCGGCTTCATCCCGGGCATCCGCGCGGGCCGCCCGACGGCCGAGTACCTCGACTACGTGCTCACCCGCATCACCTTCCCCGGATCGCTCTACCTCGGGCTCATCGCGCTCATCCCGCTCATCGCCCTCGCGACGGTCGGCGCGAACCAGAACTTCCCGTTCGGCGGGGCATCGATCCTCATCATCGTCGGCGTCGGCCTCGAGACGGTCCGCCAGATCGACGCGCAGCTGCAGCAGCGCCACTACGAAGGGCTCATCCGCTAAATGGCGAACCTCCTCATCGTCGGCCCGCCCGGAGCGGGCAAGGGCACCCAGGCAGCTCGGCTGGCCGCGGCACTGCGCGTGCCCGCGGTCTCGACCGGGGACATCTTCCGTCAGAACATCAAGGACCAGACCGAGCTCGGCAAGCGGGTCACGGCGATCCTCGACGCGGGGGAGTACGTGCCCGACGAGCTCACGAACGAGCTCGTCGACGACCGGCTCGCGCAGCCCGATGCCGAGGGCGGCTACCTGCTCGACGGCTACCCTCGCACGGCGGGGCAGGTCGAGTACCTCGACGGCGTGAACCTGCGCCGCGGTGAGCAGCTCGACGCGGTCGTGCGCCTCGTCGCCGACACCGACGAGGTCGTCCGCCGCCTCACGGCCCGCGCCGCCGAGCAGGGCCGCAGCGACGACACCGAGGAGGTCATCCGCCACCGCCTCGACGTCTACGAGCGCGAGACCGCCCCGCTCATCGCGATCTTCGAGGAGCGCGGCCTCGTCGTCGAGGTCGACGGCATCGGCGCGGTCGACGAGGTGACCGAGCGCATCCTCGCGGGTCTCGCCGCACGCGGCGTCGAGGCCTGATGCGCGGCCGCGGCCCCTACAAGTCGCGCCGCGAGCTCGCCGGCATGCGCGAGCCGGGCCGCATCACCGCGCTCGCGCTCGAGGCGGTCGAGCGCGCGATCGCGCCGGGCGTGACGACGCTCCAGCTCGACGCGATCGCCGAGCGCGTCATCCGCGAGCACGGGGCCGTGCCGAACTTCCAGCTCGAGCCCGGCTACGAGCACACCCTCTGCACGAACGTCAACGACGTCGTCGTGCACGGCATCCCGAACGACACCCCGCTGCAGCCGGGCGACATCGTCACCGTCGACTGCGGCGCCACGATCGACGGCTTCCACGGCGACGCCGCGATCTCGGTCGTGGTGCCCGGCGGCGACCCCGCGGTGACGGATGCGAGGCAGCGGCTGAGCGACGTCACGCACGACGCGCTGTGGGCCGGGATCGCCGCGCTCGCCGGGGCGAAGCAGCTCGGCGAGGTCGGCGTCGCGATCGAGGACCACATCGACGCGCACAGCGACTACGGCATCAGCGAGGACTACATCGGCCACGGCATCGGCCGCGCGATGCACGAGGAGCCGCCGGTCTTCAACTACCGCACGCGCGTCATGGGACCCGCGGTGAAGCCGGGACTGTGCGTCGCGATCGAGCCGATCATCCACGCGAAGGGCACCGCGACGACCGTCGACGCCGACGGCTGGACGGTGCGGAGCGCCGACGGCTCCGACGCGTGCCAGTGGGAGCACTCCGTCGCCGTCCACTCGGGCGGCATCTGGGTGCTCACCGCGCTCGACGGCGGCGCCTCGCGCCTCGCGCCGCTCGGCGTCGAGCCGGCGCCCATCCCCGACCGCTGAGCGCTCCACGGATCGTTCGTGGCTGAGCGCCGCCGGGCGACGCGCTCAAGCGGCGCGCCGACTGCCCAGCTGCTCCCGGTAGCTCTGCACGATGTCGACCGTGACGCCCAGCTCGTCGGCGAGCTCGACGTCGTCGCGCGCCCACCTGCACGCCGCGGCGAGCGCGCCGGGGTCGATGAGCACGCGGGCCGCGAAGCGCTGAGCCGCTCGCTCGTCGGCGCTCGACGAGCCGACGTGCATGAGCAGGGCATGCCCGAGCTCGTGCGCGAGCACCGACCGCTGCTCGACGGGGGTGAGCCCGCGGGCGAGCAGGATGCGCTGCCGCTCGTGGTCGAAGGCGCCGAGGAAGCCCTGCGGCAGTGCTGCGATGTGCACCTCGAGGTGCAGTTGCCCGCACAGCCGCTCGAGGTCACTCAGCGTGGGGCTCGTCCCTTCGAGCGATGCCGCGCCGCGCTGCAAGTCCATGGATGTCGCGCTCCTCGAGTCCGCCGTCGTCGTGGATGGCGGTGACCCTAGAGCCGACCGCTGACACCTCGCCGGCTCGCACGTGCGCGGCGAGCGTCGCGATCGCAGCGTCGGCCGCGAGGTGGCGACGGTCGGCGGGCACGCTCGAAAGCAGCTCCGACATCACCGCGATCCACAGCTCCACCTCCGGATCGCGCGGCTGCGCATCGGTCGCGAGCCCGAGCGCGGCGAACAGCCGTCGCAGGACATCCTCCTGCGGCGCGCCCGCGCCTCGCTCGATGTTGCTCACGGTGGTCCGGTCGACCTCGGCGAGGCTCGCGAGGGTCTGCTGGCTCAGCCCTCGGCGCAAGCGGGCGGGGCGGACGAGCTCGGCGTAGTGGGCGCGCTCGGCGGCGCTCGCGCCGCGAAGGTGGATGGACATCGCTCGACCCCGTTCCTGCTCTCACCGACCATTATCCGCACGAGTGCCGTTGCCCAGGGGCAGTCTTCGACGATCGTTCGACAACCAGCGCAGCTTTTCCACCGGAGCATCGACAGATGGTTGCGCATGTGTCGAAGACCTGGCATGCTTTGCGACATGCCGGTCGAATCTCGCGCGGGGGCGTCACTCGCAGCCCTGCGCGCACATGCGGGCATGTCGCAGCAGGCACTGGCCGATCGCGCCGGCGCGCCGCTCAGCACGGTCGTGGGCGTCGAGCAGGGAGCGATCGAGCCTCCGGCGTCGCTCGTGGCGCGCTTCGCGGCCGCCATCGCGGCCCAGCTGCGCGAGGAGGGCGAGTGACCGCGTCGAGAGCGACGCCCACGAACTCGTGCCGCCCGGCACGGGCACCCGACGAACGGGTGGGACGAAGGAGTCAACTCATGCAGATCGAAACCAGGCGCGGCCGTGCGGCCGTGTGGACGGCGTCGGCGACCGTGACGGTCGTCGGCTTGGCTGCGGCAGGCGTGTCGCTGTCGTGGCTGATGGCCAGCTTCGGGCTGTCTGGCATCGCTGCGGCGCAGGTCGTCGCGGCGATCGAGATCGGCGGGGCGGCGATCGCCGTCGTCGCCGCGCTCTTCTCGGGCGGCCTGCTCGGCGCCGTCATCTCCACGGTCACGTGGTACTTGAAGCGGAAGCTCCGCACGCTGGCCATCCGATGAGGCGCGGCACGGCCGACGCCGCGCTCGAGCGGCCGCAGCTGCAGCTCGCGCTCGCGGTGTCGGCCGTGCTCGCTTGCGGACTCCTCGCCGCGACCGCGGTCTCCACCGCCGCGGCGTCCGCCGGCGTCGCGACCGCGAACGCCGCCTCGGTCGCGCGGGGCTCGATCGACTCGAGCGTGCTCTCGACCGACGGCAGCGCGCTCGGCATCGCTGCGAGCAACCTGGCGGCGCTCGCCCTGCTCGCCGCAGGGGCACCGGTGCTCGGCTCGCTCACGCTCGTGGGCATCGCGCTCATCGGGATCGGCGTCGGCGTCTCCGCTGCCTCGGTCGTCGCCGCGCTCGGGGCGGCGGAGACGCTCGCGCGCATCGCCCCGTACATCGTCTTCGAGGCTGCGGCGGTGCTCCTCGCGGCGATCGCGGGGCTGCTCCCCACCGCGCACGCCGTCACGGCGTGGCTTCGCACAGGCCGGCAGCCCGGTCGCGCGTACGCGGACGGACTCGGCTACGGTCTGCGGCTCACGGCAGCAGCAGCGCTCCTCGTCGTGCTCGGGGCGCTCATCGAATCGATCTGCGTCGCTCGCGGCGCGTGACGGAAGGGAATCCCATGGACACGCATGTCGAGTCGCGAGCGGTTCACCCCGCGCTCGAGCGGCCGACGACCTCGCCCGTCGTGTGGGGCGTCGTGCTCGCGCTCGCGACGGCGCTGCTGCTCGGGCGACTGCCGCTCCTCGTCGAGGTCGCCGCCGCGGCGGGGGACGAGGCCGCGGAGTCGCTCGACGACCCCGCGCTCGCCGCCGCCGCGACGACGGTCGGCGCGGTCGGCGCCGTCGTGCTGCACGTGCTCGTCCTCGTCGTCGTCGCCGTGCTGGCGACGCTCCTGGAACGCTGGCTCGGTCCCGTCGCGCTGCGTCCGTCGCGCGCGAGCGGCACGCTCCGGCTGGGCGTGGCCGGGCTCGTGCTCGCGGTCCTCGTGCTCGGGCAGCAGGGCGCTGCGGTCGTCCTCGGGGTCGCCGCCGTCCCGCGCGGGTGGCAGCTGTGGGTGGCGGCGATCGCCGTCGCCGTCGTCGCGCCGCTCGCGTTCCCGGTGGCGCGCCGCTCCGCGCGCACCTACCTGCGGGCGCTCACCGCGGCGGCCGCCACGGGGGTGCTCCTGTGCCTGGGATGACGCCGCCGACGTTCCGCATCCCCGAGCTGGGCATCGCGCTGCCGCTCTCGCGCGCCGGCGTCCGAGGCATCGCGCTCGCGCAGCTGCTGCTCGTCGCGGGCGTGCTGAGCACCGCCGCGTGGGCGGAGGTCGCACCGGCGCTGCGCTCGGCGTGCACGTGGCTGACGCTCGCAGCCTCCACCTGCGCGCTCGCGACCACGGTGCCCGCGCTCCTCGACGGCCGGTTCCGGTTCCGCCTCGCGGGCATCGGCTCGATGGCGACGGCCCTCGTCGCGATGGCGCTCGTCGGTCTGCTGCGGGTGTGGCCCGCGCACCTCTTCGGCTGGCCGCTCCTCGCCGTCTCCATGCTCGCCGTCGCCTACCACCTGGTCGGCGGAGCGCGAGTGCCGGGGCGATGAGCCTCTCGCGCGGACCATCCCGCGCCGTCGCGATCGCCGAGGCGGGCTGGGTCGTCGCGCACCACGCGCTGCCCGGCTGGCTGCTGACCGCGCTATCGACGACCCTGCGGGTGCCGCTGCTCGTCGGCTCGGCGAGCGCGCTGCTCGGCGCAGCTGCGGTGCTCGCGGCGACCGTGCACCTCGCCGTGCGGCTCGAGCCCGAGCTCGCCGTGCCCGTGCTGGCGCTCGCGCTCGCCCTCGGTCCGCTCGCGCGCGCCGCGATCGGCGCGACGCCACCGCTCGTCGCGTCGGTCGCCGCCGTCGCGCCCCTCCTGCGCGCGCTCGAGCTCGGCGGCGTCCGAGCCTCGGGAGCGCTCGCGGCGATCGCGCCGGTGCTGCTGGGGTCCTTCGTCGTCTCGGGAGCTGCGGCGCTGTCGCTCGCGACCGCGGGCGATGCGCGCGCGGCTGTCGTGGTCGCCGCCGCCGGTGCCGGCCTCGGCGCGGCCGGCGTGCTCGCCGCGCTGCGCGGCGGACGACCGCTGCTGTCGGGCCTCCCGGCACGGCTCGCGGGAGTGCTGGCGGCCGGGGCAGCAGCCTGGGCTGCGCTCGGGGTCCTGCGCGCGGCACTCGTCCGCGTCGATGCGATCGGCGCGATCGCCGCGGCGCCGGCGCCGCTCGTGCTCGCCATCGCCGCGGCACCAGCGCTGTGGGTGGCCGGCGAGCTGCTCGCGCGCGACGCGCGGCCGCTCGTGCAGCTGGTGCGAGAGCTCGTCTCGTGCGGGGCTCCCGCTGCCGCCCCCGCCGGGCTGCTCGCCGCCGGGATCCTGACGATCGGGATCGCTCCGGCCCCGATCGCGGCGGCGCTCGCGACCCTCACCGGCGGCGACCTCGCCCTGGCGGCCGTCGCGATCGCCTGGTTCGTGGTCGTGGCCGCGAGCGCGGTCGTGCTCCTCGAACCTGGCTCCGAGCGCGCCGCCGTCCGCGTCGTCGCCTTCGCGATGCTGCTGACGCCGCCCTTCCTCGTCGCGACGGGCGCCGTCGCCGTCGCGTGGCTGCCCGTGGCCGGCGCCGCAGTCGCGGCGGCGGGCGTGACGCTGCCGCTCGGCAGGCCGCGATGACGAGCGTCGACATCGAGGGCGTCGGGAGCGTGACGATCGGCGGCGCGGTCGTGCGCGTGCCCGACCTGCATGCTCGAGCGCCGCAGCTCGTGCGCCTCACCGGCCGCAACGGCGTCGGCAAGAGCACCGTCGTCGAGCTGCTCGGCGGCTCCGTGGCACCTCGCCGAGGCCGCGTGCTCGTCGACGGACGGGTCGCGAGCGGCAGGCTCGCGCGCGGCGCCCGCACCGTGACCCGCAGCGAGCCGGCGCTCCTGCCGGCGGTGAGCCTCGAGCGCCATGCGCGCCTCTTCGCGAGGGCAGCGGGCGTCGACGCCGACCACGCGCTCTCCGCGCTGGTCGGCGCGGGGCTCGGCGATTGCCTCGCTGTGCGAGCCGACGTGCTCTCGACCGGCCAGCGGCGCAGCGCGTGGGTCGTCCTCACGACGCTCCGCGAGGCGCGCGTCAGGATCCTCGACGAGCCGTTCCTCGGCCTCGACGACGTGGCCGCGGGCCGCCTCGCCACCGCCATCGAGGGATGGGCGGCGACGGGGCTCGTCGTGCTCGTCGACCACGGGGCGCGGCCGCTGGCCGCCGAGACGACGGTCGCCCGGATGGAGCCCGCGTGAGGCCCGCGATCGAGGTCGCCATGCTGCGCCGCAGCTTCGGCGGCCGCGCGGTGCTCGACGGCGTGACGTTCCACGTGCCGTGGGGGAGCGTGACGGGCTTCGTCGGGGTGAACGGCGCCGGCAAGACGACCACGCTGCACTGCCTGCTCGGGCTCGAGCGCGGCGAGGGGAGCGCGCGGATCGACGGCGCCGCGTACAGCGCGCTCCGCGAGCCGCTGCGCACGGTCGGGTTCTGCCCCGATGCGCTCGGCGCGGCGGCGGGCGCGAGCGCGCGAGCCCACCTGCTGCCGATCGCGCTGCGCGCGGCGGTCGCGCCTGACGCGATCGACCAGATGCTCGGAGCGGTGGGTCTCGCGGGTGCGCGCGGGCAGGTGCGCTCGTTCTCGCTCGGCATGCGGCGCCGCCTCGCGATCGCGGGAGCCCTGCTGGCGAGCCCGCGCATCCTCGTGCTCGACGAGCCGTTCGACGGGCTCGATCCCGCCGGACGCCGCTGGCTCTCGGCGCTCCTGCGCGCGCACGCCGACGGCGGCGGCGCCGTCCTCCTCTCGGCGCACGCGCTCGACGAGATCGAGCCGCTCCTCGACCGGCTCGTCTGCCTGCACGACGGACGGACGAGGTTCGAGGGCGACGCGGATGCGTTCCTCCGTCGTCACGCCGCACCCGTCGTCATCGTGCGCTCGCCCGAGCCCGAGCGCCTCGGCGCTGCGCTGCGCGAGGCGGGCGCCGTCGTGCACGGCCGACCGGCGGGCGCGCTCGCCGCCCGTGGGCTCGACCCCGAGCGCGTCGCCCGCATCGCCGTGCGGGAGGGTGTGCTCGTGACCGAGCTCTCGCCTCGGCGGCTCTCGCTGAGCGCAGCCTTCGCCGCGGCGATCGGGGAGGGCGGATGAGCGCGGTCCTGCGGGCGGGGAGGGCCGAGCTCGCGGCGATGCTCCTGGGCCGCCGTCTGTGGATCGCGGTGGCGATCGCCGTCGTCGGCTCGGCGCTCGCTGGGCTCGCGGTCGGCGGGCTGCTCTCGCGCGCAGCCGCCTCGAGCGACCTCGAGGCCGCGACCGCCATCGTCGCGCGCGGCTCGGCGGCACAGCTCGCGATCGTCGTGCTCGCGAGCCTCGGCGTCGCCGGCCCCTACCGCGATGGCGCCTGGATGCACGCGGCGCTCGCGCACCCGCGGCCGGCGCGGCGGCTGGCGCTGACGGCCGTGCCGATGCTCGTGCCTGCGCTGCTGCTCGCGGCCGTCTCGAGCGCGGCGGCGGTGGCGGGCGCCGCGGTGCTCGTGCGGCCGAGCCTCGGCGCGATCCTGACGGCGACCGGCGTGCACCTGGCTGCGTCGACCGCCTGGGCGGCGTGGATGGCGGCGCTCGCCCACGCGACGCGCTCGCCCATGCTCGTGCTCGCGGTGGGCCTCGCGCTGCCGCTCATCGTGGAACCGGCGATCAGCGGCGCGCTCGTCGCCGCGGGCCTCGACGGCCTCAGATGGCTCCTGCCGTGCCACGCCCTCCGAGCGCTCGCGGAAGGGATCGTCGCCGACGGCGCCGTGCTGGCTCCCATCGGCGACGACGCGGTCCGCGTGGCGGCCTCGGCGGCGATCGGCTGGACCGCCATCGCGGTGCTCGGGGCATGGGCTCGACTGCGCGGCACCCGCCCCCGCTGACGGCGTCCCGCCGCCTTGCCGACGCCCGGGGAACCGGTGATACCGTGAGCGCCACCCGGCGTCCAGCCGGATGGATCCTCAAGGAGCAGCATGGCTGAGCGCACCGTCACCGTCGAGTCGTCCCACGGTCTGCACGCGCGGCCCGCCTCCCTGTTCGCCCAGGCCGCCGCCAGGGCATCCGCCCCCGTCACCGTCGCCGTCGGCGACAAGCAGGTGAACGCGGCGAGCATCCTGTCGGTGATCTCGCTCGGCGTCAACAAGGGCGACACCGTGACGATCGCCTCCGACGACGAGGCTGCGCTCGACGAGCTCGAGCAGCTGCTCTCCACCGACCACGACGCGTAGGCGTCGCGAGCCCTGATCCGCCAGCGAGCACAGGAGCCGAGATGACCACCTCCACAGCAGCGACGGCGTCCGGCAGCGGCGCCCGCGTCCGCGTCCAGCGGTTCGGCACGTTCCTCTCGGGCATGATCATGCCCAACATCCCCGCGCTCATCGCGTGGGGCATCGTCACGGCACTCTTCATCGCCGACGGCCCGTTCCCGAACGAGGGCCTCGCGTCGATCGTGGGGCCGACGATCCACTACCTCCTCCCCATCCTCATCGCCGCGACCGGTGGACGGATGGTCTACGAGGCCCGCGGCGCGGTCGTCGGCGCATTCGCGACGCTCGGCGTCATCGCCGGCTCCGACTGGCTCATCGCGCAGTTCAACGCCGCCAACCCGCCCGCCGAGGGGCAGGGCGAGCTCGGGCAGGTGCACATGTTCATCGGCGCGATGATCATGGGCCCGCTCGCCGCGTGGGTGATGAAGAAGCTCGACGCGCTCTGGGACGGCAAGATCAAGGCCGGCTTCGAGATGCTCGTGAACATGTTCTCGGCGGGCATCGTCGCGTTCATCCTCGGCATCGGCGGCTTCTACCTGCTCGCCCCGGTCGTCAACTGGATCATGGACGTCATCGGCGGTGCCGTCGGCTGGCTCGTCCAGACGAACCTGCTGCCGCTCGCCTCGATCCTCATCGAGCCCGCGAAGGTCTTCTTCCTCAACAACGCGATCAACCACGGCGTGCTCACGCCGCTCGGCATCACCGAGGCGGCGGCCGACGGCAAGTCGATCCTCTTCCTGCTCGAGGCCAACCCCGGCCCGGGCCTCGGCGTGCTGCTCGCCTTCACGTTCTTCGGCGTCGGCGCCGCGCGCGCGACCGCGCCGGGCGCTGCCGTCATCCAGTTCCTCGGCGGCATCCACGAGGTCTACTTCCCCTATGTGCTCATGAAGCCCGCGCTGCTGCTCGCGGTCGTCGCCGGTGGCATGACGGGCGTCGCGACCAACATGCTGTTCGCGACGGGCCTGCGGGCCCCCGCGTCGCCGGGGTCGATCTTCGCGGTCCTCGCGCAGACGGCGGGCGACAGCTACCTCGGCGTCATCCTCTCCGTCGTGCTCTCCGCCGCGGTCTCGTTCGCGGTCGGCGCGGTCATCCTGCGGCTCGGGCGCAAGCGCGACCTCGAGCGCGAGGCGGCCGGCGACGACGCGCTCGGCGCTGCAGTCGCGCAGACGCAGGCGAACAAGGGCAAGTCGTCGGAGGCGCTCGCGGGGCTCGCGGCTGCCGGTGGCGCCGGCGCGAGCGCGACGCGCGGCGCGACCGCGCTGACGACCGAGCCCGACCGCCCGACGGCCCAGCCCATCCGCTCGATCGTGTTCGCGTGCGACGCGGGCATGGGCTCGAGCGCGATGGGCGCGAGCGTGCTGCGCAACAAGATCAAGAAGGCCGGCATCGAGGGCGTCGACGTCAAGAACGTCGCCATCGCGGCGCTCGCGACCGACGTCGACCTCGTCATCACGCAGCAGGAGCTCACCGACCGCGCCCGCGAGCGCACGCCTGGCGCCACCCACGTCTCGGTCGACAACTTCATGAACAGCCCCAAGTACGACGAGGTCGTCGAGATGGTGCAGCGCGCCAATCGCGACGACAGCGACACGACCGCCTAAGGAGCGCGATGCCCGTCCTCACCCTCGAGCAGATCACCACGAGCCCGCGAGCGACCACGAAGGACGAGGCCATCCAGGAGGCGGCCGACATGCTCGTCGCCGCCGGGGCCGTCACGCCCGACTACGGCGACGCGATGCGCGCGCGCGAGGCGAGCGTGTCGACCTACATGGGCAACCTGCTGGCGATCCCGCACGGCACGAACGAGTCGAAGGACTCGATCCTGACGTCGGCGCTCTCGGTGGCGCGCTACGAGGCGCCGCTCGACTGGGACGGCAACCCGGTGAAGTTCGTCATCGGCATCGCCGGCAAGGACGGCGGCCACCTCGAGATCCTCTCGAAGATCGCGATCGTCTTCTCCGAGCAGGACGACGTCGCGAAGCTCGAGGCGGCGCCCGACGCGGCGGCGATCCTCGAGCTGCTCGGCGACGTCAACGAGTGATGCGCGCCGTCCACTTCGGCGCGGGCAACATCGGCCGCGGCTTCGTCGGGCTCATCCTGCACCGCGCGGGCTACGACGTCACGTTCGTCGACGTCAACCCCGAGCTCATCGGGATGCTGCAGGCGGCGGATGCGTACCAGGTGCGGGAGGTCGGGCCCGAGGCCCGCATCCACACGGTCACCGGCTTCTCGGGCATCGACTCGAGCGCCGACCCGAAGGCCGCGGCGCGCGCCGTCGCGGAGGCCGACGTCGTGACGTGCGCCGTCGGACCGACCGCGATGCGCTTCATCGCGCCCGCGATCCGCGCCGGCCTCGAGCAGCGCGAGGGCGCACCGGTCGTCGTGATGGCGTGCGAGAACGCCATCGGCGCCTCCGACACGCTCCGAGAGCATGTGCTCGACGGGGCGCCGGAGCTCGCCGACCGCGCCGTCTTCGCCAACACCGCCGTCGACCGCATCATCCCGCCGCAGGACCCGCACGGCCTCGACGTCGTCGTGGAGGACTTCTTCGAGTGGTCGATCGACCGCACCGCCTTCGAGCGCCGCGGGGTCGCGGCGCCCGAGATCGGCGACGCGCACTTCGTCGACGACCTCGAGCCCTACATCGAGCGCAAGCTCTTCACCGTCAACACCGGCCACGCGACGACCGCCTACGCCGGGTGGGTCGCCGGCATCGACACGATCGCCGCGGCGCTCGAGCTGCCCGAGATCCGCGCGGCCGTCGAGGCGGCGCTCGCCGACACGTCGAGGCTGCTCGTCGCGAAGCACGGCTTCGACGAGGCCGAGCACGCCGCCTACGTCGCGCGGGCGATCGCCCGCTTCGAGAACCCGGCGCTGCCCGACACGTGCGAGCGCATCGGGCGACAGCCGCTCCGGAAGCTCTCGCGCCACGAGCGCTTCGTCGAGCCCGCCGCGCAGCTCGTCGAGCGCGGCGAGCCCGCCGACGCGCTCATCGCGGCCTTCCGCACGGCGCTGCGCTTCGACGCGGCGGGGGACGAGCAGGCGGTCGAGCTCCAGGAGCTGCTGCGCTCGCTCGATCCCGCGGCGTTCGTCGCCCGGGTGACGGGGCTCGACGAGGATCACCCGCTGACCGCGCGGCTCGTCGGTGCCGTCCGCGAGGCGCAAGCGCACTGAGCGGCGGCGGCGCCTCATCGGCGAGAATGGCACCGTGGCGATGGATGCGGTGGCGATGGATGCGGTGGCGGCGGATGCGGTGGCGGCGGATGCGGTGGCGATCGAGCGGCGGCAGCGGTGGTGCTGAGCACCTCCCGGCGTCGCGGCCGCTCGAGCGCGAACCCGAGGCAGCGACTGCTGCACGGCTGGGACTGGGCGGATGCGCGGATCGAGCTCGACGAGCTGCGCCCCGCGAGCCGCGTGCTCGCCTCCGCGGGCGCCGGGGAGGTCGTCGCGGAGCTCGCGGCTGCGGGCCACCGCGTCTCGGCGATCGCCTCGAACCGCACGCAGCTCGACTACGCGCGCAGGCGCGTCGCCGGCGGCGCCTTCGAGCCGGGTGCCGCTGAGCGGCTCTTCGACATCGGCCGCGGCATGGTCCGCGCTGCGAGCCCCGAGTGGAGCCGCCGTCGGATGCGGCAGTTCCTGCAGGAGCAGGATGCGCTCCGCGCCGCGGAGCACTGGCGGTCGCGCCTCGACAACCGCACGCTCGCGTCGATCCTGAAGACCATGCTCGGGCCCGCTGGCGCGCTGTCGGCGCTCGTGCTGCGCGACTTCTCGACGCCGCTGCCGCCGCACTTCGACGAGGCGATCCGCGGCCGCATCGGTCGCGCGCTCCGCAAGCACCCGCCGAGCGGCAATCCCTTCGCGTGGCGGCTGCTGCTGGGGGAGGAGATGCCCGGCCACGCCCTCCCACGCGTCGACGACGATGCCGTTGCGTGGATCGACGAGCCGCTGCTCGACCACCTCGAGCGCGCGGAGCCCGGCTCCTACGACGCGATCACGATCTCGAACGTCGTCGACGGCGCCGACGAGCGCTGGGTGCGCGACGTCCGGAAGGCCGCGGTCCGCGCGCTCGTGCCCGGCGGCCCCCTCATCGCGCGGTCGTTCGCGACGACGATGGATGACGACGCCGCGAAGCGGGCGCGGCGCGACCGCGCGATGCTGTGGGGGTCGATCGTCGTGCAACACGCAGCGCCGTAGCCGCAGGGCGACACGCCCGGCTTGCACAAACCGCTGCGCCGCGCGTAGGCTTGATCGTTGGTGTCGTGCGCCCTCTGCGCACGCCACTCGCATGACTGGCGACCAGGAACTTGTAGAAGAGGATATGGCCAAGAAAGACGGCGTCATCGAGATCGAAGGCTCGGTGAGCGAGGCGCTCCCCAACGCGATGTTCCGCGTGGAGCTCTCGAACGGGCACATCGTGCTCGCACACATCTCCGGCAAGATGCGGCAGAACTACATCCGCATCCTGCAGGGCGACCGAGTGATCGTGGAGCTCAGCCCCTACGACCTCACCCGCGGTCGCATCGTCTACCGCTACAAGTAGCCCCCGGTCGCTGGATAAGGAACGGCTCGCGCGTCCGCGCGAGCACGAGGCCAGCGAGGAAGCAGACATGAAGGTCAACCCCAGCGTCAAGCCCATCTGCGGCAAGTGCAAGGTCATCCGCCGCCACGGCCGCGTGATGGTCATCTGCCAGGACCCCCGCCACAAGCAGCGGCAGGGTTGAGCGCACGGCGCGCAATGCGGCTCCGCCGCGTTGCGCGCGGAGCGCTCAAGATCGAGTAGCGCGCGACCGAAGGTCGCGCGCGTATCGAGATCCGAAGCACAGCAAGACCCCACAACTGAACACGCACCGAGACCAGGTCTCGATACGCCGGCTCCGCCGGCTGCTCGACCACCGGGACTGCGGTGCACATCCCAGCAGCGGTAAGAGCCCATCCGGGTGACACCTTGGGGAGAGGCCCAGGCACCTCCGCTGCTCCACACCTCTCATACTCCTGAGGAGACACACGATGGCACGCATCGCAGGTGTCGACATCCCGCGCGAGAAGCGCGTGGAGATCGCACTGACGTACATCTACGGCGTCGGCCGCACCCGGTCGGTCGCAACGCTCGAGGCCACCGGCATCGACCGCAACACCCGCGTCAAGGACCTGACCGACGAGCAGCTCGTGACGCTTCGCGATCACATCGAGGGCACGTTCAAGGTGGAGGGCGACCTGCGCCGCGAGGTGGCCGCCGACATCCGCCGCAAGGTCGAGATCGGCTCGTACGAGGGCATCCGCCACCGCCGTGGTCTTCCCGTGCGCGGACAGCGCACCAAGACGAACGCGCGCACCCGCAAGGGCAAGAAGCAGACGGTCGCCGGCAAGAAGAAGGCCGGCCGCTAGGCCGCGTGGAGGTAGAGAAACATGGCAGCTCCCAAGTCCGCGGTCCGCAAGCCGCGCAAGAAGGACAAGAAGAACGTCGCCGTGGGCCAGGCCCACATCAAGTCGACCTTCAACAACACGATCGTCTCGATCACCGACATCACCGGCGCCGTCATCACGCAGGCCTCGGGTGGCGCGGTCGGCATGAAGGGCTCGCGCAAGTCGACGCCCTACGCCGCCCAGCTCGCCGCCGAGTCGGCTGCGCGTCAGGCGCAGGACCACGGCATGAAGAAGGTCGACGTCTTCGTCAAGGGCGCCGGTTCGGGCCGTGAGACGGCGATCCGCTCGCTCCAGGCCGCCGGCCTCGAGATCGGCGCGATCCACGACGTGACGCCGCAGGCGCACAACGGCGTTCGCCCGCCGAAGCCGCGCCGCAACTAGTCGCTCCTGCCGGGCAGGCGATCCTCGCCTGCCCGGCATTCCGCCGTCACTGAACACGCGAGTCATATAGCGGACTCGCGACCGAAAGGAACCGACACGTGCTGATCGCCCAGCGCCCCACTGTCTCCGAGGAGTCCATCGCCGAGCACCGCTCGCGGTTCACGATCGAGCCGCTCGAGCCCGGCTTCGGCTACACCCTCGGCAACTCGCTCCGCCGCACCCTCCTGTCGTCGATCCCCGGCGCAGCCGTCACGAGCATCCGCCTCGACGGCGTGCTGCACGAGTTCTCGACGATCGCCGGTGTCAAGGAGGACGTCACCGAGATCATCCTGAACATCAAGCAGCTCGTCGTCTCGTCGGAGCACGACGAGCCCGTCGTCGCCTACCTCTCGCGCCAGGGCGCGGGCACGGTGACGGCCGGTGACATCACGACGCCCGCCGGTGTCGAGATCCACAACCCCGAGCTCGTGCTCGCGACGCTCAACGACTCGGCGAAGCTCCAGCTCGAGCTGACCGTCGAGCGCGGCCGCGGCTACGTGTCCGCTGCCCAGAATCGCGACGAGTTCGCCGAGGCCGGGGTCATCCCGGTCGACTCGATCTACTCGCCCGTGCTCAAGGTCACCTACCGCGTCGAGGCGACGCGTGCCGGTGAGCGCACCGACTTCGACTCGCTCGTCGTCGACGTCGAGACGAAGCCGGCGATCTCGCCGCGCGACGCCATCGCGTCGGCCGGTCGCACGCTCGTCGAGCTGTTCGGCCTCACTCGCGACCTGAACGCCGAGGCCGAGGGCATCGAGATCGGGCAGGCGCCCGCCGAGGCCATCGGCTCGGGCGAGCTCGCCACGCCGATCGAGGAGCTCGACCTGTCGGTGCGCTCCTACAACTGCCTCAAGCGCGAGGGCATCAACACGGTGTCGGAGCTCGTCGCGCTCAGCGAGACGCAGCTCATGAACATCCGCAACTTCGGCCAGAAGTCGGTCGACGAGGTGCGCGACAAGCTCACCGAGCTCGGCCTCTCGCTCAAGGATGCGGTGCCCGGCTTCGACGGCGCGCACTTCTACAGCGGTTACGACGAGGACGCTCGCTGACGCGGGCCGATTGACGATCAAGGGATAGACGAACCATGCCCAAGCCCACCAAGGGTCCCCGCCTCGGAGGCGGTCCGGCGCACGAGCGCCTGCTGCTCGCGAACCTCGCGGCCGCGCTGTTCACGCACAAGTCGATCAAGACGACCGAGACGAAGGCCAAGCGCCTCCGCCCGATCGCTGAGCGCCTCATCACGTTCGCCAAGCGCGGCGACCTGCACGCGCGTCGTCGCGTGCTCGCCGTGATCGGCGACAAGGGCGTCGTGCACGAGCTCTTCACCGAGATCGCGCCGCTCGTCGCGGAGCGCGAGGGCGGCTACACCCGCATCACGAAGCTCGGCTACCGCAAGGGCGACAACGCCCCGATGGCGCAGATCGAGCTCGTGCTCGAGCCGGTCGCGAAGAAGCCGTCGAAGTCGAAGGCCGCCGCTGCCGCGTCGACCGCCGCTGCCGACCAGGAGGCCGCCGAGGCGAAGTCCGCCGAGGCTGCCGAGGAGGAGGCCGAGGTCGAGTCGACCGACGCCGAGACCGAGGTCGCCGAGGCCGATGCCGCCGAGGCGCAGGAGTCGACGGTCGAGGGCGAGCAGGTCGCCGCCGAGGCTGCCGACGCCGCTGCCGCCGATGCCGCGAACGCGACGCAGGACGCCGCGACGCAGGCCGAGGCGCAGGCGCGCGAGAACAAGTAGCCGCATCGCACGAGCGAGGGGCCCCGCGAGAGCGGGGCCCTTCGTCGTGTCACGATCGTGCTTCGGCCGCTCGCGCGCGCTCGATGTCGGTCGCCGCGAGCACGAGCCCGAGGTGCGAGAACGCCTGCGGGAAGTTGCCCCAGTGGCGACCGGTCGCGGGGTCGACCTCCTCGGCGAGCAGGCCCACGTCGTTGCGGAGCGCGACGAGCCGGTCCATGAGCGCCGTCGCGTCGGCGAGCCGACCGGCGCCGGCGTAGGCGCTCACGAGCCAGAAGCCGCACAGCACGAAGGGGTGCTCGTCGCCCGGGAGCCCGTCGAGCCCCGTCGTCCGGTAGCGCAGCGGCAGCCCGTCGACGAGCAGCTCCTGCTCGATGCGCGCGATCGTGCCGAGGAAGCGCGGGTCGGTCGGCTCGACGATCCCGATCGTCGGCAGCTGCAGGAGCGAGGCGTCGACGTCGCTCGTGCCGTAGTGCTGGCGGAACGACCCCGTCGACTCGTCGAAGCCGCGCGTGAGCACCTCCTCGCGGAGCGCATCCCGCAGCTCGGCCCAGCGGCTCGCATCGCCGTCGCACCCGCCCTCGACGGCGCGCACGCCGCAGTCGAAGGCCGCCCACATCATCGCCCGCGAGTGCGTGAAGAGCTGCGGCTCGCCGCGCATCTCCCAGAGCCCGTGGTCGGGCTCGCGCCAGTGGGTCGCGAGCTCGTCGAGCAGCGCGCGCTGCATGTGCCACGAGTCGTGGCTGTCGGCGATGCCGAGCTCCCGGAGCCGCTGGAGCGTGAGCATGACCTGCCCGAGCACGTCGTGCTGCCGCTGGTCGGCGGCGCCGTTGCCGATGCGCACGGGCCGTGCCCCGCCATAGCCCGGCAGGTGCGGCAGCTCGCGCTCGATGAGGTCGCGACCGCCGTCGCGGCGGTACATGATCCGCATGTCCTGCGGGTCGCCCGCGATCGCGCGCAGCAGCCAGTCGCGCCACAGGCCGACGCGCTCGACGAGCCGCACGGCGAGCATCGCGTCGACCGTGAGGGATGCGTCGCGCAGCCACGTGAAGCGGTAGTCCCAGTTGCGCACGCCACCCGGATCCTCGGGCAGCGACGTCGTGGGGGCGGCGAGGATCCCGCCCGTCGCATGGTCGGTGAGCGCGCGCAGCACGAGCACGCTCGACTGCACCGCCTCGAGGTAGGGGCCGTGATAGTCGAGCTCCGCGAGCCACTCCGCCGACTCCGCGATCGTCGTCGCGACCACCTCGGGCTCGCCGACGGGCTCGGCGATCGGCAGCCAGGAGTGCTGCCAGCAGAGGTCGAGCACGAGCCGCTCGCCGGCGCGCACCGTGAACCTGCCGCGGTGCGCGTGGTGCTGGCTGCGCGGCAGCGGGGCGCCGCGCAGCACGAGCCGGTCGGGGCCGGCGATCGCCACGAGCACCTCCTCGCCGCGGTCGCGCACTCGGCGCACCCACGGGGGCACTGCGCCGTAGCCGAAGCGCACGACGAGCTCCTGCTCCATCTCGACCTCGCCCGCGACGCCCTCGATGATGCGCACGACGTCGGCGCGGTCGTCGCCCGTGGGCATGGCATCCGTCACCCGCACCGTGCCGCCCGCCACCTCGTGCGTCGTCTCGAGCACGAGGCTCCCGGGCAAGTAGCGGCGCGTGGTCGTCGCGGGCGCCGCGGGGCCGATGCGCCAGTGGCCGTTCCGCCGATCGCCGAGCAGCGCGGCGAAGCACGCGTGGGAGTCGAAGTGCGGCAGGCAGAGCCAGTCGATCGAGCCGTCGAGGCCCACGAGCGCGGCGGTCGACCGGTCGCCGATCATGGCGTAGTGCTCGATGGGAGAGGGCTGCGCGGCGGGCATGGCGAGAGGCTATCGAGGCGACCTCCGTGCCCGGTGGGCAGATGGCCGGAGCACCGGGGCGGCCGCGCGCCTGCATAGGCTGAGCGCATGCCCCGCCTCCGCCTCGACCTCGCGTACGACGGCGGCGGCTTCGCCGGCTGGGCGGCGCAACCGGGGCCGCGCACGTGCCAGGGCGTTGTCGAGCGTGCGCTCTCCACGATCGCGCGGGAGCCGATCCGGGTGACGGTCGCCGGCCGCACCGATGCGGGCGTGCACGCGAGCGGGCAGGTCGCGCACGCCGACGTGCCTGACGCGCTCGCAGCCGACGCGACCGAGCGGGCCGAGCGGGTCGCCCACCGGCTCTCGCGGCTCGCCGCCCCCGAGGGCGACCTCGTCGTGCGCGCCGTCTCGCTCGCGCCGCTCGGCTTCGACGCGCGGTTCTCGGCGGTCTCGCGGTCCTACCGCTACCGCATCGTCACCGGTCCAGCCGATCCGCTCGAGCGCCGCACCGCGGCGCACGTGCCGCACGCGCTCGACGTCGAGGCGATGCGCCGCGCCGCGGAGGCGCTCGTGGGCCTGCGCGACTTCGCGGCCTTCTGCCGGCCACGCGAGGGCGCGACGACGATCCGAGAGCTGCGCGAGTTCTCGTGGGAGCGGCAGGGACAGCTGCTGACGGCGTCGCTCACCGCCGACGCGTTCTGCCACTCGATGGTGCGAGCGCTCGTCGCGGCGTGCGTGCGGGTGGGGGAGGGCCGGATGGGGCTCGCCCAGGCCGCGGCGCTGCTCGACGAGCGGCAGCGCTCACCGCTCACGGGGCTCATGCCCGCGCACGGGCTCAC
The DNA here is from genome assembly GCF_049897585.1 of Agrococcus sp. TSP3-2-1. Taxonomy (NCBI): domain Bacteria; kingdom Bacillati; phylum Actinomycetota; class Actinomycetes; order Micrococcales; family Microbacteriaceae; genus Agrococcus; species Agrococcus sp. TSP3-2-1. Next base: position 381,029 of record NZ_JAFCWN010000002.1, read on the forward strand.
GCTCGTCGCGGTCGGCTACCCGCCCGACGAGGGGCTCGCCCAGCAGGCCGAGCGCGCCCGGGCGCGACGGAGCGCATCCGACCTCGAGGAGTGAGGCTCGGCCGGCTCAGCGCAGCGCGTCGCGCAGCTCGTCGACCGAGCCGACCACCCGCCACGCGCCCGCGGCCTCGAGCTCGGCGCGCGAGCCGTAGCCGTAGGCGACGCCGATGCCCCGGATGCCGAGCTCGGCGGCCGAGGCGATGTCGTGCTCGCGATCGCCGACCATGACGACGTGGGATGCGTCGAGGCCGACCGACGCGACGGCCTGCTCGATCACGGCCGCCTTCGAGTGGCCGAGCAGCTCGGGGCTGCGGCCGTGCACGCCGCGGAACCGGTGGCCGAGCCGGTAGTGCTCGATGACGCGCTCCGCGTCGGGCTGCACCTTGAAGGTCGCGACGGCGAGTGGTGTGCCGTCGCGGTCGAGGTCGGCGAGCAGCGCATCGATGCCGGGGTAGAGCTCGCTCTCGAACAGCCCGGTCTCGAGCCGGTCGCGGAACGCCGAGAGCGCGCGCTCGACCGTCGCGTCGTCGTGGCCGGCCTCCTTGAGGCTCTGCCCGACCGGCGGGCCGAGCCACGCCTGCAGCGCGTCGTCGGTGGGCTGCTCCCACCCGAGCACCGCGTGCATGTGCCGGAGGCTCGCGAAGAGCCCGGGCTTCGAGTCGGTGAGCGTGCCGTCGAGGTCGAAGATGATGCCGTGGGGTGCCATGTCCGTCCATCGTCCCAGAGCACCGCTCGGGCGGGCCAGGCGGGTTCGCGCCCGGCGTAGGATCGGAGGCGGCCGCACCCGAGTGCGCCAGTCGAGGAGTGGTGATGACGGAGCAGTCGTCGTTCGATCAGGTCTTCCGCGGGTACGACCGCGAGCAGGTGGACGGCGCCCTCGCGGCGCTGCGCGCCGAGCTCGACGAGGTGCGGCGCGCGGCCGAGGCGCGGAGCCTCGAGGCGGAGGCCCGCGCGCAGCACTTGAGCGAGGACCTCGACGCGGCCGTCGCGCGCGCCGACCAGGCCGAGGCGCGCATGCTGCGGCTCGCGCAGCAGGTGCAGACGCTCGACGAGGACGCCGAGGACGCCGACGAGGACGACTCGAAGGAGGGCCGGCAGACGCGCGTGCGCTTCGCCGAGATCCTGCGCGTCGCCGAGGACCAGGCGTCGTCGCTCGTGGAGAACGCCTCGAGCGCCGCGCAGCGGATCCTCGACGAGGCGAACGCCGACCGCGACCGCATCCGCCGCGACGCCCAGGAGGAGGCGGCGCGCGTGCTGCAGGAGGCGCAGCACGAGGCGGAGCTCGTGCGTCGCCGCAGCGAGACGGAGCAGACGGCGCACCGCGCCCGCATCGAGACCGAGCTCGGCTCGATCGGAGAGAAGGTCGCGCAGGCCGATCGCGAGGCGCAGGTGCTCCTCGGCGAGGCCGAGCGCGCTGCCGCGGCGCTGCGCGCGCAGGTCACCCGCGAGACCGACGACCTCAAGCTCGACGCCGACCGCATCGTGCGCGAGGCGAAGGCGCGCCGGGTCGAGCTCGACGCGGCGCTCACCCGTCGGCAGGACGACGCGCAGCAGGAGTTCCTGCGGCTGCACAACCAGGCCGTCGCGCACGCCGAGCGCATCACCGCCGACGCGAACGAGAAGGTCGCCTCGGCGCTCGCGCACGCCAAGCACGTCGCCGAGCAGTCGGAGGCCTACGAGCAGCTCTCGAAGGCGCAGGCCGCGCAGATCGAGGCGAGCGCGAAGGCGCGCGCGTCGGCGATGCTCGACGAGGCGCGGCAGCGCTCGCAGGCGATCGTCGACACCGTCACGAAGCACACGAAGGACGTGCTGCGCGACGCCGAGGACCGCGCTCGAGGCCTGCGCTACCAGCAGACCCAGCTCACCGGCTTCATGGCCGAGGTGCAGTCGCTCATGCACGTCGCCGACGCCGCCGACCCGCGCACGTGGAGCAGTGCCGGCGCCGAGGACCGCGGCGCGGGGGCGGATGGCTCCGGCTCGTCGGCGGATGCGTCCGGCTCGGCTGTGCCGACGGTCGCGGCCGAGGACCGGGCCCTCGTGCCCGACGCCTTCACCGCATCCGCCGCCGTCGTCGACCCGCTCGAGGGCCTCGAGCTCGGCTCGCCGGTCGAGGCGGAGGCGATCGAGGAGCCCGCGACGCGCGAGGAGGTCGTCGAGGTCGTCTGGCACGAGGACGACGAGGAGTACGACCCGGCGGTCGACCGGTGAGCCCGCGCGCGCGCTGACCGGCGCCGTCGACCTGGCGGTTGACCGGCCGAGGATCGAGCCGCTATGCTCGATCCTTGGTGCGCACGCCTGTGCCCACCCGAATGAGCCCTCCACCGGATGGTTGCCCGGCATCGCCGCGACAACACCTCGGAGCGGGATTCACGACCATCCATTCGATCAGTGAGGCAACCAATGACTCGCACGTATTCGCCCAAGGCGGCGGAGGTCCAGCACGACTGGATCGTCATCGACGCCACCGACGTGGTGCTCGGCCGCCTGGCCAGCCACGCTGCCGCGATGCTCCGCGGCAAGCACAAGCCGACGTTCGCCCCCCACATGGACATGGGCGACTTCGTCATCGTCGTCAACGCCGAGAAGGTGGCCCTCACGGGCCAGAAGCTCGCGAAGAAGGTCGCGTACCGCCACTCGGGTCAGCCCGGTGGCCTCAAGGCGGTCGGCTACGAGGAGATGCTCGAGCGCTTCCCCGTCCGCACCGTCGAGAAGGCGATCCGCGGCATGCTGCCGAAGAACTCGCTCGGCCGCGCCCAGATCAAGAAGCTCAAGGTCTACGCCGGCCCCGAGCACCCGCACGCGGCGCAGCAGCCGACCCCCTACACGTTCGACCAGGTCGCCCAGTAGGGCGCGAGGAGACACCAGACATGGCGAAGATCGCAGACTCCATCGAGGCTCCCGAGAGCTTCTCGACCGAGACGCCGGCGGCTGAGGCTCCCCGCGCGCCCCGCGTCGTCAACATCGGCGGCCAGGCCGTCGGCCGTCGCAAGCAGGCCATCGCCCGCGTGCGGCTCGTCCCCGGCTCCGGCTCGTTCACGGTGAACGGCCGCACGCTCGAGGACTACTTCCCGAACAAGCTGCACCAGCAGCTCATCAACGACCCCTTCGCGCTCCTCGAGCTGCAGGGCTCGTACGACGTGATCGCCCGCATCTCGGGCGGCGGCCCCTCCGGCCAGGCCGGTGCGCTCCGCCTCGGCATCGCCCGCGCGCTCAACGAGATCGACGCCGAGAACAACCGCCCGGAGCTCAAGAAGGCCGGCTTCCTCTCGCGCGACGCGCGCGTCATCGAGCGCAAGAAGGCCGGCCTCAAGAAGGCCCGCAAGGCACCGCAGTACTCGAAGCGCTGATCGATGTCGCGCCTCTTCGGCACGGATGGCGTTCGGGGTCTCGCAGGCCTCGACATCACGGCAGAATCGGCGCTGGCGCTGGCACAGGGCGCCGCACTCGTGCTCGGGCGAGCAGCCCGGCAGGAGTCGCGGCGCCCTGTCGCCGTCGTCGCGCGGGATCCGCGGGTCTCGGGTGAGTTCATCGCCGCGGCCGTCTCGGCGGGGCTCGCCTCGAGCGGCGTCGACGTGCTCGACGCCGGCGTGATCACGACCCCTGCCGCCGCCTACCTCGTGCAGGACATCGACGCCGACTTCGGCGTCATGGTCTCCGCCTCCCACAACCCCGCGCCCGACAACGGCATCAAGTTCTTCGCCCGCGGCGGTCGCAAGCTGCCCGACGCGGTCGAGGACGAGATCGAGCTCGCGCTCGCCGGGGCGCCGCTGCGCCCGATCGGCGCCGAGGTCGGCACGATCCGTCGGTTCTCGGACGCCGAGGACCGCTACCTCGTGCACCTGCTCGGCACGCTCGACGTGAGCCTCGAGGGGCTCCACGTCGCGCTCGACTGCGCGCACGGCGCCGCCGCGGGCGTGAGCCCGCGCGCGTTCGCCGACGCGGGGGCGCGCGTGACCGTGATGGGCAACGACCCCGACGGGCTCAACATCAACCGCGAGGTCGGCTCCACCCACCTGGAGCAGCTGCGCGAGCTCGTCGTCTCGTCGGGCGCCCACCTCGGCATCGCCCACGACGGCGACGCCGACCGCTGCCTCGCGGTCGACGCCGACGGGAACGTCGTCGACGGCGACCAGATCATGGCGATCCTCGCCCTCTCGGGCAAGCGCCGGGGCCGCCTCACCGACGACACGCTCGTCGCGACCGTGATGTCGAACCTCGGCCTGCGGGTGGCGATGGAGCGGCACGGCATCGAGCTCGTGCAGACCGCCGTGGGCGACCGATACGTGCTCGAGGCGCTGGGGGAGTACGGGCTCGCGCTCGGCGGCGAGCAATCGGGACACATCATCTTCTCCCGCTATGCCACGACCGGCGACGGCATTCTGACGGGGCTCCAGGTCGCGGCCGAGATGGTGCGCACCGGCAAGCCGCTCAGCGAGCTCGCCGCCGTGATGGAGGTCTACCCGCAAGTGCTCGTGAACGTCTCGGGCGTCGACCGGCTCGGCCTGCGCGGCAACCAGCCGATCGCCGACGCCGTCGCGCGCGCCGAGGCGGAGCTCGGCTCGAACGGCCGCGTGCTGCTGCGCCCATCGGGCACCGAGAAGATGGTGCGCGTGATGGTCGAGGCGCACGAGCGCCACGTCGCCCAGTCGATCGCCGACGAGCTCGCGGAGCTCGTGCGCTCGGAGCTCGCGGTCAGCGCGTAGCGCCGGTCGCGAGCTCCCCGCGTCAGTCGTCGGACGCGATCGGCCGCTCGAGCCGCAGCTCGCGCGTCGGCTCGGACGTGCCCTGCCGGTGCTCGCGCCGGCGGGCCGCGCGTGCGATGAGGAACAGGATCGTGCCGACGACGACGTAGCCTCCCGCGATGAGCCATGTCTGCAGGCTCTGCTGCGTCAGCAGCGCGATCGACGCGATGAGCGCGAGCACCGAGACGATGCGCGGCGTCGTGAAGTGCTTGTGCGCGACGACGTCCTTCTTCAGCACGAGCACCGAGACGTTGGCCGAGATGAAGACGAGGACGAGCAGCAGCACGGTCGTGTCGGCGAGGGTGCCGACGTCGCCGATGAGCGACATGGCCATCGTGACGGCGCCGACGACGACGATCGAGACCCACGGCGTCCGACGGCGGGGGAGCACGGCGCCGAAGGCCTTCGGCAGCAGCTTCGCCTCGGCGAGCCCGTAGGTCGCGCGCGAGGCCATCACCATGAACAGCAGCGCCCCGTTGCCGATCGCGACGAGCGCGATGAGGGCGAAGAGCCACGACGGGAAGGCGAGGCCCGACGCCTCGATGACCTCGAGCAGCGGACCCTCGGAGGTCGCGAGCTGGTCGAGCGGCACGACGACCGCCGCGCCGATCGCGATGAGCAGGTAGACGACGCCGGCCGTGAGGATGGCGCCGAAGAGCGCTCGCGGGTACGAGCGGCTCGGGTCCTTGACCTCCTCGGCCATGTTCGCGGCAGCCTCGAAGCCGAGGAAGGAGAAGAACGCCGTGATCGTCGCCGCGAAGGCGCCCGAGATCGGCGTCACGCCCTCGGCGAAGGTCGTGAGGCGCGCGGGCTCCCCGCCGCCGGAGCCGAACACGATCGCCGCGACGACGATGATGATGATGAGACCGGTCATCTCGATGAGCGTCGCGCCGACGTTCGCCATGAGCGACTCGCGCACGCCCCGGAGGTTCACGAGCACGAGCAGCGCGATGAAGCCGATCGCGACCGGGATCGTGGGGACGTTCGGCACGAGCGCCTGCAGGTAGTCGCCCGCGAAGGCGTTCGCGAGCGCCGCGGCGGTCGTGATGCCTGCGGAGAGCATGAGGAAGCCGATGAGGAACGTCATGTAGGGCTTGTCGAAGGCGCGCTCCGCGTAACGGGCGGCGCCGCCCGCGTGCGGGTACTTCGTGATGAGCTCCGCGTAGGTCCCCGCGGTGAGCAGGGCCAGCACGAGCGCGAGGATGAGCGGGACCCACAGGACTCCGCCGACGTCGGTCGCCATCGTGCCGACGAGCGTGTAGATGCCTGCGCCGAGCGTGTCGCCGACGATGAAGAAGAAGAGCAGCAGCGTCGTGATGCCGCGCTTCAGCTTCGTCGAGTGACCCGCCGGCTCCTCGGTCGTGGTCGTTGCCATGCGCGACAGGATGCTCCTGGCAACCTGGGAGGCCGCCCGCGCTCGCTACACCTCGAGCGCTCGCGCCCGGAACGCCGCGACGTTCGTGCGTGACTGGCAGCGCGTCGAGCAGAACCGGCGCGAGCGGTTGCGCGAGAGGTCGAAGAACATCCGCTCGCACCGCACGTCGGCGCAGCGCCGGCACCGCTCGAGGTCGTCGAGGCGCACGAGGTCGCCGAGCGCCATCGCCGCGTCGACCGCGATCGCGTCGGCGAGCGACGCGCCCTGCGGCAGCCCGTGCAGGTGCCAGTCGAAGTCGTCGTGGCGCACGAGCCGCGGGCGGGCGTTCGCCTCCTCGAAGATGCGGTTCACCATCGTCGCGACCGCGTCGCGCTCGGCGTCCCACATGCGCTCGACCTGGTCGATCCTGCGCCACGTCGCCTCGAGGTCGGCGCGCGTCGCGCCGCTCGCGCCCGGGAAGCGCCACGAGGCGCACACCTCGCGCAGGCTCACGGCGGTCTCGAGCTCAGCGTCGCGGCGCCGGTTGCAGACGTCGGCGATGAACTCGAGCGAGCGCACGAGCTCCTTCGGATACGGCAGCGACACTGGGTGACCTCGGTTAGGATCGCGACTGTCAGGCCCGACGGTCGTGACACCGTGCCGTCGTGAGCACGATGCTAACCGAGACAGGGGCCCCGCCGATGCACGCTCGTCGATCGATCGGCCTCGCGTTCGCGCTCGCGAGCGCCGCGTCCTTCGGCATCTCCGGCATCCTCGCCTCGTCGCTCCTCGACGCGGGGTGGACCTCCGGCGCCGTCACGACCGTGCGCATCTCCGGCGGCGCGCTCGTGCTGCTGGGCCCGACGCTGTGGCTGCTGCGCGGTCGGTGGGATGCGGTCGCCCGGTCGTGGAAGGAGGTGCTGGTGCTCGGCGTGCTCGCGATCGCGCTGTGCCAGCTCGCCTTCTTCAGCGCCGTCGCCTACATCCAGCCCTCGCTCGCGCTGCTCATCGAGTTCCTCGGCCCGGTGCTGCTCGTCTTCGCCACCTGGGCGGTCACGCGTCGCGCCCCGGCGTGGCTCACGCTCGCGGGCGCCGGGGTCGCGCTCGTCGGCCTCGCGCTCATCTCGGGCGTCGGCGGCGACGCGCTGCACCCGATCGGCGTGCTGCTCGCGCTCGGCTCGGCGATCGGCAACGCGGCCTACTGGGTCGTCGCGTCGAAGCCCGACTCCGAGCTGCACCCCATCGCGCTCGCGGGGCTCGGCATGGTCGTCGGCGCCGTCGTGCTCGGCGCCGCGTCGCTCACGGGGCTGCTGCCGTTCGAGGCGAACGCCGAGCCGGTGGTGCTCGCGGGTGCGATGGTGCCGATGTGGGTCGTCGTCGCGCTCGTCGTGCTCGTCTCGACCGCTGCCGCGTACGTGCTCGGCATCCTCGGCGGACGCCGGCTCGGCGCGACCCTCGCGAGCTTCGTCGGCTACTCCGAGACGATGTTCGCGATCGTCTGGACCGCGCTGCTGCTGTGGATCCTGCCGACCCCGCCGCAGCTGCTCGGCGCCGCCGCGATCATCGCGGGCGTCGTGCTCGTGCGACTCGGGCAGAGCGGCCGCTCGCGCGCGGCGCGATCGCCGAACGTGGTGGAGGGGGTCCCGGCGCCGTAGCGCGCGGCCTCGAGCGGTCACTTCCGCGCGTGAGGGGTCACTTCCGCGCGTGAGGGGTCACTTCCGCGCGTGAGGGGTCAGCTCGCGGAGCTCGGTCTCGGTACGCCGCCTTCGGCGGCTACTCGACCTGTAGCGCTCCGGGCTCAACGCCCTTCGGGCATTGAGTCCTCCGCGCTACACCTTCCGCAGCAGCACCGAGCGGATCGTGTGGTCGTCGTCCTTCCGCAGCACGAGGTCGGCGCGCGAGCGCGTCGGCAGGATGTGCTCGACGAGGTTCGGGCCGTTGATCGAGTCCCAGATGTCCGACGAGTACGCGCGCGCCTGCGCATCCGTCATGTCCGCGAAGCGGTGGAAGTACGACTGCGGGTCCTGGAACGCGGTCGCCTTGAGCGTGAAGAAGCGCTCGATGTACCACTCCCGGATCGCACGCGTGCGCGCATCCACGTAGACCGAGAAGTCGAAGAGGTCGGAGACCGCGAGGTGCGAGCCCGTCGGCGGCGGCTGCAGCACGTTGAGCCCCTCGACGATGAGGATGTCGGGGCGCCGCACCACGATCTGCTCGCCCGGCACGATGTCGTACGACAGGTGCGAGTACACGGGCGCGCGCACCTCGGCCTCGCCCGACTTCACGCGAGTGATGAACTGCAGCAGCGCGCGCCGGTCGTACGACTCGGGGAAGCCCTTGCGGCCCATGATCCCGCGCTGCTCGAGCACGCGGTTGGGGTGCAGGAAGCCGTCGGTCGTCACGAGGTCGACGCGCAGCTCGCCCTGCCAGCGGCCGAGCAGCTCCTTGAGCAGCCGCGCGGTCGTCGACTTGCCGACCGCGACGGAGCCGGCGACGCCGAGCACGAAGGGGGTCGGATGCGTCGGCGCGCCCAGGAACTCCGTCGTCTCGCGGTGCAGGCGGGCGGCCGAGTCGCGGTAGAGGCTGATGAGCTTCGACAGCGGCAGGTAGACCTCGGCCACCTCGCGCAGCTCGAGCCGGTCGCCCGTGCCGCGGATGCGCCGCACCTCGGCCTCGGTGAGCGGGTCGGGCACGTGGGGCGCGAGCCTCGCCCAATCGGCGCGGTCGATCTCGACGAACGGCGAGCTGATCGGGTGCGACATCGAGCGTGACTCTACCGCCGGTAGGATCGAGGGCATGTGTGGAATCGTCGGATACACGGGTGAGCGCGGCACGGTCGATGTGCTGCTCGAGGGGCTGTCGCGGCTCGAGTACCGGGGCTACGACAGCGCCGGGGTGTCCGTCATCGACGGCGGGCGCATCGCGCTGCGCAAGAAGGGCGGCAAGCTCGCGGTGCTGCGCGAGAGCCTCGAGGACGCGCCGCTGCCCGCGTCGGCGACCGGCATCGGCCACACGCGGTGGGCGACGCACGGCGGCCCGACCGACGAGAACGCGCACCCGCACATCGGTGACGACGGTCGGCTCTCGCTCATCCACAACGGCATCATCGAGAACTTCGCCGAGCTCCGCGCAGAGCTCGAGGCGGCGGGCGAGGCCTTCGCGAGCGAGACCGACACCGAGGCCGCCGCGAAGCTGCTCGGCCGCGCCTACCGCGAGACCGGCGACCTGACGACGGCGATGCGGCAGGTCGTGGGGCGACTGCACGGCCAGTTCACGCTGCTCGCGATGCACGCCGAGCAGCCCGGCGTCGTCGTCGGCGCCTCGCACAACTCGCCGCTGCTCGTCGGCTACGGCGACGGGGAGCACTTCCTCGGCAGCGACGTCAGCGCGTTCGTGAAGTTCACGCCCAACGCGGCCGCCCTCGACAACGACCAGATCGTCACGATCACCAAGGACAGCGCATCCGTCACCGACTTCGACGGCAACGCCGTCGAGCCCAAGCGCTTCGAGGTGAGCTGGGACGCCTCGGCCGCCGACAAGGGCGGCTGGAACTCGTTCATGGCGAAGGAGATCTCGGAGGGCCCCGAGGCCGTCGAGAACACCATGCGCGGCCGCCTCGCCGACTCGCGCGTCGAGCTCGACCTCGGTGCGCTCGACGACGAGGTGCTGCGCTCGATCGACCGCATCGTGATCGTCGCGTGCGGCACCGCGAACTACTCGGGCCTCGTCGGCAAGTACGCGATCGAGACCTGGGCGCGGGTGCCGGTCGAGGTCGACCTCGCGCACGAGTTCCGCTACCGCGACCCCGTGCTCGACGAGCGCACGCTCGTCATCTCGATCTCGCAGTCGGGCGAGACGATGGACACGAAGATGGCCGTGCAGCACGCGAAGGCGCAGGGCGCGCGCACGCTGTCGATCTGCAACACGCAGGGCGCGACGATCCCGCGCGAGTCGGAGGCGGTGCTCTACACGCACGCCGGCCCCGAGGTCGCGGTCGCGTCGACGAAGGCCTTCCTCGCGCAGGTCATCGGCCAGCTGCTGTTCGGCCTGCACCTCGCGCGCGTGCGCGGCACGATGGCCGACGAGGCCATCGCCGAGGTCGTCGCCGAGATGCGCGAGCTGCCGGCCGAGCTGCGCCAGGTGCTCGCCGAGCAGGAGGCGGTGCACGAGCTCGCGCACTGGATGGCCGACAGCCGCTCGGTGCTCTTCCTCGGCCGCCACGTGGGCTACCCCGTCGCCCTCGAGGGCGCGCTCAAGCTCAAGGAGATCAGCTACATCCACGCCGAGGGCTTCGCCGGCGGCGAGCTCAAGCACGGCCCGATCGCGCTCATCGAGCCCGGCCAGGTCGTCTTCGTCGTGGTGCCGAGCCCGCGCAACGAGCCGCTGCTGCACTCGAAGATCGTCTCGAACATCCAGGAGATCCGCGCGCGCGGTGCCCGCGTGATCGCGGTCGCCGAGGCCGGCGATGCCGCAGTGCTGCCGTACGCCGACGTCGTGCTGCGCGTGCCGCTCACGCTGCCGATGCTCGAGCCGGTGCTGCAGGTCGTGCCGCTGCACATCTTCGCGCTCGAGCTCGCGACCGCGAAGGGCCTCGACGTCGACCAGCCGCGCAACCTCGCGAAGTCCGTCACCGTCGAGTGACCCGCGGCAGCTGAACGGGGCCGGATGAGCGGGGGCGGCTCGTGATCGTGGGGCTCGGCGTCGACGTCGTCGACGTCGCTCGCTTCGAGCGCGCCGTCACCCGCACGCCGGCGCTCAAGCCGCGGCTGTTCGCGCCCGAGGAGCTCGTGCGCGCCGACGGGCAGGAGCGCGGGCTCCACTCGCTCGCGGCGCGCTTCGCCGCGAAGGAGGCCGCGTTCAAGGCGCTCGGTGCGCACGCCGGGATGCGCTGGATCGACCTCGTCGTCGTGCAGGCGGCCGACGGCGACCCCCAGCTCGAGGTGCGGGGCACCGCGGCCGCGCAGGCCGCGTCGATCGGCGCCCGCCGGCTGCACCTCTCGATGAGCCATGACGGCGGCGTCGCGACCGCGACCGTCATCGCGGAGGACTGATGCGCGTCGAGGTCGACGCCGTGGTGATCGCGGCGAACGTGCGCGTGCTCGCGGCGCGCGTCGGCGTGCCGGTGCTCGGCGTCGTGAAGGCCGAGGGCTACGGGCACGGCGCGCTCGTCTCGGCGCGCGCGATGCTCGAGGGCGGCGCGGCGATGCTCGGGGTCGTCGACCTCGCCGAGGCCGTCGCGCTGCGCGACGCGGGCATCGAGGCGCCGCTGCTCGCGTGGCTCCACGGGCCGCGCACCGACTTCCGCATCGCCGCGCGCCGCGGCATCGAGGTCGCGGTGTCGTCGATCGCGCAGCTCGAGGCGGCCGCCGACGCCGGCGCGACCATCCACCTCAAGGTCGACACGGGCCTCGGCCGCAACGGCGTCGCGCGCGGCGACCGCGCCGCGGCCCTCGCCCGCGCGACGGAGCTCGTCCGCGGGGGCGCCCGGGTGCGCGGGCTCATGTCGCACCTCGCGGGCTCGAGCCGCGACGCCGACCTCGCGCAGGTCGCCGACTTCGCGTCGGCCGCGGCCGACGCCGAGCCCCTCGCGCTCGAGCTGCGGCACCTCGCGGCCTCCGCGGCCGCGCTCGCCCTGCCCGAGGCGCGCTTCGACATGGTGCGCCTCGGCATGGCCGCCTACGGCGTCGACCCGGCCGGCCCCGGCGATGGCGGCGGCGCGGCTGCGGCGGCGCTCGGCCTCCGACCCGCGATGCGCGTGACCGCGAGGTTCCAGGGCGGCGTCGCGGAAGGCGGGCTCGATGCGGGCCTGCTGCCCGCGATCGGCGCCCCGGTGCAGGTGGGCGACCAGCCCGCGCGCGTCGCGGAGGTCACCGCCGGCGCGCTCCGCATCGAACCGCCGCTCACGGGCGCGGGCGTGCTCTTCGGCGACCCCGCGGCGGGCGAGCCGAGCGCCGACGCGTGGGCGGTCGCGGCCGGCACCATCACGTACGAAGTCGTGACGCGGATGGGTTCGCTCGCCCTCGGCGCGCACGGCACGGCCGCGGATCCCGCGCTCGCGCCGCGGCGAGCGCTCGAGCTCGGGCTCGACGGGACGCCACGGCGGCTCCTCGGCGAGCTCGTCGGCGTCAAGCGCGTCGAGGCGGGCCTCGGCGTCTCCTACGGCGGCGAGCACGTGACCGAGCGGCCGACGACGCTCGCGCTCGTCGGGCTCGGCTACGCCGACGGCGTCACGCGCGCCGCGACCGGCCGGCCCGTGCTGCTCCGCGGTGGCGCGCAGCCCATCCGCGGGCGCGTCGCGATGGACCAGGTGGTGCTCGACATCGGTGACCGCCTCGCGGCCGTCGGCGACGCCGTCTCGCTCGAGCACGCATCCGCGCCCGAGCTCACCGGCATGCTCGGCCCGCGCGTCGCGGTCGAGCTCGCGGGCGACGTGCCCGACGCCGACGCGATGGAGCTGCTCGGCGAGCGCATCGGGCGGAGCCTCGTGGCGGGCGACGCGGTGCTGCTCATCGGGCCGCTCGGCGCGGGCAAGACGACGCTCACGCGCGGCATCGGCCGTGCGCTCGGCGCGCGCGGCACGGTGCAGAGCCCCACCTTCGTCATCGCCCGCACGCACCGCACGGCCGCCGGGCCCGACCTCCAGCACGTCGACGCCTACCGGCTCGGCGGCGACGCGGGCAGCGAGGCGCAGCTCGACGACCTCGACCTCGACCTCGACGGCGCGATCACGGTCGCGGAGTGGGGCGCGCCCCTCGAGCACGCGCTCGACTCGTGGCTGCGGGTCGAGATCGAGCGGCCGGAGGCCGGCCCGGAGGAGGACGACATGGACGACGAGGCGGATGCGCCGCGGCACGTGCGGCTGAGCGGCCACGGCCCGGCGTGGGACGCCGCGCGGCTGCGCGCGCTCGCGCTCGAGGGAGCGGCGCGATGATCCTCGCGATCGACACCTCGCTCGGCACCGCGGTCGCGGTGCTCGACGGCGACGAGCTCGTCTTCGAGGAGCGCTCCGACGACCGGCGCGGGCACGCGGAGCGGCTCGGGCCCATGCTCGAGCGCGCGCTCGAGGGGCGCAGGGCCCAGATCGAGCTCGTCGTCGCCGGCATGGGGCCGGGCGCGTTCACGGGGCTGCGGGTCGGCATCGCCGCCGCCCGCGCGACGGCCATGGGGCTCGGCGTGCCGTGCCTCGGCGTCGCGAGCCACCTCGGCGCGACGACGGGCGACGCGCAGGTCACGACCGACGTGCGCCGTCGCGAGCGCGCGTGGAGCGTCATCGCGAGCGGCGCCGTCGTCGAGGGCCCGCACCTCGCGCCCGCCGACGCCGTCCCCGCGCCCGCGGGAGAGCACGCGGGACTCCCGCGCGTCGACGCAGAGGCGATCGACGCGGGTCTGCTCGCGCGCGCCGCCGCACGCGGCGCGGGGGAGGTGACGGAGGCGCTCTACCTCCGCGAGGCCGACGCCGTCCCGTCGGCAGGCCCGAAGCGGGTGTCGCAGTGACCGCCGCCGACGAGTCCGCCGCGGCCGTGCGCATCCGCACCGCCGACGCCGACGACCTCGACGCGATCATGGCCCTCGAGCGCGCCTCCTTCGGCCCGAGCGCGTGGGAGGCCGAGACGATGCGGCACGAGATCGCGAGCGAGTGGGGCCGCTACCTCGCGGCGGTCGACGCCGAGGGGCGGCTCGTCGGCTACGCGGGCCTCCGCGCCGTGGGCGTCGAGGGCGACGTGCAGACGATCGCCGTCGCGGACGACGCGCGCGGCCGCGGCATCGGGCGTGCCCTGCTCGCCGAGCTGCTCGCCGAGGCCGAGCGCCGCGGCGTGCAGGAGCTCTTCCTCGAGGTGCGCGCCGACAACCCCGTCGCGCGCGGCCTCTACGAGTCGGTCGGCTTCCGCGAGATCGGGGTGCGGCCGCGCTACTACCAGCCGGAGGACGTGGATGCCGTGGTGATGAAGCGGGAGGCGCGATGAGCGAGCGCGCACCGGTCGTGCTCGGCATCGAGTCGAGCTGCGACGAGACCGGCGTCGGCATCGTGCGCGGTACGGAGCTGCTCGCGAACCGCATCGCGTCGTCGATGGAGCTGCACGCGCGCTTCGGCGGCGTCGTGCCCGAGATCGCGGCACGCGCGCACCTCGAGCAGATGCAGCCGACGATCCTCGCGGCGCTCGATGACGCATCCATGACGCTCGACGACATCGACGCGATCGCCGTGACGGCCGGGCCGGGCCTCGCGGGCGCCCTCATGGTCGGCATCGGTGCGGCGAAGGGCCTCGCGACCGCGCGGGAGCTGCCGCTCTACGGCGTCAACCACCTCGTCGGCCACGTCGCCGCCGACGTGCTCTCGGGCGAGCCGCTCGAGCTGCCGACCGTCGCGCTGCTCGTCTCGGGCGGGCACACGTCGCTCCTGCTCGTGCGCGACCTCGCGGGCGACGTCGAGCTGCTCGGCGAGACGATCGACGACGCGGCGGGGGAAGCCTTCGACAAGACCGCGCGCCTGCTCGGCCTCAGCTACCCCGGCGGACCCTCGATCGACGCGGCCGCCGTCGGCGGCGACCCGGAGGCGATCCGGTTCCCGCGCGGCCTCACGGCCCCGAAGGACCGGCAGCGGCACCGCTTCGACTTCTCGTTCTCGGGGCTCAAGACGGCCGTCGCGCGGCACGTCGAGCGCGCGGACGCGGCGGGGGAGGCGCTGCCGATCGCCGATGTCGCGGCGAGCTTCCGCGAGGCGGTCGTCGACGTGCTCGTGACGAAGGCGCTCGACGCGTGCGCCGAGCTCGGCATCCCGCGACTGCTGCTCGGCGGCGGCGTGGTCGCGAACCGCCGGCTGCGCGAGGTCGCCGCGGAGCGCGCGGCCGCGCACGGCGTCGAGCTGCGCATCCCGCCGCTCGAGCTGTGCACCGACAACGGCGCGATGATCGCCGCCGTCGGCGCGATGCTCGTCGCGCGCGGCGACGCCCCGAGCCCTGCAGGCTTCGCGGCCGAGTCGACGCTCGACGCGAGCACGGTGCAGGTCTGAGCCCGCAGCAGGTCGCCGATGCGCCGCACAGGCGCGACTGGCAGGATCGGTGCCGAGACGGAGGAGGCGCAGCATGAGCCAGGCCACGTGGCAGCAGCAGGGGTGGGGTGCCCCGCAGCCCGCCCAGCCCGCTCCGGGACCGCAGTCGACGGCGTGGAGCGCGCCGACGCATCCGGGACCGACGACGAGCACCCTCGCGGTGCTCGCGATCATCGCGGCCGCGTGCGGCGCGACGGTGCTGCCGATCATCGGCTCGCTCGCGGCGATCGTCATGGGCGCGATCGCGCTCGGGCGCATCAAGCGCACCGGTGAGGACGGCCGGCTGCTCGCGATCTGGGCCATCATCCTCGGCGCCGTGACGATCGTGGCGATGCTCTCGGCGACCATCACCGGCATCGCGATGATCGTGCAGCTCGCCGAGCAGGTGCAGCCGGGCCTCTAGGCGATACCGTGATCACGCGCATCCGCGCGCGTGCCAAGGAGGAGCCCCGTGACCGACCAGTTCTCGCAGGCCGACGACCGATTCCGTCGCCCCGACCAGGAGGGCGCCGAGCCACAGGCCGGTGAGCAGCCCGCCGCGGACTTCGGCCAGCAGTCGGCGCAGCCGGCCTACGACCCGCAGCCCGACGCCCCCGCGTACGGACCGCAGGACTCGGGCTCCGGCCAGCCGCCCGCGTACGGGCAGCAGCCGTCGTTCGGCGACCAGGGGCAGGCCTTCTCGCAGCCGGCATTCGACCAGCAGGCAGCGCAGGGCGAGGCCGCGTACGGCCAGTCGGCTCCCGCGTCGGGATACGGGCAGCAGCCCTACGGCGAGCAGCAGCCTGGCTACGGCCAGCAGCAGCCCTACGGCGGCGCGCCGGCCTACGGGCAGCAGCCCGCGTACGGCCAGCAGCCGGCGTATGGCCAGCAGCCCGCCTACGGCGGCGACTCGACCGCCTACGGCCAGGCTCCCGCCTACGGCCAGGCTCCCGCCTACGGCCAGGCTCCCGCCTACGGCGACGCCGCCGGCGGCTACGCGCCCGCCGCCTACGCCGCCGCGCCCGGCGAGAAGAAGCTCAACGGCATCACCGTGTGGGCGCTCGTGCTCTCGGGCCTCGGCCTGCTGCTCTCGTTCGTCTTCGGACTCGGCTTCCTGCCCGCGCTCGTCGGCGCGATCCTCGGCTTCGTCGCCATCCGCAAGAACCCTGAGGGCCGCCCGTGGCCGCTCGTCGCGGGGATCGTCGGCGCCGTCGCGGTCGTGATCTCGATCATCGTCGGCGTCGTCAACGCCATCCGCCTCGCGCAGTGGATCGAGTACTACTCGATCATGGGCGGTTGACCGAGCCGGCTCTCCCGCGGCCGGCGGCCGGCGCCCGCCGGCTGAGCGACCTCACGTGGGTCGCGCTCATCGTGTCGGGCCTCGGCCTCGCGCTCGCGTTCATGAGCGGGGCCGGGCTCCCGATCGCCGCCGGTGGCACCGTCTGCGCGCTCTTCGCCCTCCGGCGGCGCCCGGAAGACAGCCCGTGGCCCTACGTCGCGGTCGCGACCGGCTCGATCGGCACGGTGCTCGCGCTCATCCTCGCGATCGTCACCGCGGTCGAGTGGCTGCCGCGGCTGCCGGAGCTCCTCGTCGGCTGACCGATGCGGCGTCAAACGCGGTCGGCGAGGATCGCGCGGTGGCGCCCGCCCACGCGCGTCGCGATGAGCGTGGCCCGCTCGTCGCCCTTGAGCTTCAGCCGCTTCCGGAGGGCCGCGGGGTCGACGTCCGCGCCGCGCTTCTTGATCTCGAGCTCGCCGATGCCGAGCTCGCGCAGCCGCTGCGCGATCCGCCGCTCGTCGAGCGGGAGCGTCTCGCGCACGCGGAACGCCTGCGCGAGCGGCGTCTCGACGAGCGCGTCGCCCGTGAGGTACGCGATGCCGTCGCTGACGCTCCTCGCGCCCAGCCGGTCGGCGAGCGTGCCGATGAGCTCGGCGCGGATGACGGAGCCCGCCGGCTCGAAGAGCCATTCGCCGAGCTCCCCTGGCTCCGGATGCGTCGGCGCACCGACGAGCTCCTCCGCCACGCCGTCGCCGAGCACGAGCGCGCTGCGCGGCGCGGCGGGACGGGCGAGGGCGCCGGTCCACACGACCGCCTCGACGGTCTCGAGGCCGTCGGTGACCCACTGCTGCTCGGCGTCGGGAGGCAGCAGCGCGCGGTCGATGCCCGGTGCGAGCTTGACGCCCGCCGGCTGCGCGGCAGCGCGCTCGAAGACCCGGTCGAGCGAGGGCGACCAGTCGGCCGGGTCGCGCAGCCGGCTCGCGCCGTCGCGCCGCGCGGGGTCGAACCAGAGCGCCTGGGCGTCCGTGGGCGTCTCGAGGGCGTCGCCGTGCACGACGGTCGCCTGCCACGCCGCGAGGTTGAAGGCGGCGATCGCGGCCGTCACCTCGTCGCGCTCCACCGCAGTGACCTCGAGCCCGAGGGTCGCGAACGCGAGCGCGTCGGCGCCGATCCCGCATCCGAGGTCGGCGACCGAGACCATGCCGGCCGAGCGCATCCGGCCCGCGTGGTGAGCGGCGACGCGCAGCCGTGTCGCCTGCTCGAGCCCCGCTTCGGTGAAGAGCATCCCATCGGCGAACTCGCCGAACTTCGCCCGCGCCCGACGGCGCAGCCTCGCTTGCGTCAGCACCGTCGCGACGAGCAGCGGGTCGTGGCCCTCCGCACGCAGCCGCGCGACCTCGCGCACGACCTCGCCGCCGTCGAGGCCCGCGCCCGTGCGGTCGAGCAGCGCGAGGCCCTCCTTCGACAGCAGGAGTCGCAGCGCATCGGCGTCCATCGCACTCATCCAACACCACCGATCGCCCGCGAACCTCCCGCGATTGGCACTCATGTTGACCGAGTGCCAACTCTCCGCCTAGTCTTGGAGCGGCGCCCGGCATGACCGGGCGCGCCCCAGAGTCTGACAAGAAAGAGGCAACCGTGTCGGTTTCCATCAAGCCGCTCGAGGACCGCATCGTCATCAAGCAGGTCGAGGCAGAGACGACCACTGCAAGCGGTCTCGTCATCCCTGACACCGCCAAGGAGAAGCCCCAGGAGGGCGAGGTCGTGGCGGTCGGCCCCGGCCGCATCGACGACAACGGCAACCGCGTGCCGATCGACGTGAGCGTCGGCGACAAGGTGCTCTACTCGAAGTACGGCGGCACCGAGGTCAAGTTCGGCGCCGACGAGTACCTCGTCCTCTCGGCTCGCGACGTGCTCGCGATCGTCGAGCGCTGAGCCAGGACTGACGCAGCGGCGGCGCCCCTTCGGGGGCGCCGCCTTCGCGATTGAAGGGGACGATGCCCGAGCAGCGCACCACCGGCGTCTGGTATGCCGTCTTCGCCTACGCCTTCTGGGGCGTCGTGCCCGTCTACCTGCAGCTCACGAAGGGCATCGACGGCTTCGAGCTCATCGGCTGGCGGGTGCTCGCCTCCGTCGCGGTCGGCTTCGGCCTCGTCGCGATGACGCGCGGCTGGGTGCGCCTGCGCGCGATCCTCTCCAACCGGCGCGACACCTGGACGCTCGTGCTCGCGGGCCACGCGGTGCTCGTCAACTGGACGGCCTTCATCGTCGCCGTGCTCTCCGACAAGGTGCTCGAGACGAGCCTCGGCTACTTCCTCAACCCGCTCGTCTCGGTCGTGCTCGCGGTGCTCTTCCTCGGCGAGCGCCTGCGCCCCGCGCAGTGGGTCGCGGTCGGCCTCGGCGCCGTGGGCGTGCTCGTCATGGTCATCGGCTACGGCGAGGTGCCGTGGTTCGGCCTCACGGTCGCGCTGTCGTTCGGCGTGTACGGCCTGATCAAGAAGCGCGTCGGGGGATCGGTGGATGCGCTCTCGGGCTTCACGATCGAGACCACGGCCGTGGTCCCCGCCTCCCTCGTCATGCTCGCCGTCGCGGTGAGCATCAACGGGGTGACGGTCGGCGCAGCCGGTGCGACCGGCATCTGGGCGACGGTCGGCCTCGGCCTCGTGACGGCCCTGCCGCTGCTCGCCTTCTCGGCGGCCGCCCGGCGCATCTCGCTCACCGCCCTCGCCTTCACGCAGTACCTCGCGCCCATCATCTCCTTCCTCTTCGGTGCCTTCGTCATGCTCGAGCCCATGCCGCTCGAGCGCTGGATCGGCTTCGCGCTCGTCTGGCTCTCGCTCGTGCTCGTCTCGGTCGACCTCGTCGTCGGGCGGTTCCGCCGGCCACGCCCCTTACCGCCCGCAGCCTGATCGCCGCTCAGCGGCGGCCGAGGACTCACCGTGCCCCGGCGCAAGCGGGGTCGCTTGCGCCAAGACCGTTACCAGGACGTAACGCGAATGCGCGGAATTCGGCGCGATGCTCGCCTACTGTGGTGCAAACGCGCGCGCTAGCGCGTCCCACGCAATTGAGGAGCACAATGCAGTCCTTCCTTCGCACCAAGGGGCCCAAGCCCCGGCGCTTCGCGGCGCTCGGCGCCGCGACCGCCGGCGTGCTGCTGCTCGCCGCATGTTCCGGCGGGGGCGGCGGCGCCGCCACGCCGTCGGGCTCGGCCGGACCCGAGGGCAACGGCGAGGTCGACACGGAGTTCGTGGTCGGCACGATCCTGCCCCAGACGGGCAACCTCGCCTTCCTCGGCCCGCCCGAGTTCGCGGGCGTCGACCTCGCGGCAGCCGACCTCGAGGCCGCCGGCTTCGAGTTCACCGTCGACGTGCAGCACCGCGACTCTGGCGACACGACGACCGACATCGCGACCGCCTCGGCGGGCGAGCTGATCTCGGCCGGCGCGGACATCGTCGTGGGCGCGGCGTCGTCTGGCGTCTCGTTCACGTTCATCGACCAGCTCATCGACGCGGGCGTCGTGCAGATCTCGCCGGCGAACACCTCGCCCGACTTCTCGGATTACCCCGACGACGGGTTCTACTGGCGTACCGCCCCCTCCGACGTGCTGCAGGGCCGAGTGCTCGGCAACCTCATGACGGGCGACGGCGCGGCGAGCGTCGGCTTCATCACGATCAACGATCCGTACGGCACCGGTCTGCAGGAGAACGCGGCCGCGGCGGTCGAGGCCGCCGGCGGCACCGTAACGGGCAGCGTCCTCTACAACCCGGGCGACACGAACTTCACCACGCAGGTGCAGGAGATCATGGCGGGCCAGCCCGACGCGATCGCCATCATCGCCTTCGCCGAGACGGCGCAGATCGTGCCGGAGCTCGTGACGCAGGGCTTCCCGGCCTCGGGCATGTACTTCGTCGACGGCAACCTGTCGAACGACTACAACTTCCCCGAGGGCACGCTCGACGGCGCGAAGGGCACGCTCCCCGGCAACCCCGCCGACGAGACGTTCCGCGACCGCCTCCTCGAGCAGGACCCCAACCTGCAGGACTTCTCGTACGGCCCCGAGTCGTACGACGCGGTCATCCTCGCGGCCCTCGCGGCCGCGCAGGGCGGCAGTGCCGACGCCGAGACCATCCGCGACAACCTGCAGTCGGTCTCCGAGGGCGGCACGAAGTGCACCGACGTCGCGGAGTGCCTGCAGCTGATCGCCGACGGCGAGGACATCGACTACGACGGCCCCTCGGGCCCGATCGAGTTCGACGAGAACGGCGACCCGACCGAGGCGTACATCGGCATCTACCAGTACGGTGCCGACAACCAGTACACCTTCCTGAACGCGGAGTTCGGCTCGCTCAACGAGTGACCTGACGCGCACCGAGAGGGCCCCGCTGCGGCGGGGCCCTCTTCGTGCTCGCAGGTGCCGTGCGGTCCTCGAGCGCATGCGCGAGGATGCTGTCATGGCGGAGGACGGCGCGTGGGCATGGATCGACGCGGAGCGGCAGGCGCTCGCCGACGACCTCGCGGGCCTGGACGACGCGCGCTGGTCGACGCCGTCGCTGTGCGCGGGGCTCTCGGTGCGGGAGGTGCTCGCTCACCTGACGGTCAGCGGCGCGGTCTCGCGCGCGCGATGGCTCGTCGGCGTGCTGCGCGCGCGGTTCGACTTCGACCGGCAGGTCGACGACCGGCTGCGGGAGCAGCTGGGCGAGACGCCCGCCGTCACGCTCGCGCGCTTCCGCGCCACGATCGGCAGCCGCGTCTCGCCCCCGCTGCCGCGCCTGGCGCTGCTCGGCGAGGTCGTCGTGCACGGCGAGGACATCCGGCGTCCCCTCGGCATCGCGCGAGCGCATCCACCGGAGGTGCTCGCGGCGCTCCTGCGCTACTACGCGGGCACCGACCTCGTGGTCGTCGCCAAGCGGCGCGTGCGCGGCCTGCGCCTCGAGGCGGCCGACGTCGACGTGGCGATCGGGGAGGGCGACGTCGTGCGCGGCAGCGCGCTCGCGCTGATCATGGCGATGACCGGCCGCGCGGCGCTCCTGCCGGAGCTCGACGGGCCCGGGCTCCCCCTGCTCGCGGCGCGCTCGGCCTGACGTCGGCCCCGTGGCGACGGCGAGGGCCCCGCAGCTCGCGCAGCGGGGCCCTCGTCGCATCCCGGGTCAGGGCGCCTTCGGGTCCTCCGTGACCACCGGGGGAGCGGTCGTCGTGGCCACGTCGGGCGTCGGCTCGACCGTCGCCTGCGACGACGTGCGCGCCTTCTCCTCGACGTCGGTCGCGAGCGTGCCGAGGTAGAGCTGGATGACCTTGGGGTCGTTGAGCATCTCGCGGCCGGTGCCGGTGTAGGCGTCCTTGCCCTGGTCGAGCACGTAGGCGCGGTGCGCGATCTGCAGGCAGCGCCGCGCGTTCTGCTCGACCATGACGATCGTGACGCCGTGGCTGTTGATCTCGGCGACCCGCAGGAACGTCTCGTCCTGGCGCACGGGGCTCAAGCCAGCGCTCGGCTCGTCGAGCAGCAGCACCGCGGGGTCCATCATGAGCGCGCGGCCCATCGCGACCATCTGGCGCTCACCGCCCGAGAGGCTGCCCGCGCGCTGCTTGCGCCGCTTCACGAGCTCCGGGAAGAGCGCGCCGACGAACTCGAAGCGCTCCTTGAACATCTTCGGCTCCTGGAAGAGCCCCATCTCGAGGTTCTCCTCGATCGTGAGCGAGGGGAACACGTTGTTGTTCTGCGGCACCATGCCGACGCCCTTGCTCACGAGCTTGTCGGCCTTGAGCCCGGTGATGTCGTCGCCGTTGAGCAGCACCGACCCCTCGCGGATGTTCACCTGGCCGAAGACGGCCTTGAGCAGCGTCGACTTGCCGGCGCCGTTCGGTCCGATGATGCCGATGAGGTCGCCCTGGTTGGCGACGATCGAGCAGCCGTTGAGGATGTTGACGCCCGGCAGGTAGCCGGCCACCAGCTCCTTCGTCTCGAGCACCGGGGTGGTCGTCGCACCGGTCGCGGTCATCGCTGGCCCTCCTCGTCGTCGGCGGCCGTGACCCGCGTCGCGCCGCCCGTGCGGGTCTCGGAGTCGGTCGCGGATGCCTCCGGGTCGACCGGCACCTCCTCCTCGGCCGCTTCGTGGATCTGGGCGACCTGCTGGTTCGTCAGGGTGCCCAGGTCGGTGTCGTGGTGCGCGCCGAGGTAGGCGTCGACGACGGCCTGATTCTGCATGATCGTCTCGGGCGGGCCTTCGGCGACGACCTTCCCCTCGGCCATCACGATCACCCAGTCGGAGATGTGGCGCACCATGTGCATGTCGTGCTCGACGAAGAGCACGGTCATGCCCTCGGCCTTGAGCCCCTTGACGTGGTCGAGCAGCGACTGCGTCAGCGCCGGGTTGACGCCGGCCATCGGCTCGTCGAGCATGACGAGGCTCGGCTCGCTCATGAGCGCGCGCGCCATCTCGAGCAGCTTGCGCTGCCCGCCCGAGAGCGACGCGGCGTAGTCCTCGCGCTTCGCGTCGAGCTTGAAGCGGGCGAGGAGCGCGTCGGCGCGCTCGGTGTTCGCCTGCTCCTGCTTGGCCCACAGCGGCTTGAGCAGCGCCGCGAAGATGCCCTCGCCGCGCTGGTCGCGCGCGCCGAGCAGCATGTTCTGGAGCACCGTCAGGCGGCCGAGCGACTTCGTGAGCTGGAACGTGCGCACCATTCCGCGCCGGGCGACCTTGTGGCTCGGCACGTGCGCGAGCGACTGGCCCTCGAACGACCACGAGCCCTTGTTGGGCCGGTCGAAGCCCGTGAGCAGGTTGAAGAACGTCGTCTTCCCCGCACCGTTCGGACCGATGAGCGCCGTGATCATGCCGCGGGGGATCTCGACGTGTGCGACGTCGACGGCCGTGAGGCCGCCGAACTGGCGCACGACGCCGTCGGCGACGACGATCGGGTCGACCTTCTTGCAGCCCGGGCCGACCTCTCCGTCGACGAGCGGGTGCGTGGTGGGAGGCGTGGTCGTGTCAGACATTGAACGACAGCTCCTTCTTGTTGCCGAGGATGCCCTGTGGTCTGAAGATCACCAGGACCATCAGTGCGATGCCGATGAGCACGAACCGGATCTGCCCAGCCTGCGAGCCCGACATGTCGCCGAACACCCCCATGCCGTGGAGCAGGTTGATGACGCCGCCCGTGAACGAGAGCAGCACCCAGAAGAGGATCGAGCCGAGCAGCGGCCCGAACACGGTCGCGGCGCCGCCGAGCAGCAGCGCCGTCCAGATGTAGAACGTCATCGTGGTGGCGAAGTTGTCGGGCTGCACGGCTCGAGGCAGCACGAACATCACGCCGGCGACGGCGCCGAGCACGCCGCCGAGCACGAGCGCCTGCATCTTGTAGCCGTAGACGTTCTTGCCGAGCGAGCGCACCGCATCCTCGTCCTCGCGGATGCCCTTGATGACGCGGCCCCAGGGGCTCCGCATGAGGAGCCAGACGAGCACGAGCGCGACGATCACGAGCGACCACGCGACGATGCGCACCCACGTGTCGTACGCGGTGGCCGTCCACGGTCCGAACCCGTAGGTGGTGCCGGTGAGCGGGTTCATCGCGTCGAAGTCGCCCTTGTAGTCCGCGCCGCGGAGGCCCTGCGAGCCGCCCGTGATGGCGGTGAGATCTTGCGTGCGGACCGAGAAGCGGATGATCTCGGCCGCCGCGATCGTCACGATCGCGAGGTAGTCGCCGCGCAGCCGCAGCGTCGGGATGCCGAGGATGAGGGCGAAGACCACCGCAGCGACGATCGCGACGAGCACGGCCGCGATGAACGACAGCCACACCGGCCAGCCGAGCGTCGCCGTCGGGTCGACCATCATCGTGAAGATCGCGAACGCGTACGCGCCGATCGCCATGAAGCCCGCCTGGCCGAAGTTCAGCAGGCCGGAGTAGCCGAAGTGGACGTTGAGGCCGATCGTCGCGAGGGCGAAGGCGGCGGTGGTGGGCGAGAGGATCTCGCTGGCGGCGGAGTTGATGATGGAGAGGAAGTCCATGTCAGCCGATCCTTTCCCGTCGACCGAGGATGCCCTGCGGTCGGAGCAGCAGCACCAGGATGAGCACGAGCAGCGCGATGGCGTACCGCAGATCGGGTGCGATGAAGAGCGTCGAGATCTCGGTCACGAGGCCGATGATGATGGCGCCGACGAGCGCGCCGAACGCGCTGCCGAGGCCACCGAGGGTGACCGCCGCGAACAGCAGCAGCAGGATCGTGAAGCCGACGTCCCACTTGATGTTCGCGCCGATGAAGTAGGTGTAGAGGATGCCCGCACCACCGGTGAGGAGGCCGGCGAGCACCCACACGATGCGGATGACCTTGTCGACGTCGATGCCCGAGGCGGATGCGAGGCCCGCGTTGTCGCTCACGGCTCGCGTCGCCTTGCCGATGCGGGTGCGCGTGAGGAAGAGGCCGACGGCCACGAGCACGACGATCGCGATGACCGAGCTCACGACGCCGGACGTGCGCATGAGCACCGGGCCGATCTGCAGCACGTCGCCGCGCTCGACGGAGAGGCCGTACGTGCCGCCGCCGATGAGGAACTGGTAGAAGTAGCGCAGCGCGATCGAGAGCCCGATCGTCACGATGAGCACCTGCACGAGGCCGACGCGTCGCCGGCGGAGCGGCTTGAAGATGGCCCAGTCGTGCGCCCAGCCGAGCGCCGCCGAGGCGGCGAGCGTCACGATCACCGCGATCCACGCGGGCCAGTTCACGAGCGTCGTCGTGACGTAGAAGACGATGCCGCCGAAGGTCAGCAGCTCGCCGTGCGCGAAGTTGTTGACGCCCGTCGTGCCGAAGATGAGCGTGATGCCGATCGCGGCGAGCGCGAGCAGGAGGCCGAAGCTCAGTCCGGAGATGACGCGCGCGAGCAGCTGCGAGCCGAAGTCGTTCGAGCTCGAACCGGTGTCGGAGGTGCCGCCGGGCGTCTCGCCGTCTCCCGGCGCGGGCGCCTCGCCGCTGCCCGGGCTGCCGCTCGATCCGGTGCCCGGGTCAGTGCCGGGGCTTGCGCCCGTCGAGGGGCCGAAGGGGAACAGCACGCCGACCGCGGTCGAGCCGCCGACCTGGAACTCCCGGCTCTCGAAGCTGGGGTCGCGCAGGGTGAGACCCTCCGGCAGCGTCGACGTGTCGATCGACACCGTGTACGTGCCGGTCGACGGGACGCCGATGAGCCAGCGTCCATCGGCGCCCGTCGCCACGGTCTCGTCCACGCCGTTGCCGGTGACGGTGATCTCGACGCCCTCGACGGGCGTCTGCCCGTCACGGATGATGCCGTTGAAGTTGTAGGGGGATGCCTGCTCGGTCTGGGCGAGCGGCGCGGCGGCGACCGCGGTCGCACCACCAGCCACCATGCCCATGACGGCCAAGGCCACGGCGATCACTCGCCGCAGCCCGCGCCGTTGCGGTCTGCTGGACGTCTTCACATGTCCTCCATGCTGTGGGGCGACGAGTCCAGCAGGAATGCGGAACGCGGGATGCCCGTTACATCGGTGGTGTCACAGTAGCGGCGGCCGCGCCGCTTCTCGTCCACTTGAGCCGCTCCTCGGGCCAACTTCGCCGAGATGCCGCTGGACCGTAACCGAATCGATACGATGAGAGCGATGGAGATGCGCAACCCGTTCGGGCCGATCGGCCTCACCTACGACGACGTCATGCTGCTGCCGGGCCGGACGGATGTGATCCCGAGCGAGGCCGACACCGGCACGCGGCTCTCGCGCCGCATCCGCCTCGGCATCCCGCTCGTCTCGAGCGCGATGGACACCGTGACCGAGGACCGCATGGCGATCGCCATGGCGCGCCAGGGCGGGCTCGGCATCATCCACCGCAACCTCTCGATCGCCGACCAGGCGGCGATGGTCGATCGCGTGAAGCGCTCGGAGTCGGGGATGATCACGGATCCCGTGACGACGCATCCGGACGCCACGATCGAGGAGGTCGACCGCGTCTGCGGCGAGTTCAAGGTCTCGGGGCTCCCGGTCGTCGACGAGGCGGGCGTGCTCGTCGGCATCGTGACGAACCGCGACATGCGCTTCGTGCCGCGCGACGAGTTCGCGACGACGCTCGTGCGCGACATCATGACCCCATCGCCGCTCAAGACCGCGCCGATCGGCATCTCGCGCGAGGACGCCTTCCAGATCTTCCAGCAGACGAAGCTCGAGAAGCTGCCGCTCGTCGACGAGGACGGCCGCCTCGGCGGGCTCATCACCGTCAAGGACTTCGACAAGGTCGAGCAGTACCCGAACGCGACGAAGGATCCGCAGGGCCGCCTTCGCGTGGGCGCCGCGATCGGCTTCTTCGGCGACGCGTTCGAGCGGGCCGAGGCGCTCGCGGAGGCGGGCGTCGACGTCATCGTGGTCGACACCGCGAACGGCGAGAGCCAGGGCGTGCTCGACATGGTGGCGAAGCTCAAGGGTGACAGCCGCTTCGACGACATCGACATCATCGGCGGCAACGTCGCGACCTACGAGGGTGCGGCGGCGCTCATCGCCGCGGGCGTCGATGCCGTGAAGGTCGGAGTCGGGCCGGGCTCGATCTGCACGACGCGCGTCGTCTCGGGCGTGGGCGTACCGCAGGTCTCGGCCATCTACGACGCCGCGCGCGCCGCGCACGATGCGGGCACCGACATCCCGATCATCGCCGACGGCGGTCTGCAGTACTCGGGCGACATCGCGAAGGCGCTCGTCGCCGGCGGCTCGTCGGTCATGCTCGGCTCGCTCCTCGCGGGCACGAACGAGAGCCCCGGCGACCTCGTGCTCGTGAACGGCAAGCAGTACAAGACCTACCGCGGCATGGGCTCGCTCGGCGCGATGCAGACGCGCGGCAAGAAGACCTCCTACTCGCGCGACCGCTACTTCCAGGCCGACGTGCCGAGCGACGAGCAGCTCATCGCCGAGGGCATCGAGGGGCAAGTGCCCTACCGCGGCCCGCTCGGCTCGGTCGCCTACCAGCTCGTCGGGGGCCTGCGGCAGTCGATGTTCTACACCGGCGCGCGCACGATCGACGAGCTCAAGGAGAAGGGCCGCTTCGTGCAGATCACCGCGGCGGGGCTCAAGGAGTCGCACCCGCACGACATCCAGATGGTCGTCGAGGCGCCGAACTACCGCCGCTGACCGCTCCTCGAGCGTGACTGGGGCGGCTGCGCCCGACCGGGGCCGGCGCGCCCGGCCCGGTCGGGCGCAGCCGCCCCGCTCGGCGCGCCTCACCAGCCGGGCAGCAGCACCGAGCTCACGGGGATGTGCGCGCGCTCGAGCAGCGGGCGCAGCAGCGCGGGGCGGAACGCGTGCTCCCACATCCAGTGCAACGTGTCGATGTGCTCTCGCAGCGCGTCCTCACGCCGCTTCTCGGCGATCACGGCATCGACCGGCTGCATGCCGTTGGCTTCAGCGATCACGCCGTACTTCCACGCGCCGTCGAACTCGCCGCCGAGCGGTCGCATCCCCGGTCGCTCCCAGAGGAAGTCGGGGAAGCGCGGGCCGAGCCGCGTCATGACGCGCACCTGCAGCTGCGGCGGGGGCGCTCCGAGCCGGTGGATGGCGACGCGGCTCCACGACTCGCCCACCGACTGGCACAGCGGGTCGGCGAAGCGGATCACCCACTCGGCGCGGCGCCGGCCGCGCGGTCCCTGGCGACCCAGGGCATCCGTCACCGCCGCCTTCGTGACGATGTCGCGCCGGAGGGCTTCGTCGAGCGCGCTCACCGCGTCGCCCTGCCGCCCGACGCGTGCGAGGTGCGCGAGCGCGTAGGCGGGGGTGCAGCGGGCGATGCCGTCCTCGACGAGGATGTCGTCGTCGTCGACCGCGGCCCGCGTGCTGGCGACGCCGCTGCGGCGGCCCGTCGCGCCGAGGTCGCCGATGACGTGCACCGCGTCCGGCCTGCCGTGCGGAAGGTCGGCGAGGGCGAGCGCGGACTCGCGCGCGAAGACCGCGCCGGGGCGTGCGAGCGCGACCGCGCGCACCTGGACGAGGTGGCGCCGATCTTGCGGCAGTGCCGCGAATGCGGCGGCGTCGACGTACGCACCGCGGCGGACGCGTTGGAGGTCGGCCACACGTCGGAGCCGCTGCGGCTCGCCCGGCTGCAGGGTGAGGATGTCGACGGTCACGGCCGCACCCTGGCGCATCGAACGGGTGGCGGCTCCCGGCGGCCGGCGCACTGTGGACAGCGACGGAGTGGAGAGCGACGCTCGCGCATCGGCGCCCTGCCCGCCGGTCAACCGATGATGCTCGCCGACCGGGGCTCGCCCGCCCGACAGGGGCGGGCGCGCCGGCCCCTGTCGGGCGCACCCGCACCAGCGGAGCGACGGGCGACCGCCAAGGGCTTGTGTTCGTACGAAGACGCGATATATCGTGTGGCGCACGACGCGCTATATCGCGTTTACGAGACCCGGCGAAGGAGCCACAGATGGACGAGCAGTTCGAGAGCGGCGACACCAGGCCGCGCAGCGCATCCGGTGCATCGGCGTCCGGCGCCGACCGGATCGTGGAGGAGTGGGTCGTGCGCGAGGGCGAGAGCCGCGTCATCGACCTCGACGAGGTGCGGGCGCTGCGCGTCGGCATCGTCGGTGGCAGCGTCGACATCGTCGCGCACGACGAGGCGACCGCCCGCGTCGAGGTGCACCGCGTCGAGGGGCGCGACCTCACGGTCAAGCTCGAGCACGGCAGGCTGTCGATCGCGCACCCGCGCGTGAGCTGGGACGACGTCTGGCAGTCGGTCAAGGCGCTCGTCGGCGTGCGCGCGAAGGTCGAGCTCTCGATCCTCGTGCCCCGCGACGCAACCCTCTCGCTCGGCCAGGTGAGCGCATCCGCCCTCGTCTCGGGCCTCCGCTCGACCGCGACGCTCAGCACCGTGTCGGGGCAGCTGCAGGTCGAGTCGCACGAGGGCGAGCTCGAGCTCAACACCGTCTCGGGCGACATCGAGGTGTCGGGCGGCAGCGGTCGCCTGTCGGTCAACGGCGTCTCGGCGGATGTCACGGCGAGCGGCGCGCTCGAGGAGGTGGGCGTCGACACCGTGAGCGGCGACGTGCTGCTCGACGTGCACGGCTCGCCACGCTCGATCTCGGTCAACACCGTCTCGGCCGACGTGACGCTGCGCCTCGACGCCGGTCAGGGCGTGCGAGCGACGACGCGCACCGTCTCTGGCGCCGGCTCGATCGCCGGTCACTCGCTCCCGCGTCGCGGCGGCACCGAGACGCTCGACGGCACGAACCTCTTCGGCTTCACCGCGAACACCGTCTCGGGCGACGTCACGGTCGTGCGGAGGGACGCGTGAGCCCCGCCGTCTTCGGCCACGGCGCGCTGCGGCTCTACCTGCTGAGCCTCCTGGCCGAGGCGCCCCGCCACGGCTACGAGCTCATGCAGGCGCTCGAGCAGCGCTTCGGCGGCACCTACTCGCCCTCCGCCGGCACGATCTACCCGCGGCTCGCGAAGCTCGAGGAGGAGGGGCTGCTGACGAAGACCGTCGACGGCCGCAAGACCACCTACTCGATCACCGACGCCGGCCGCGCCGAGCTCGGCGACCGCGAGGCCGAGCTGCGCGACCTCGAGACCGAGATCACCGACTCGGTGCGGCGGATGGCCTCCGACGTCCGAGCGGGCGTGAAGAGCGCGATGCAGGCCCTCCGTGCCGACCTCGCGGCGGCCGAGCGCGACCCGCGCGAGCCGCGACCGAGCGCGCCGCACGGGCCCGACGCATCCGCACCCGTGCCCGACGCCCCGCTGGCGCGCGAGGCGCCCCACGTGCCCGCGCCGCCGGACGCGCCCGAGGAGCACGTCTCGAACCAGTGGCGCACGCCGCAGCCCGAGTCCGACGGGCGGGCGGATGCGTCGCACCCGGCCGAGCGGGCTGCGGCCCGCATGGCGGTGCACGACGTCGACCTCGCGCTCGGCGAGTTCCGCCAGCAGGTGCGCGCGGCGGTCCGCGCCGACCGGGGAGAGCGGATGACGACCGAGCGGGCCGCGACCGTGCGGCGCGAGCTCGAGGCGGCACTGCTGCGCATCAAGAGCGAGCTCGCGGGCTGAGCGTCGCTCGGCGACCCCGGGATAGGCTGGGGGCGTGACGGAGATCGAGATCGGCCGCAGCAAGCGCGCCCGCATGGGCTACGGCTTCGACGACATCAGCATCGTGCCGTCGCGCCGCACGCGCGACAGCGACCTCGTCTCGCTCCAGTGGCAGATCGACGCGTTCCGCTTCGAGATCCCCGTGCTCGGCGCGCCGACCGACTCGGTCATGAGCCCCGCGACCGCGATCGCGCTCGGTCGCGCCGGCGGCCTCGGCGTGCTCAACCTCGAGGGCGTCTGGACGCGCTACGAGGACCCCGAGCCGCTGCTCGCCGAGATCGCGCACCTGCCGGCCGACCTCGCGACGAGCCGCATGCGCGAGATCTACGCCGAGCCGATCAAGCCCGAGCTCATCCGCGACCGCATCGCGCAGATCCGCGACGCGGGCGTCGTCGTCGCCGGCAGCCTCAGCCCGCAAGCCGTGCAGCAGCACTACGAGGCGGTGCTCGCGGCGGGCGTCGAGCTCATGGTCATCCGCGGCGCGACCGTCTCGGCCGAGCACGTCTCGGCCGACGCCGGCGCGCCCCTCAACCTCAAGCGCTTCATCTACGAGCTCGACGTGCCGGTCGTGGTCGGCGGCGTCGTCACCTACACGGCCGCGCTGCACCTCATGCGCACCGGGGCCGCGGGCGTGCTCGTCGGCTTCGGCGGCGGGGCCGCGTCGACGAGCGAGCGAGTGCTCGGCGTCGCCGCGCCCATGGCGACCGCGGTGAGCGACGTCGCCGCCGCGCGCCGCGACTACCTCGACGAGTCGGGCGGCCGCTACGTGCACGTCATCGCCGACGGCTCGCTCGGCACCTCCGGGCAGATCGTCAAGGCGCTCGCGTGCGGCGCCGACGCCGTCATGCTCGGCACCGCGCTCGCGCGGGCGACGGATGCGCCGGGTCGCGGCTGGCACTGGGGCCCGGAGGCGCACAACCAGAAGCTGCCGCGCGGCAACCGCGTGCAGGTCGACCAGGTCGGCCCGCTCGACGTCGTGCTGAACGGGCCGTCGCCCGTCGCGGACGGCACAGCCAACATCATGGGCGCCCTCAGGAAGGCCATGTCGACCACCGGCTATAAGGATCTCAAGGAGTTCCAGCGGATCGACGTGGTGCTGGAGGCCAACCCGCAGCGCTAACTGCGCCGCTCCGGGCGACGCGAACGAGGAGGATCCATGTCTGAGACCACCAACAGCGTGAGTCGGTCGAGGAAGCTCGGCCCCGAGGAGCGTGCCGCTGCGATCGCCTCGATGCGGGAGCGCGAGCTCGACGTGCTCGTCATCGGCGGCGGCATCGTCGGCACCGGAGCGGCGCTCGACGCCGTCACGCGCGGCCTGCGCGTCGGCCTCATCGAGGCGCGCGACTTCGCCTCCGGAACCTCGAGCCGCTCGTCGAAGCTCATCCACGGCGGCATCCGCTACCTCGAGCAGCTGAACTTCGGGCTCGTGCGCGAGGCGCTCATCGAGCGCGGGCTGCTGCTGCAGCGCATCGCGCCGCACCTCGCGAAGCCGGTGCGCTTCCTCTACCCGCTCGAGACGCCGCTCATCGAGCGCGCCTACATCGGCGCGGGCATGGCGCTCTACGACGTCTTCAGCTACACGGGCTTCATGAAGCCGGGCGTGCCGCTGCACCGCCACCTGACGAAGAAGCAGGTGCTCAAGAAGATCCCGTCGCTCGACCCGAACGCGTTCGTCGGCGGCCTCACCTACTACGACGCCCAGGTCGACGACGCGCGCTACGTCGCCGAGCTCGCGCGCACCGCATCCTTCTACGGCGCCCACGTCGCGAGCCGCGTGCGCGCGGAGGGCTTCCTCAAGGTGGGGGAGCGGGTGGTCGGCGTGCAGGCGCACGACTACGAGACGGGCGAGCAGTTCGAGATCCGCGCGAAGCAGGTCGTGAACGCGACCGGCGTGTGGACGGGCGAGACGCAGGCGATGGTCGGCGAGCGCGGCGAGTTCAAGGTGCGCGCGTCGAAGGGCGTGCACCTCGTCGTGCCGCGCGACCGCTTCCACTCCGAGATGGGCCTGCTGCTGCGCACCGCGAAGAGCGTGCTGTTCGTCATCCCGTGGGGCCGGCACTGGATCATCGGCACGACCGACACCGACTGGAACCTCGACAAGGCGCACCCCGCCGCGACGGCGGCCGACATCGACTACATCCTCGACAACGTCAACAAGGTGCTCGCGACGAAGCTCACGCGCGCCGACGTCGAGGGCGTCTACGCGGGCCTGCGGCCGTTGCTCGCAGCGGGCGGCGACGGCACCTCGACGGCGAACATCTCGCGCGAGCACCACGTCTCGCACACCGTGCCGGGCCTCGTGCTCATCGCGGGCGGCAAGTGGACGACCTACCGCGTGATGGCGAAGGACGCGATCGACGAGGCAGTCAGCGCGATGGACGGCAAGGTGCCCGAGTCGTGCACCGAGCAGATCCCGCTGCTCGGCGCGACCGGCTACCGCGCCGCGTGGAACAAGCGCGCGAAGATCGCGCGGGCCTTCGGCATCCACAAGCACCGCGTCGAGCACCTGCTGAACCGCTACGGCGTGCTGACCGACGAGATCCTCGACATGATCCGCAAGGACCCGTCGCTGCTCGAGCCGCTCCCCGGCGCCGACGACTACATCGGCGCGGAGGTGCGCTACGCATGCACCCACGAGGGCGCGCTGCACCTCGACGACGTGCTCGCGCGCCGCACGCGCATCTCGATCGAGTCGTGGGACCGCGGCGTCTCGGCGGCGCCCGTCGCCGCGCGGATCATGGCGGATGCGCTCGGCTGGGACGACGCGCGCGTCGAGAAGGAGATCAACACCTACAACAAGCGCGTCGCCGCGGAGATCGCGAGCCAGGAGCTGCCCGACGACGAGTCGGCCGACCGCGCACGCACGGAGGCGCCCGACATCGTGCCGCTCAGCGCGCTCCCGACCGCCGACACGGTCGGCACCCGACCGCAGCCCGCGGCCTGAGGGCGCCGAGCGGGCCGGGACGCTCGCGGCGCGTCGGTAGACTGGTCGCGCCGTGAGCACCCCTCTCCCCACCTTCTCCGTCGTCGCCAAGCGACCCCGGTGGATCGGCGTGCTCGTGCTGTGCATCGTCGTCGCCGGCGTCTTCGCCCTGCTCGGCCAATGGCAGATCGAGCGGGCCGTCGAGCAGGGCCAGGCCGACGAGCGCGATACCGAGACCGCGGTGCCGCTCGTGCAGGTCGCCGAGCCCGGCTCGACCCTCACGAGCGAGGCGGGCGGCCGGATGGTCGCCTTCTCGGGCACGTGGACCGACGACTTCGACACCCGCGTCGGCCGCGACCAGCACGGGGACCAGGGCAGCTGGGTCATCGGCCGCGTGCTCGTCGACCAGCCGGGCGGCGGCACCGCGTCGCTCGCCGTCGCCCTCTCGTGGCTGCCCGATCCCGCCACGGCCGAAGCGCTCGCCGCCTCGCTCGAGGCAGGCGAGACTGGAGAGCTCGTCGGCCGGCTCATGCCGCCCGAGGCGCCCACGATGGGCGACGTGCAGGGCGGCACGCGCGAGGCGATGAGCGTCGCCGAGCTCGTCAACGAGTGGGACGACTACGACGGCACCGCCTACGGGTCGTACGCGATCCTCGACGAGCCGTCGGCAGCCGCATCCGACGCCCTCGTCGAGCGCGCAGAGCCGATCGTCTCGGTGCGCCCCGAGGTCGACGCGCAGCTCAACTGGCTCAACGTCTTCTACGCGATCGAGTGGGTCGCCTTCATGCTCTTCGCCTTCTACCTCTGGTACCGGCTCGTGAAGGATGCGCTCGAGCGCGAGATCGAGGACATCGAAGATGCCGAGGCGGACGCCGAAGCTGCCGGGCCGCGCCGATAGGCTGGTAGCCGTGCCCCGCCCCATCGAACAGCTGCCGCAGATCCGCTCCGCCATCCGCATCTACCGCGTGATGTCGTGGGTGACGGGCCTGTTCCTGCTGCTGCTCGTCGCCGAGATGGTGCTGAAGTACTCGCCCACGCACGTCGAGGTCTTCGCCGGCGGCTCGGGCGGGCTGCTCTCGCTGCAGCGCGTCGTGCCCGCCGACGGCTGCCAGTGGTACTCACTGTTCGTGCCCGGCGGCATGGGTTGCGAGATCTCCTCGCTCGGCGACGGCTTCAACATCTCGCTCGCGATCCTGATCGTGCACGGCTGGATCTACGTCGTCTACCTGCTCGCGTGCTTCCGCCTCTGGAGCCTGCTGCGCTGGCCGTTCAAGCGCCTGCTCGCGATGGCCGCCGGCGGCGTCGTGCCCTTCCTCTCCTTCTTCGTCGAGCGCCGCATGCACGACGTCGCGGTCTCCGACGTGACTCGCCTCGAGGCCGAGCGGGCCGCGAGGGACGCCGCCGCTCCCGCCCCTGCAACCCCTTCGGAGGCTTGATGTCCGACACCGCTCAGCGGCCCGTGCTCGTGATCGACTTCGGCGCCCAGTACGCGCAGCTCATCGCGCGCCGCGTGCGCGAGGCCGACGTCTACAGCGAGATCGTGCCCTCGACGATCACCGCAGAGGAGGTGCGCGCGAAGGACCCCGCCGCGATCGTGCTCTCCGGCGGCCCCTCGAGCGTCTACGAGGAGGGCGCCCCGCGCCTCGACGAGCAGATCCTCGAGCTCGGGGTGCCGACCTTCGGCATCTGCTACGGCTTCCAGGTGATGGCCGCGCAGCTCGGCGGCAAGGTCGCGAAGACCGGCAATCGCGAGTACGGCTCGACGAGCGTGCGCGTCGATGGCGGCGGCACGCTGCTGAACGGTCAGCCCGACGCGCAGACGGTGTGGATGAGCCACGGCGACTCGGTCGCGGAGGCGCCCGAGGGCTTCACCGTGCTCGCGTCGACCGCCGACACCCCCGTCGCGGCGTTCGAGGACCGCGAGCGGAAGATGGCCGGCGTGCAGTGGCACCCGGAGGTCAAGCACTCCGAGCACGGGCAGCGCGTGCTCTCGTCGTTCCTGCACGAGATCGCGGGGCTGCCGGGCGACTGGCAGACCGGCAACGTCATCGACGAGCAGGTCGCGCGCATCCGCGAGCAGGTCGGCTCCGACAAGGTGCTGTGCGCGCTCTCGGGCGGCGTCGACTCCGCCGTCGCCGCGGCGCTCGTGCACAAGGCCGTCGGCGACCAGCTCGTGTGCGTCTTCGTCGACCACGGCCTGCTGCGGCAGGACGAGCGGCGCCAGGTCGAGGAGGACTATGTCGCCTCGACCGGAGTGCGGCTCGTGACGGTGGATGCGCGGGAGCGGTTCCTCTCGGCGCTCAAGGGCGTCACCGACCCGGAGCAGAAGCGCAAGATCATCGGGCGCGAGTTCATCCGCGTCTTCGAGCAGGCCGAGCGCGACCTCGCCGCCGAGGCCGCGAGCGAGGGCGAGCCCATCCGCTGGCTCGTGCAGGGCACGCTCTACCCCGACGTCGTCGAGTCGGGCGGCGGCACGGGCGCCGCGAACATCAAGAGCCACCACAACGTCGGCGGCCTGCCTGACGACCTGCAGTTCCAGCTGATCGAGCCGCTGCGCGCGCTGTTCAAGGACGAGGTGCGGGCGATCGGCCGCGAGCTCGGCCTGCCTGAGGCGATCGTCGGCCGCCAGCCTTTCCCCGGCCCCGGCCTCGGCATCCGCATCATCGGCGAGGTCACGCAGGACCGGCTCGACACCCTGCGCCGCGCGGACGCCATCGCGCGCGCCGAGCTCACGGCAGCGGGCCTCGACCAGGAGATCTGGCAGTGCCCCGTCGTGCTGCTCGCCGACGTGCGCTCGGTGGGCGTGCAGGGCGACGGCCGCACCTACGGCCACCCCATCGTGCTGCGCCCCGTCTCCTCCGAGGACGCGATGACCGCCGACTGGACGCGACTGCCGTACGACGTGCTCGCCCGCATCTCGAACCGCATCACGAACGAGGTGCCGGAAGTCAATCGGGTCGTGCTCGATGTGACGTCGAAGCCGCCGGGGACCATCGAATGGGAGTAGGAGCAGGGTGAGCGCGTCGTGCACGCCGCTCCTCAGCTCAGACAATGAAGAGGTCCGGACGCCCCGACGGGGCGTCCGGACCTCTTCATAACTCGCACCCCGCGGCGTGCACGACGCGCTCGCTGGTGGAGGTAGGCAGCCGGGGAGCGGGTGCTGGGCGCGGCTCGGTGCTGGGGAGGAGGATGAGCGCATGGTGCAGCCGAGGGGGCGGGACGTGGCGGCCCGGGTCGTCGCCCTCTGGACGCTCGCCATCGGCTTCGGCGCGAGCGTGCTCGTCGGGCTCTCGCCCACCAGCTGGCTGCTCGCGAGGCTCCGCTACGGCTGCGCGTTCGTGACCGAGGAGTGGGTGTGCGACGGCAACGCGGCGCTCCTCGCGGCCGGCGCGAGCAGCCTCGTGCTGTCGACGCTCGCGCTCGGTGGCATCGCCCTCATCGTGCGCGCCACGTGGGATCGCGTGCGCCTGCGTGCCGAGCGGTTCGGCTGGATCGCGCTCATCGCCGTGCTGCCGACGATCGTCCTCTGCGGGCTGCTGCTGCTCGACGCCGCGACGCACGAGCCGCCCGGCGTGGGCATCGACGACAGCCGCCTCGCGATGTGGATCGAGAGCGCGATGATCCCGGCCTGCTCGACGGCGGTCGCCGGTGTGCTCGCCGGCTCCGGGCTGCGGATGCGCGCACGCGGCCGACCGCGCCGGGTCGCCTTCGTCACGATCGTGCCGGCGTTCGTGCAGCTGCTCGTCGCCGCCGTCATCTCGTTCCTCGGCACGCTGCCGACCGGGATCGTCGCGGCCTCCGCGATCGGCGCGGGCTGGTACCTCGCGGCGGCCGCGTGGCCCGGCGCTGCCAAGCAGACCGTCGGCGATGTCGATCCAGGCCATTCCCGCTCGACGTCCTGAGTGAGAGGGTCGAGACCGACCCACCGGGACGAGGAGTGGACCATGCAGTACATGCTCATCATGCGCGCGAACGACGAAGCGGTCGACGCGTATGAGGAGATCCCCTTCGAAGAGGTCCTCGAGCGGATGGGGAAGTACAACGAGGCGATGATGGAGGCCGGAGGGTCGCTCGAGGTTGCTGAGGTGACCGCAGTCCTCGAGCACGACCAGCTGCGCCCCGGGGATCGCGAGCGCGAACGTGTGCGCGATGCGGAGCGGTGACGCTCGTCGAGCGCGCCCCAGACAAGCAGCGTCGGCACCGCGATGCGGGGCAGCTCGTCGCGGAGGTCGGCCTCGGCCATCGCGCGGAGCTGCTGGCGCAGCGCATGCGGCCGGGCGGCGACCGCCATCGCGCGCACGAGCCGGGCGGTCTCGGCGGGCGGGTCGGCCGCGAACAGACCGGGCGGCAGCTCGAGCGCGCCCGAGTCGGCGGCATCGAGCTGCCGAGTCGCTGCGGCGACGCGGTCGCGCAGCTCCACCGGCGGCAGCGAGCCGCGCCAGCCCGCGTAGGTGTCGGCGAGGATGAGGGCTCGCACGAGATGCGGATGCCTGCGGTGCAGCTCGAGCGCGATGGTGCCGCCCCAGGAGATGCCGCCGACGATCGCCCGCCCGCCCGCCGTCTCGACGAGCGCGGCGAGGCAGTCGGCGTAGTCGTCGAGCCCGAAGCCCTCCGGCACGTCGGAGGAGCGGCCGTGCCCGGGCTCGTCCCACGCGATGACGGTGCAGTCGCTCGAGAGGCGCTCGAGCTGCGGGCCCCACGCGCGACTGTCGTCGCCCGCGCCGTGCGCGAGCACGAGCGGCGGCCCGGCGCCGACCCGCTCGGACGCGATCTCGACGGCACCCACGCGGAGCGTCTCCACGGTCGCCACGCTACGCCGGGGAGCGTCTGGCTGACAGTCGCGCATATGGGGCCGACAGGGTCGGCTACTACCCTGGGTGGGTGACGACGATGAGTGCCGAGGCGACCCTGAGCGAGGAGCGGATCGCGCTGCTGCGCGCCGACTTCCCGATCCTCGCGGAGCAGCCCGCCGGCGTGCCGCTCGTCTACCTCGACTCCGGCGCGACGAGCCAGCAGCCGCGGCAGGTGCTCGAGGCCGAGTGGACGTTCCGCACCCAGCGGAACGCCGCCGTGCACCGCGGCGCCCACACCCTCGCGGCGCTCGCGACCGACGACTACGAGCTCGCGCGCGAGCGCATCGCGCGCTTCGTCGGTGCGAAGCCGACCGAGATCTCCTGGGCGATGAACGCGACGGATGCGCTCAACACCGTCGCGCTCTCGCTCGCCGAGGCCAACCGGGCCGGCGCGACCGACCCGGCCCTCCGCATCCGCGAGGGGGACGAGATCCTCGTCACCGAGGCGGAGCACCACGCGAACCTGCTGCCGTGGCAGCGCCTCGCCGACGAGACCGGTGCGACGCTGCGCTGGATCGAGGTCGACGACGACGGGGTCTGGACGCTCGACGACGCGCTCGCGGCGATCACCGAGCGCACGCGGGTCGTCGCGATCGCGCACGTCTCGAACGTCACGGGGCTCATCGCGCCCGTCGAGGCGATCGCCCGGGCCGCCCACGCGGTCGGCGCGCTCGTCGTGCTCGACGCGTGCCAGTCGGTGCCGCACCGGCCCGTCGACCTCCGCGCGCTCGGCGTCGACGCGGCGGCGTTCTCGAGCCACAAGATGCTCGGCCCCGGCGGTGTCGGTGTGCTCTACCTGAGGGCGCAGCTCGGCGCCGCGCTGCCGCCCGCGCGCGTCGGCGGCTCGATGATCACGACGGTCACGATGACCGAGCGAGACTACCTCCCGGCGCCGCAGCGATTCGAGGCGGGCACGCAGCCGGTCGGCGCGATCGTCGGCCTGGCCGCCGCGGTCGACTACCTCGAGGCGGTCGGGATGCGCGCGATCGAGCGGCACGAGGTCGCGCTCGGCGAGCGGCTCGCCGCCGGCGCCGCCTCGATCGACGGCGTCCGGCTCGTCGGTCCGCGCCCCGGCAGCGAGCGCGCCGGCCTCGCGAGCGTCATCGTCGACGGCGTGCACGCCCACGACGTCGGCCAGGTGCTCGACGCCGCCGGCATCGCCGCGCGCGTCGGCCACCACTGCGCCCAGCCCCTCCACCGCCGCCTCGGCGTCGCCGCGACGACCCGCGCATCCACGTACCTCACGACGACCGAGGCCGAGGTCGACCGGTTCCTCGACGTGCTCTCGAGCGTGCGCTCCTACTTCGGGGCCGGCCGATGAGCGGGCAGGCGTCGCGCGACCCGCTCGCCGGCCTCTACCAGGAGCTCATCCTCGAGCACGCGAAGCGCCGCTCGGGGGAGGGGCTCCTCGATCCCGCCGACGCGGAGCGCTTCCTGCGGAACCCCACGTGCGGCGACGAGATCCGGCTGCGCGTGCGGCTCTCGGGTGACGCGGTGGATGCAGTCGGCTGGGAGGGGCAGGGATGCTCGATCTCGCAGGCCTCCGCCTCCGTGCTCGCGGAGGACGTGCCCGGCCTGACGGCCGCCGATGCGCGGTCGCGCATCGAGGCGCTCCGCGAGCTGCTGCGCTCGCGCGGCTCGATCGAGCCCGACGAGGCGCTGCTCGGCGACGCCGTCGCCTTCGCCGGCGTCGCGAAGTTCCCGATGCGGGTGAAGTGCGCGATGCTCGCGTGGGTCGCGCTCGAGGAGGCGCTCGACGAGCTCGACGCCCGCTGAGCGGCGCGACACCGGGCGTCACAGGGCGCGGCCCGGCATGCCGGCTGTGATGGGATGAAGGCATTCCCTCAGGAGGTCTGACATGTCCAGCACCACGCCCGTCGGCGAGCGGATCGGCCGCGTCGCCGGCACTTGGTTCCCGCTCGTCGTGCTCGCCGCGGCGGCCGTCGCGATCGTCGTCCCGCAGGTGTTCCTGCCGATCGGGCCGTGGATCAACACGCTGCTCGGCATCATCATGCTCGGCATGGGGCTGACGCTGAAGCCGGTCGACTTCACCGTCATCGCGAAGAAGCCCAAGGCCTTCGTCGTCGGCGTCATCGCGCAGTACGTCATCATGCCGCTCGCGGCGATCGGCCTCGCGCTCGCGTTCCAGCTCCCGCCCGAGCTGCTCGTGGGCGTCGTGCTCGTCGGCTCCGCGCCGGGCGGCACGGCCTCGAACGTCATGGTCTACCTCGCGAAGGGCGACACGGCGCTCTCGGTCGCGATGACGACCGCGTCGACGCTGCTCGCGCCGGTGCTCACGCCGCTGCTCGTGCTGTGGCTCGCCGGCTCATACCTGCCGGTCGACGCGTGGGGCCTGTTCCAGTCGATCATCTTCATCGTGCTGCTGCCCGTGATCGCGGGCGTGCTGCTGCGCATCCTGCTGCCGAGGGTCGTGCAGGCGATCCTGCCTTGGCTGCCGCTCGTGTCGGTCACCGGCATCACGCTCGTCGTGCTCGCGGTCGTCGCCGGCTCCGCCGCCACGATCCTCTCGGTCGGCCTGCTCGTCGCGCTCGTCGTCATCCTCCACAACGGCGTCGGCTACGGCCTCGGGTTCCTCGCCGCGAAGGCCGTCGGCCTCGACGAGAGCGCCCGCCGGGCGGTGGCGATCGAGGTGGGTATGCAGAACTCCGGTCTCGCCGCGGGCCTCGCCAAGACGCACTTCTCGCCGGAGTCGGCGCTGCCGGCGGCCATCTTCTCGGTGTGGCACAACGTCTCGGGCTCGCTGCTCGCCTCGTTCTGGTCGCGGCGCCCGCCGAAGGATGACGCGCGCGTCGATGCGCCCGAGGACCAGCCTGTCGCGAGCTGACCGGACCGCGGACGCGCCCCTCGCCCCTCGTGGGCGGCGGGGCGTACGCTTCCCAGCACCGACCGAGAGGAGCTGCGATGGCGCTGCGCTGGTATTCGAACGTGATCGAGTCGACCGACCCGAGGAGGCTCGGCGCCTGGTGGCGCGAGGCGCTCGACTGGGAGGTCATCCACGACACCGACGACGAGGTGGTCGTCATCCCGAAGCACGCGCGGGAGATCGGCGCGAAGCTGACCTTCCACCAGTTCCCGCCCGGGCTCGTGTTCGTGCGCGTCGATCACGAGAAGACGACGAAGAACCGCCTGCACATGGATCTCGCACCGCACACGAGCGATGACCGGGACGCCGAGATCGCGCGGCTCGAGGCGCTCGGCGCCCGGCGCATCGACATCGGGCAGGGGCCCGACGTGCCGTGGACCGTGCTCGCCGACATCGACGGCAACGAGTTCTGCGTGCTCTCGAGTCGCGACATGTGACGCTCGCCGCGGAGCGCCGTGCATCGCGCCCCGCGGCGACCGAGCGGCTCAGCGGTAGACCATGCCGCCGTCGATGAGCGGGGTCTGCCCGGTCATGTAGTCGGAGTCCGGGCCCGCGAGGTAGGACACGAAGCTCGCGACGTCCTCGGGCGTGGATGCGCGACCGAGGGTGATGCCCTCGACGTACTTCTCGTAGGTCGCGCCGACCTCGGCGCCCGTGAGCTCGGCGAAGCCGCGATCGATCTCCTCCCACATGCCGGTGCCGACGATGCCGGGGGAGTAGCCGTTCACCGTGATGCCGAGCGTCGCGAGCTCCTGCGCCGCCGCCTGCACGAGCGCGCGCACCGCGAACTTGCTCGACGAGTACAGGCCGAGCATCGGGAACGACTCGTGCGCGGCGATCGAGGTCGCGGCGATGATCTTGCCGCCGTGCCCGAGCTCCTCGAGCTTGGCGGCGGCCACCTGGATGCCGAACAGCACGCCCTTGACGTTGATGCTGAACACCCGGTCGAAGTCCTGCTCGGTGATGCCGCGCACGGGGGTGATGGGTCCCGCGATCCCGGCGTTGTTGATCATGATGTCGAAGCCGCCGAGCTCGTCCGCCGCGCGGTTCACCGCCGCCTCGAGACTCGACTTGTCGGAGACGTCGCCGCCGATGGTGATCGCGCGCCGGCCGGCGGCCTCCACGAGCTCCTTCGTCTCATGCAGCGAGTCCTCTCGCAGATCCAGGAGCGCGACGTCGGCGCCGTCGTGCGCCAGCCGCTTCGCGATCGCTTGCCCGATGCCCTGCGCCGCTCCGGTGACGAAGGCGACCTTGCCGTCGATGGCCATGATGTTCCTCCCGTGGTGTTGCGTGGATGTCCTCCGACGCTACGGCGGAGCCGGAGCCCGCGCATTGCGGCGATTGCCAGGCTCGGTCGGGACGGCGAGACGACGAAGGCCCCGGCATCTGCCGGGGCCTTCGTGCTGCTGCACGCAGCGCGCTAGTTGTTGCTGCGCAGGATCGCGAGGATCCGCAGGATCTCGACGTAGAGCCAGATGATCGTCATGACCAGGCCGAACGCCGCCGACCAGCCGTACTTCTTGTGCACGCCGCGCTTCACGCCGAGCTCGATGCCCTCGAAGTCCATGACGAGCGAGTAGGCGCCGAGGAGCACCGCGAGGCCGCCGAGCAGCACGCCGAGCGGGATGCCGAAGATCTCCTGCGACCGCAGGCCCCACGGGTCCTGGTTGACGCCCGTGAGCATGAGCACGAAGT
Organism: Agrococcus sp. TSP3-2-1; assembly: GCF_049897585.1. Classification (NCBI taxonomy): domain Bacteria; kingdom Bacillati; phylum Actinomycetota; class Actinomycetes; order Micrococcales; family Microbacteriaceae; genus Agrococcus; species Agrococcus sp. TSP3-2-1. Next base: position 423,875 of record NZ_JAFCWN010000002.1, read on the forward strand.
TCACGAGCGAGAACAGGCCGTAGCCGATGATCACGATGAAGAAGATCTTGTTGAGCTTCGGCGACGTGCGGAAGACGCGGAACGCGTAGCCGGCGAGTGTCACGCCGAACACGCACGCGGTCGCGAGCAGCGCCTGGAAGATCACGCCCGGCAGGTTCATGCCGAACTCGACCGTCGCCGAGAAGCCGCCGAGGAAGAGGCCCTGCGCGGCGGCGTAGGCGAGCACGAGCGCGGGGCTCGGCTCCTTCTTGAAGATGTTGACGAGTGCGAGCACGAAGCCCACGATCGCCCCGCCCCACGTGAGCGCGTAGAAGAGCGGCGTGGGCCCTGTGAGGAAGAGCATCCCCAGCGTGATGATGAAGCCGATCGCCGTGACGCCGAGCGTCAGCGCCGTCTTCGTGATGACGCCGTCGTAGGTGAGCCGCTCGGTCTCGAGCGGGCCGGCCGAGGGCGCGTTGAACTGCTGGTTGAGCTGCTCGGGCGACGGGATCGGCTGCTGGCCGTACGGCGTGCCGTACTGCTGCTGCTGGCCGTAGGGCGCGCCGCCGAACTGCTGCTGGCCGTACGGTGCCTGTCCGTAGGGCGCCTGGCCGTACGGGGCCTGGCCACCGGGGATGGCCTGGGCCGCGCGCTGCGAGTTCTCGGTGAACGCGGGCGAGTTGCGGAACGCGGGGTTGCCTGCCAAGGGTGTTGCTCCTGTCGAGTGCATGCGGCCGCCTCCAAGGGCGGTCGCGCTCAGCGTAGCGAAACGAGCCAGGATTTCGCTGTGTCGCACGGCTCGTTCGCCCAAGGCAGACGGCGCATAGCCTGAGCGCATGCAGCCGACCGCGCTCATCGCCCACCGCGGCGCCTCCGGCTGGGCGCCCGAGCACACCGAGACGGCCGTCCGCCTGGCCGCCGAGCTCGGCGCCGATGCGGTCGAGCCCGACCTCGTCGCGACCCGCGATGGCGTGCTCGTCGTGCGGCACGACAACGAGCTGGGCGAGACGACCGACGTCGCCGCCCGACCGGAGTTCGCTGACCGCCGTCGCGCACAGTCGATCGACGGTCACGAGCTCGAGGGCTGGTTCGTCGAGGACTTCACCTGGGCAGAGGTCGCGACGCTGCGCGCTCGCGAGCGGCTGCCGCACCTGCGCCCCCTCGGAGCGCGGCTCGATGGCCGCGACCGCGTGCTGCGCTTCGACGAGCTGCTCGCGATCGCCGACGAGACGGGCCTCGGCGTCGTCGCCGAGCTCAAGCACGCCACCCACCACGCCGCGCTCGGCCTGCCGCTCGACGAGCTCGTGGCGGATGCGGTGCGCGGCACCCGCTGGCAGGCGCCGGGGGTGCTCGTGGTCGAGTCCTTCGAGGAGTCGGTGCTGCACGCGGTGCGGGAGCGCGGCGTCGAGGCGCGGCTCGTCTACCTCATGGACCACGACGGCACCGCCGCCGACCTCGTGGCCGGCGGCGACGCATCCGCCCAGACCTACGCCGAGCAGCGCGAGGACGCGGCGCTCGCGGCGCTCGCGAGCCGCGTCGACGCGATCAGCGTCGCGAAGTCGGTGCTGTTCGAGCGCGACGGCGACCGGCTCCGGACGAGCGACCTGGTCGAGCGGGCGCGCGAGGCCGGGCTCGGCACGATCACCTGGACGCTCCGGCCCGAGAACGCGTTCCTCGAGCCCGAGCACCGGCTCGGCGAGCACGATGCGGCGTGGGGCGACTGGACGACCGAGTGGGGAATGCTCGCGGCGCTCGGGCTCGAGGCGGTCTTCGTCGACCACCCGGACCTGTGGCGCCGCCTCACATCTCGGGTCGACCCGGCGGCTCCTCCGACGGCTCGTGGTCGACCGGCAGCACGCTGATCATGCCGTTCGGCTCGAGCCACGCGCGCTTGACCTGCGAGACGTCGGAGAGGCCGTGCAGCCGCAGCTGCGACTCGAGCTCCTCGTGGCTCATGAACTCGCGCCTGAGCGCTCGCCGGTTGAGCCGGCCGTCCTCGATGAGCGGTTTCGGCCGCGCCTTGAGGAGCCGCCCGAGCGCGGGCCAGCGGTAGCCGACCGCGTCGAGCGCGACGCTCCAGAACAGGATCGTGCCGACGAGCACGAGGCTGTCGCCGATCGAGGCAGCGTCGCCGCGCAGCCCGGCGCCCGCCGCGTCGGCGACGAGCACGACGATGAGGATGTCGGTGATGCCGAGCCCGCCCGACTCCCGCTGCCCGACGACGCGCATGAGCAGCGTGAGCGCGAGGAACATCACGGTGCCCCGCACCACGTTCTCGAGCACCGGCACCGTCAGGCCGAAGACCTCTCCCCATTCCGGCATCGCGCTTCCCTCCCGTGAGCGTGCGGTCACCCTAGCCGCGCGAGGTCACAGCCGGCGGTGCGGCATCCCACGGCGGATGCGTCACCACCGTCGGCCGTGTCACCCCTGGCTCGTAGACTGGAGGGGACATGACGGATCTGTGGGGCCTGGGGGACGACGGCTTCGGTGAAGTGCAGCGGCCGACGCCCCTCGGACCGCGCGGTGAGACGATCCCCGAGGAGCTGCTCGAGGGGCTGAACCCGCCGCAGCGCGAGGCGGTCGAGCACCGCGGGCCCGCGCTGCTGATCGTCGCCGGCGCCGGCTCCGGCAAGACGCGCGTGCTGACGCACCGCGTCGCCGGGCTGCTCGCGACCCGCGAGGCGTGGCCGAGCCAGATCCTCGCGATCACCTTCACGAACAAGGCTGCCGCCGAGATGCGCGAGCGCGTCGAGCGCCTCATCGGCGAGGAGTCGCGCGGCATGTGGATCTCGACGTTCCACTCCGCGTGCGTGCGCATCCTGCGCCGCGAGGCCGAGGAGTTCGGCTTCAAGCAGTCGTTCACGATCTACGACTCCGGGGACGTGCGCGCGCTCGTCAAGCGGCTCATCAAGGAGCGCGGCGCCGACATCCAGGGGCTCACGCCCGGCGGCGTCGCCGCGCGCATCTCGAAGGCGAAGAACGAGCTGCACGACGTCGACTCGTGGGCGCGCACCGCGAACCTCGAGAACCCGCTCGACGCCGCCTTCCTCGAGCTGTGGCGCGACTACGACAACGAGCTGCGGCGCGCGAACGCGTTCGACTTCGACGACCTCATCTCGCAGACCGTCTTCCTGCTGCGCGCGTTCCCGCACGTCGCCGCGCAGTACCGCAAGCGCTTCCGCCACATCCTCGTCGACGAGTACCAGGACACGAACGCGGCGCAGTACGCGCTCATCCGCGAGCTCACGCAGCCCGTCACGCGCGCCGACCTGCCCGACCTCCGCGCCGACCTGCCCGGGGCGTCCCTCACGGTCGTGGGCGACTCGGACCAGTCGATCTACGCCTTCCGGGGCGCCGATATCCGCAACATCACCGACTTCGAGCGCGACTTCGCCGGTGCCCGCGTCATCATGCTCGAGCAGAACTACCGCTCGACGCAGAACATCCTCTCGGCCGCGAACGCCGTGATCGGCAACAACTTCGACCGGCGCGAGAAGCGGCTCTGGACCGACTCGGGCGACGGCGCGAAGATCGTCGGCTTCACCGGCTACTCCGGCCACGACGAGGCGCAGTTCGTCGCCGATGAGATCGTCGAGCTCACCTCCGGCGGCATGGCCTACAGCGACATCGCCGTCTTCTACCGCACCAACGCGCAGACGCGAGCGCTCGAAGAGGTGCTCATCCGCACCGCGATCCCGTACCGGGTGATCGGCGGCACGAAGTTCTACGAGCGCGCCGAGATCAAGGACGCGATGGCGTACCTCATCACGGTCGCGAACCCCGCCGACTCGCTGAGCCTGCGCCGCATCATGAACGTGCCGCGGCGCGGCATCGGCCCGGCCACCGAGGCGGCGCTGCAAGCCTTCGCCGACGAGCGGCAGATCACGCTGCGGGATGCGATGCGTCGCGTCGACGAGATCGCCCTCGGCCCGAAGGTGGCCGCGGCGATCAAGGACCTCGCGGCGCTGCTCGACGAGTGGAGCGACCGGCCCGAGGCCGATCCCGGCGAGGTGCTGCGCGACCTCATGAGCCGCTCGGGCTACACCGATCAGCTGCGCCGCTCGCCCGACCCGCAGGACGCGGCGCGGCTCGAGAACGTCGAGGAGCTCATCGCGGTGACGCGCGAGTTCCGGCGGCAGAACCCCACCGGCAACCTCGTCGACTTCCTCACCGAGACCGCGCTCGTCGCCGCCGCCGACGAGCTCGACGACTCCGGCGGGCAGGTCTCGCTCATGACGCTGCACACCGCGAAGGGCCTCGAGTTCGACGCGGTGTTCATCACTGGCGTCGAGGAGGAGCTGCTGCCGCACCGCATCTCGGCGAACGAGCCGGGCGGGCCAGCCGAGGAGCGGCGACTGTTCTACGTCGGCATCACGCGCGCCCGCCACCGCCTGCACCTCTCGCTCGCCATGACGCGCGCGCAGTTCGGCGAGGTCAACCCCGCCGTGCCGAGCCGCTTCCTCGAGGAGATCCCGGCCGACCTGATCGACTGGCGCACCGCGCCGGTGACGGTGCGGCAGGCCTCGTCGCAGCGTGCCGTCGGCCGCTGGCGCGACGAGCCGCGCGAGTCGTTCGTGACGGGCTTCCGCGAGCCTGCGGCGCTGCCGAAGGGCCCGAAGCGGGAGTTCGCCAACACGATCACCGAGGTGCGCGACAACAGCGGCATGGAGCTCGCGCCCGGCGACCGCATCCGCCACAAGGACTTCGGCGAGGGCCGCGTGCAGGCGATCACCGGCGCTGACAAGAAGCGCGTCGCCGAGGTGCTCTTCGACGGGGCCGGCCGCAAGCGGCTGCTCGTGAAGATCGCGCCGATCGAGAAGCTCGGCTGATCGCCGCTGCACCGTCGGTCGAGGAGCCGGCGGAGCCAGCGCATCGAGACCAGCCGCTCCCAACTCGATACGGGCCTGCGGCCCTACTCGATGAGCGGTGGGCGGGGCTAGAGCGACTGCGTGACGAGCAGCACCATCGCGACGAGCGTGAGCGCCGCGCCGCCGACGATGATCGGCCGGAAGCGGCGCGCCATCGTGCGCGGCGGCCGGTCGTCGTCGAAGCGCTCGAAGTAGGGGTCGAGCTCCGGCGGCACCCGGTCCTGCTCGCGGCTCTGCTCCTGCATGTGCCAAGCCTGCCACGGATGACGGATGCCGTCCCGGCGTGTCCGGGACGGCATCCGTCGTGTGGTGGTGCGACTCAGTCGCGGTCGTCGCCCTCGCGGCGGTCCGGGCGCGGTCGCTCGACCTTCGGCAGCGCGGTCGTCGAGAGGCGACCGCGGTCGGGCTGCGGGTGCGGTTCGCGCGACTCGATCTCCTCGTCGATCGCCGCGATGGCCGTCGTGTCGGCCGCGGGCAGGGCCGCCTCGAAGCGAGCGCGGCGGCGCTTGAGCCACAGCGCGAGCACGATGATGAGCGCCATCGCGACGTAGGCGACGATCGAGAACGGGCTCTGCACGAGGTAGGACGGGTCGCCCTGCCCGATCTGCATCGCCTTGCGCAGCTGCTCCTCGGCCATCGGCCCGAGGATCGCGCCGACCACGAGCGGCGCGATGGGGAAGCCGAGGCGTCGCATGAAGAAGCCGAGCACGCCGAGCACGAGCAGCACCCCGATGTCGAACACGGTGAAGTTCGCCGCGTACGCGCCGAGTCCCGCGAAGACCAGGATGCCCGCGTACAGGTAGGGCCGCGGGATCTGCAGCAGCTTCACCCAGATGCCGACGAGCGGCAGGTTGAGCACGAGCAGGAGGGTGTTGCCGATGTAGAGGCTCGCGATGAGCGCCCACACGAGCGCCGGCTGCGTGTCGAACAGCCGCGGTCCCGGCTGGATGCCGTAGCTCTGGAACGCGCTCAGGATGATCGCGGCCGTCGCGGTCGTCGGGATGCCGAGCGTCAGCAGCGGCACGAGCACGCCCGCGGCGGCGGCGTTGTTCGCCGACTCCGGCCCCGCGACGCCCTCGATCGCGCCCTTGCCGAACTGCTTGCGGTACTCGGGCTTCGCGAGGCTGCGCTCGGTCGCGTAGGAGAGGAAGGTCGCGACGTCGGCGCCGCCGGCAGGAATGGAGCCGATCGGGAAGCCGATGCCCGCGCCGCGGAGCCACGGCTTCCACGAGCGCGCCCAGTCGGAGCGGCGCATCCAGGTGCGCCAGCCGCGCGTGATGGGGATGATCGGGATCTCGCCGTTCCGCAGCCGCGAGCCGACGTAGAGCGCCTCGCCGAGGGCGAAGAGGCCGACCGCCACGAGCACGACGTCGATGCCGTCGCCGAGCTGCGGGATGCCGAGCGTGAACCGCGCCTGCCCGGTGAGCGTGTCGACGCCGATGAGGCCGATGAAGAGCCCGATCGAGAGCGACACCATGCCGCGCCACGCGCTGTCGCCGAGCAGCGCGCCGACCGTGAGGAACGCGATCACCATGAGCGCGAAGTAGTCGGCCGGGCCGAGGCTCACGGCGAAGCGCGCCACCACGGGAGCGAGCAGCGTCAGCAGCACCGTGGCGATGGTGCCGGCGACGAACGAGCCGATCGCCGCGGTCGCGAGCGCGGCGGCGCCGCGGCCGGCGCGCGCCATGCGGTTGCCCTCGAGCGCCGTGACGATCGAGGCCGACTCGCCGGGCGTGTTCAGCAGGATCGAGGTCGTCGACCCGCCGTACATGCCGCCGTAGTAGATGCCGGCGAAGACGATGAACGCCGCGGTGGGCTCGAGCGAGTACGTGATCGGCAGCAGCAGCGCGACGGTCATCGCGGGGCCGATCCCGGGGAGCACGCCGACGGCGGTGCCGAGCAGCACGCCGAGCAGCGCCCACAGCAGGTAGATCGGCTGCAGCGCGGTCGCGAAGCCCTCGAGCAGCAGGGTCCAGGTGTCCATCAGAGACCGATCCAGGAGGTCAGGGTGCCGGTCGCCGGGAGCGAGAGGCCGAGCAGCGTGCCGAACACGACTTGCGTGATGACGCCGAGCGCGAGCCCGATGAGCGCGGCGACCCACCAGCGCTTCGCGCCGAGGGCGAGCGATGCGCCGGTGAAGAGGATGGTGACGCCGAGCGGCCACCCGAGGTGGGGGATCGTGAGCATGAGCGAGAGGAAGCTCAGCACGACGACGCCCGTCGAGCCCCACGAGGTGCCGTGCTCGAGGTCGATGTCCTCGCCCTCCTCCGCGTGGCCGAAGCGGCCCCGCAGCTGGCCGACGAGCACGGCGATCGCGCTGACGAGCATGAGCCCGCCGACGGCGTAGGGGACGACGCGAGCGCCGAGGGTGTTGGTGGAGCCCGGAGGCTCGCGGATGGTCGTGGTCGCGATGAGCACGGCGATCGAGAGGAGCGCGATGAGTCCGACGAACGCCATCGCCTCGATCCGGGCGGAGCGCGACGCCGCCGACGCGCCCGAGGAGGTCGCGCCGGCGGACGTCGCGGGGCTCATTCGATGAGCCCGATCGTGCGGAGGGTCTCCTGCGTCTGCGTGATGTCGTCGGCGAGGAACGCGTCGAACTCGTCGCCCGGGAGGAACGCATCCGTCCACCCGTTGGTCGAGAGGATCTCGGTCCAGGCGTCCTGCTCGTGCAGCTCGGTGACGAGGTCGACGAGCGCCGTGCGCTCCGCCTCGGTGATGTCGCCCGGCGCGATGACGCCGCGCCAGTTGGTCACCGCCACGTCGATGCCCTCGTCCTGGATGGTCGGCACGTCGGGGAGCGCCTCGGCGGGCTCGGCGCTCGAGACGGCGAGCGCGCGGAGGTCGCCCGAGAGCACCGACTCGGAGAACTCGCCGACGCCGGAGATGCCGGCCTGCACGGTGCCGCCGAGCAGCATCGTGAGCGCCTCGCCTCCGCCGGAGTTGGCGATGTAGTTGAGCGTCGAGGGCACGTCGGCGGCGTCGACGCCGCCCTCGGTGAGCAGCAGGCCCGCGAGGATGTGGTCGATGCCGCCTGCCGAGCCGCCCGTGACGGCGATGCCCTGGCCCTCCTCGACCACCGCGTCGACGAGGTCCTGCAGCGACTCGTAGGGCGAGTCGGCCGGCACGACGATGACGAGCGGCTCCTCGGTGAGCTTCGCGATCGGCGTCGTGTCCTCGATGCGTGTGTCCGAGGCGTTCGTCTCGACCGCGCCGACCATGACCGAGCCCGTGATCATGAGCGTGTTCGGGTCGGTCTCGGTCGCGAGGCTCGCGAGGCCGACCGTGCCGCCGGCGCCGCCGATGTTCTCGACCGGAGCCGAGCCGACGAGGTCGGTGTCGGTGAGCACCTGCGAGATCGCGCGGGCGGTCTGATCCCAGCCGCCGCCGGGGTCGGCGGGCGCGATGACGTTCACGGCGGTGATGGCCGCGGCCTCGCCGTCGCCGGCGGGCGCGCTGCCCGCGGGGGCACCGCCGCCCGACGAGCAGGCCGCGAGGGCGAGCATCGCAGTCCCCGCGATGCCGACTCGGACGATGGTCGAGAAGCGCGTGCTGCGCGCGGTGCTGGGGTGCATGGACCGTCTCCTCCTTGAGCGCCCGGCGCCATGCCGGGTCACGATCTGCCAGGACGCTAACCGGGCCGGATGCGCTGCGTCGCGTTGTGGTCGATGTGTGCGTTTCGGTCGTTTCGGTCACGATCCGCCGCGCGGCATCGCGCCTACCATGGGGCCGTGAGGAGAGCGATGAAGCTGCGCACGCAGATCGTGCTGCTGCAGAGCGCGATCATGCTCGTCGTCATCCTCGGCTCGGGCGTCGCCGCTGCGTGGCTGCAGGAGCGCTCGCTCCGCGATGCCTACCTCGACCGCATGATCGGGGTCGCCTACTCCGTCGCGCAGCTGCCGTCGGTGACCGAGGCGTTCGACGATCCCGACCCCGCCGCCGTCATCCAGCCGATCGCCGAGACGGTGCGGGAGGCATCCGATGTCACCTACGTCGTGGTCTCGAACGTCGAGGGCATCCGCTACTCGCACCCCAACCCCGAGCGGATCGGCGAGGTGGTCTCGACTCCGCCCGATGCCGCCAGGAGCGGCGAGCTCGTCACCACGACCGAGACCGGCACGCTCGGCACCTCGTGGCGGGCGAAGGTGCCCGTCTTCGGCCCCGACGGGGAGATCATCGGCCAGGTCTCGGTGGGCATCCTCGAGTCAGAGCTGCACGCCGAGTGGCTCAGCACCGTCTGGATCCTCGGCCTGTGCCTCGCCGTCGCGGCGGTCGTCGGCGTGCTGCTCGCGGGCTGGGCGGCGGCGCAGGTGCGCAAGCGCATCTACGGCGTCGAGCCCGAGGAGATCAAGTCGATGCTCGAGACCCGCAACGCGACGCTCCACGGGATCGGCGAGGGGCTCGTCGTGCTCGACGACTCGGCGACGATCACGCTGTGCAACGACTCGGCGCTCCGCCTGCTCGGCCGCGAGGGCGACGACCTCGCCGGTGTCGCGATCGCCGAGGTGCTCGATGCGCAGCTCGAGCTGCTGCTGGCCGACGCGGGCGAGCAGCAGCTCGTGCTCGCGGGCGAGCGGATGCTCGTGGCCCGTGCCGACCCGGTGGTCGTCGACGGCCGCACCGTGGGCACCGTGCTCATCCTGCGCGACCGCACCGAGCTGGACGCGGCGCTGCGCGACCTCGCCGGTGCGCAGGGCATGACCGAGACGCTGCGTGCGCAGCAGCACGAGTTCGCCAACACCCTGCACACCCTCGGCGGCCTGCTCGAGCTCGGCGAGACCGAGGCGGCGATGCAGGTGATCGAGCGCGCCGGCGCGGGCGGGGCGCTCGCGGCGCTCGAGCCCGCGAGCGGCATCCTCGAGCTCGAGGTCGCGGCGCTGCTGCTGGCGAAGCGGGCGCAGGCGCGCGAGCACGGGGTCGAGCTCGTCGTGCGCGACGGGTCGAGGCTGCGCCCCGCCGCCCCCGCGGGCGACGCGAGCGACTGGGTCACGGTGCTCGGCAACCTGCTCGACAACGCGATCGAAGCCGCTGCCGGCGGCCGCGTCGAGGTCGCGATCGACGACGTCGACGCCGAGGCGGGCCGCGTCGTGACGATCGTCGTCGACGACGACGGACCCGGGGTGCCGGAGGGCCGGCGGCTCGCGATCTTCGACCTCGAGGAGTCGACGAAGCCGCGCGCCGCCGGCCTCGCTCGCGGCTATGGGCTCACGCTCGTCCGCCGCGTCGTCGAGAGGCTCGGCGGCAGCGCGGCGGTCGAGGCATCGCCGCTCGGCGGTGCGCGCTTCACCGCGACGCTGCCGGTCGCGCGCCGCGAGGTGCCGGCGTGAGGACGCTGCGAGCACTGATCGTCGAGGACGATCGAGCGGTCGCGATGGTCACGCGCGGGTTCATCGAGCGGCACGGCGCGTTCCTGGTCGCGGGCCAGGCAGGCACGGGTCGGGACGCCCTCGAGGCGATCGAGGCCATCCGCCCCGACCTCGTGCTGCTCGACGTGCACCTGCCGGATGCGTCCGGGATCGAGGTGCTGCGCGTCGCGCGGGCGCGCGGCTTCGCCGGCGAGGTCGTGGCGGTCACGGCCGCGCGGGACCTCGAGACGGTGCGCGCCGCGCGCGCCTTCGGCGTGCGCCACTACCTCGTGAAGCCGTTCGGCCTCGAGGCCATGCGCGAGCGGCTCGAGGCGATCCGGGCCGAGATCGAGCGGGCCGAGGCGCTCGGGCCCGCGGTGCTCGACCAGCGGGCCGTCGACGCGATGCTGCAGCCGGCCGACCGGCAGCGCCCCGCGCCGCCCGGCTCGCAGCTCACGCTCGAGCGCGTCGCGGCGGCGCTCGACGCCGCGGAGGCGACCGTGAGCGCCGCCGAGCTCGCCGAGCTGCTCGGCATGTCGCGCGTGAGCGCGCGCCGGTACCTCGAGCGGCTCGTGCTCGATGGCCGCGCGGAAGTCGCCCCGCGCTACGGGGGCACGGGACGGCCCGAGCTGCGCTACAGCCCGCGCCGCTGAGGCTGGGCCGGCACTAGTGCACCGGCGTGTCGAAGAGCGTGCCGATCATGTACGTCGCCGCGAGCGCGATGCCGCCGCCGATGAGCACGCGGAACATCGCGACCCGCTTGCCGGAAGCGCCGATGCGCGCCGAGACGAAGCCCGTGATGAGCAGCGCGACCATCGTCGCCACGACGATCGGCCAGGGCATCCACGCGCTCGGCGCGAAGAGCGCCGCGAGCAGCGGGATGAGCGAGCCGAGCGAGAAGGCGACGGCGGATGCGGCGGCGGCCGACCAGGGGTTGTTCAGGTCATCGGGGTCGAGGTTGTACTCGATGCTCAAGTGCGCGCGCAGCGGGTCCCGCTCGTGCAGCTCGACCGCGGCGGTGTGGGCGGTCGCGGGGGAGAGGCCCCGCTCCTCGAACATGTGGGCGAGCTGGTCGATCTGCCCGTCGGGGTTGTCGGCGAGGAACTGCTCCTCGCGCCGGATCGCGCCGCGCTCGCTATCGCGCTGCGACGACACCGAGACGTACTCGCCGACGCCCATCGAGAACGCGCCGGCGACGAGCGCCGCCACGCCGGCTGTCAGCACCCCCGCAGGCGAGGTGCCGGCGCCCGCGACGCCGACCATCAGGGCCGCCGTCGAGACGATGCCGTCGTTCGCGCCGAGCACGCCGGCGCGCAGCCAGTTGAGCTTCGACGCGATAGATCCGACCGGCGGCGGCAGGTCGGGACGGCGCTGGAGCGCAGGATCCATGGATGTCCTCCCGGGCGTCCATCGTCCGGTGCCCGTGCGGGCGCCGCAAGCAAGGCGGCACTCGGCGGATCTGCGCCCGCGAGCCGAAGGCATCGGCTTCGGCGAGCCGAAAGCGACAGGGCCGCATGCGGTGCGGGGATAGGCTGGTCGACGGCGATTCCCCAACAGCACACCGATTGGATGACGCGTGGATCTGTACGAGTACCAGGCAAGGGACCTGTTCGAGCAGCACGGGGTCCCCGTGCTGCGCGGCATCACGGCTGACACGCCCGAGGAGGCGCAGGCGGCTGCTGCGGAGCTCGGCGGCGGTGTCGTGGTCGTGAAGGCGCAGGTCAAGACGGGCGGTCGCGGCAAGGCCGGCGGCGTCAAGCTCGCGAAGAGCCCCGAGGAGGCGAAGGACGCCGCGGAGGCGATCCTCGGCCTCGACATCAAGGGCCACACCGTGCACCGCGTGATGGTCGCCGAGGGCGCCGCCATCAAGGAGGAGTACTACTTCTCGGTGCTGCTCGACCGCGCCAACCGCTCGTACCTCGCGATGTGCTCGTACGAGGGCGGCATGGAGATCGAGCAGCTCGCCGAGGAGCGCCCCGAGGCGCTCGCCAAGGTCGAGGTCGACCCGGCGACTGGCATCGACCAGGCGAAGGCCGAGGAGATCGTGCGCGCCGCGAGCTTCCCCGAGGAGCTCGTCGCGAAGGTCGCGCCCGTCATCGTGAAGCTCTACGGCGTCTTCACCGGCGAGGACGCGACGCTCGTCGAGGTCAACCCGCTCGTGCTCACCGAGGGCGGCGACGTCATCGCGCTCGACGGCAAGATCACGCTCGACGAGAACGCCGAGTTCCGCCACGAGACGCACGCGCAGCTCGAGGACAAGGCCGCGGCGAACCCGCTCGAGGCGAAGGCCAAGGAGGCCGGCCTCAACTACGTGAAGCTCGACGGCCAGGTCGGCATCATCGGCAACGGCGCGGGCCTCGTCATGTCGACGCTCGACGTCGTCGCCTACGCGGGCGAGCGCCACGGCGGCGTCAAGCCCGCCAACTTCCTCGACATCGGCGGCGGCGCATCCGCGCAGGTCATGGCCGCGGGCCTCGACGTCATCCTGAACGACGAGGACGTCAAGAGCGTCTTCGTCAACGTCTTCGGCGGCATCACCGCGTGCGACGAGGTCGCGAACGGCATCGTGAAGGCGCTCGAGATCCTCGGGGCGGAGGCCTCGAAGCCGCTCGTGGTGCGGCTCGACGGCAACAACGTCGAGGAGGGTCGGCGGATCCTCGCCGACGCGAACCACCCGCTCGTGACGGTGGTCGAGACGATGGACGAGGCCGCCGACAAGGCCGCCGAGCTGGCTGCGGCATAGGAGAACCAGAAGAGATGTCGATCTACCTCAACAAGGACAGCAAGGTCATCGTCCAGGGCATCACCGGCGGCGAGGGCTCGAAGCACACCGCCCGGATGCTCGCGGCCGGCACCCAGGTCGTCGGCGGCGTGAACGCGCGCAAGGCCGGCACGACCGTCTCCCACACGGCGAAGGACGGCTCCGCCGTCGAGCTGCCGGTCTTCGGCTCCGTCGCCGAGGCGATGGCCGAGACGGGCGCCGACACGTCGATCGTCTTCGTGCCGCCGGCCTTCGCGAAGGACGCCGTCATCGAGGCCGTCGACGCGGGCATCGGCCTGCTCGTCGTCATCACCGAGGGCATCCCGGTGCAGGACTCGGCCGAGTTCTGGGCCCACGCCAAGGCGAAGGGCACGACGCGCATCATCGGGCCGAACTGCCCGGGCATCATCACGCCCGAGGAGTCGCTCGTCGGCATCACGCCGGCGAACATCACGGGCAAGGGCCCGATCGGCCTCGTGTCGAAGTCGGGCACGCTGACCTACCAGATGATGTTCGAGCTGCGCGACATCGGCTTCTCGACCGCCATCGGCATCGGCGGCGACCCGATCATCGGCACGACGCACATCGACGCGCTCGAGGCGTTCGAGGCCGACCCCGAGACGAAGGCGATCGTCATGATCGGCGAGATCGGCGGCGACGCCGAGGAGCGCGCGGCCGACTTCATCAAGGCCAACGTGACGAAGCCGGTCGTCGGCTACGTCGCGGGCTTCACCGCTCCCGAGGGCAAGACGATGGGCCACGCCGGCGCGATCGTCTCCGGCTCCTCCGGCACCGCAGAGGCGAAGCAGGTCGCGCTCGAGGCGGCCGGCGTCAAGGTCGGCAAGACGCCGTCCGAGACCGCCCGCCTCATGCGGGAGGTCATCGAGTCGCTCTGAGCGACTGCGTGAGCACGACTGCGTGAGCAACGGGCCCCGGCTTCGGCCGGGGCCCTTCCTCGTTCCCGGCCGCCGTTCGGGCGCGCGGTCTAGGGTGGCTGCACGACCCGAGGAGGCAGCCATGCATCACGACGCGAGCAGCGAGCACGACGGCGAGGGCACGAAGAAGCCCGGTGGGCTCGGCGACGACGGCACGATCCCCGCGAACCCCGACGGGCTCGGCGCGACGACGACCGACGAGGAGTCGACGTTCGAGCCGGAGGAGGACGAGGCGGCCGACGACGAGGCCGCGAAGCCCGACGTCGACTGACGACGCCTCGCGCTCGGCGCGAGCGCGGTGCACAGTGGCAGCATGACGATCCTCTGCGCGACGTGCGGCGTCGAGACCGCTGCGCCGCTGCCCGAGACCTGCCGCATCTGCGCCGACGAGCGGCAGTGGGTGCCGCTGCACGGCCAGATCTGGACGAGCGTCGAGGAGCAGCTCGCCGATGGCATGCACATCGACGTCGTCGAGCTCGAGCCCGGCGCGTGGGCGCTCACGTCCGACCCCGCGGTCGGCATCGGCCAGCGCTCGATCCTCGTGCAGACCGACGCGGGCAACGTGCTGTGGGATCCGCTCGGCACGATCACCGACGACGCTGTCGAGCAGGTGCGCGAGCTCGGCGGCCTCTCGTACGTCGTCGCGTCGCACCCGCACATGTTCGGCGTGCAGTGCGCGTGGGCGGACGCGCTCGACGCGCGCGTGCTCGTGAACCAGCGCGACGCATCCTGGATCGCCAGGCGGCACGAGCGCATCGACCTGTGGGACGGCGAGCTCGAGCTGCTGCCGGGCGTGCGGCTCATCCGCTTCGGCGGCCACTTCCCGGGCGCCGCCGTCATCCTGTGGGAGCGGGGGAGCGGCGGACAGGGATCGCTGCTCGCCGGCGACACGATGCAGCCGAAGCCCGATCGGCGGAGCGTCGCGTTCATGCGCTCCTACACGAACGACATCCCGCTCTCGGCCGGCGTCGTGCGGCGGCTCGCGGAGCAGTCGGCGGCGCTGCGGTTCCGCCGCGTGTACGGCAACATCCCCGGCCAGGTCGTCGAGGACGGGCCGGAGGCGATCGCGCGCAGCGCGCAGCGCCACATCGACTGGGTGACGGGCGTGCACGACGACCTCACGTGAGGCGTGGCAGCCCGGACGGGGGCGAGCAAGAGGGGCGGATGCGCCCGAGCGGGGCCGGCACGCCCGGCCCGCTCGGGCGGATCCGCCCCTCTCGGTCTCGCGTCAGCGCAGGTGCGCGAGGATCGCGTTGAGCGACGCGCTCGGGCGCATCGCCGCGTCGGCGAGGTCGGTGTCGACCCGGTAGTAGCCGCCGAGGTCGACGGGCGAGCCCTGCACCTCGAGCAGCTCGCGCTCGATCGCGGCGGTCTGCTCGACGAGCTGCTGCGCGACCGGCGCGAACGCCTCGGCGAGCTGCGCGTCGACGGTCTGGCCGGCGAGCTCCTCGGCCCAGTAGCGCGCGAGCCAGAAGTGGCTGCCGCGGTTGTCGATCTCGCCGACCTTGCGCGACGGCGACTTGTTCTCGTTGAGGAACGTGCCGGTCGCCGCGTCGAGCGTCTCGGCGAGCACGCCCGCGCGGGCGTTGCCGGTCGACTCCGACAGGTGGCGGAACGACTCCGCGAGCGCCATGAACTCGCCGAGCGAGTCCCAGCGCAGGTGGTTCTCCTCGACGAGCTGCTGCACGTGCTTCGGCGCCGAGCCACCGGCGCCCGTCTCGAACAGGCCGCCGCCGTTGAGCAGCGGCACGACCGAGAGCATCTTCGCGCTCGTGCCGAGCTCGAGGATCGGGAAGAGGTCGGTGTTGTAGTCGCGCAGCACGTTGCCGGTCACCGAGATGGTGTCCTCACCGCGGCGGATGCGCTCGATCGAGACGCGCGTCGCCTCGACGGGGCTCAGGATCTGGATGTCGAGCCCCTCGGTGTCGTGCTGCGGCAGCTCGGCCTCGACCTTCTTGATGAGCTCGGCGTCGTGCGCGCGCTCGGCGTCGAGCCAGAAGATCGCGGGCGTCGACGAGGCGCGGGCGCGCGTGACCGCGAGCTTCACCCAGTCGCGCACCGGCACGTCCTTCGTCTGGCACGCGCGCCAGATGTCGCCGGCCTCGACGTCGTGCGAGAGCAGCACGTCGCCGGCGGCGTTCACGACCTCGACGCGGCCGTCGCGCTCGATGCGGAACGTCTTGTCGTGCGAGCCGTACTCCTCGGCCTTCTGCGCCATGAGGCCGACGTTCGGCACGGAGCCCATCGTCTTCGGGTCGAAGGCGCCGTTGCGCTGGCAGTCCTCGATGACGACCTGGTAGATGCCGGCGTACGACGAGTCGGGGATGACCGCGAGCGTGTCGGCCTCCTCGCCATCCGGGCCCCACATGTGCCCTGACTGGCGGATCATCGCGGGCATGGATGCGTCGACGATGACGTCGGAGGGCACGTGCAGGTTCGTGATCCCGCGGTCGGAGTTCACCATCGCGAGGCGGGGGCCGTCGGCGATGCCCTGCTCGATCGCGGCGCGCACCGCGGCGGCCGTCTCGTCGCCGAGCTCAGAGAGCCCGGAGAGGATCGAGGCGAGTCCGTTCTCGGGCGAGAGGCCCGCCTCGGCGAGCTGTTCGCCGTACTGCTCGAACACCGCGGGGAGGAACGCGCGCACGACGTGGCCGAAGATGATCGGGTCGGAGACCTTCATCATCGTCGCCTTGAGGTGGGCGGAGAAGAGGATGTGCTCGTCGCGCGCGCGGCGGACCTGCTCGGCGAGGAACGCGTCGAGCGCCTTCGCCGACATGAACGTCGCGTCGACGATCTCGCCCTCGAGCACGGCGAGGCCGTCCTTGAGCACGGTCGTCTCGCCATCGGCGCCGACGAGGCGGATCTGCAGCGTGTCGGCGGCGGGCATCGTCACCGACTGCTCGTTCGAGCGGAAGTCACCCGCGTCCATCGTCGCGACGGCCGTCTTCGAGTCGGCCGACCACGCGCCCATCGAGTGCGGGTGCTTGCGCGCGTACTCCTTCACCGAGCGCGGGGCGCGGCGGTCGGAGTTGCCCTCGCGCAGCACCGGGTTGACGGCCGAGCCCTTGACGGAGTCGTAGCGGGCCCGCACGTCGCGGTCGTCGTCCGTGACGACCTCGTCGGGGTAGTCGGGGAGCGCGAAGCCCTTCGACTGCAGCTCGGCGATGACGGCCTTGAGCTGCGGCACCGAGGCCGAGATGTTCGGCAGCTTGATGATGTTGGCCTCGGGCGTCTTCGCGAGCTCGCCGAGCTCGGCGAGCGCGTCGGCCTCCTGCTGCTCGGCCGGCAGGCGGTCGGCGAAGGCGGCGACGACGCGACCGGCGAGCGAGATGTCACGGCGCTCGACCTCGACGTCGGCGGCCGCGGCGAACGCCTCGACGATCGGCAGCAGCGAGTGCGTCGCGAGCATCGGCGCCTCGTCGGTGTACGTGTAGATGATCTTGGCCATGCGGCTCGAACCCCTCGCGGTCTCGGATTGTGACGGCGGCCTCGAGAGCGTGCGCGGGCCGCGCCGTGCGCATCCAACCTACCGCGACCATGCCCGAGCGCCGCGCGGCGGAAGGACGCGGGGCGGATGCGTCGGTAGGGTGCCAGCCGTGCGTCGCGTGTGGGCCGGGATCGGCCAGGCAGTCGAGTCCGCCGCCATCGCAGCGGTGGGCCTCGTGCTGTGCGCGCTCGTGCTGCTCGCCGTCTGGGGCGTCGATGGGGGCTTCGCCGGCGACCCGCTCGTGCAGTGGCGCATCGCGGCCGACGCGTGGCTCGTCGGCCACGGCGTCGACCTCTCGCTCGAGCTTGGCCGCGACGCGGTCATCGCGGTCGGGATCGAGGCGGCGAGCCGGCCCTTCGCCGTCACGCTCGGCGCGTGGGGCATCGGCCTCATCACGCTGTGGCTGCACTGGCGCAGCGGTCGCCGGCTCGCCGAGCTGCCGATCCTCGATGCGGGCATCGCGACGCTCTGCGGCGCGCTCGCGACCGGCACCGTCGGCCTGCTCGCGGCCGTGAGCGCGCAGCACCCCATCGCATCCCCCGACCTCGCGCAGGCCTTCGCGCTGCCCGCGCTCGTCGCGCTCGTCGGCATGGCCGCCGCGATCGTGCGCGTGCACGGGCACGACTGGCTCGACGCGGCATCGCGTGCGCTCACGATCGAGGACCGCTGGATGCGCCCGCTCCGCGCCGCGCTCCGCACCGGCGCGGGCGGGGCGGTCGCGGTGCTCGGCGTCGGCGGGCTCGTGCTCGGCGTCGGCCTCTTCGCGCGCTTCGCCGACGGGCTGCTCGTGATGGAGTCGCTGCAGGTGACGCACCTCGGCGCGTTCGTGCTCTTCCTGCTGCAGCTCGCGCTCGCGCCCGTCGCGATCGTCTGGGCCGCGGCGTGGGCGATCGGGCCGGGCTTCATGATCGGCACCGGCTCGCACGTCTCGCCGCTCGGCACCGACCTCGGCCCGATCCCCGCGATGCCGCTGCTGTCGGCGATCGACCCCGAGGCGGCGCCGTGGATGCTCGCGGTCGTCGCGCTCCCGGTCGTCGCGGCGGTCGTGGTCGGCGCGCTCGCGCGGCAGACGATCCTCGCGGGCGAGCCCTCGCGCCCCGTGCACTGGTGGGAGCTCGCGATCGCCGGCGTCGGGGGCGGCGTGCTCGCCGGAGCGCTGCTCGGCCTCGCCGCGATGCTCTCGAGCGGCGCGACCGGGCCGGGTCGGCTCGCCGAGGCGGGCCCCGACGCGGTGCTCGTCGCCGCGTGGGGCGCGCTCGAGGTGGGCGTCGGCCTGCTCATCGGCCTCGTCGTCGGCGGCCGCGGCGTCGGCTCGCTCGCCCGCGAGGGAGAGGGCTCGACGATCCGCGAGGTGCTCGGGCTGCGCGCCGACCGTGATGCGGCGGATGCGTCCGCGGGCGGTGCGGACGCCGACGAGCAGGAGACGCGGTCGGTCGCGCCGCTCGCCGAGCCGGCGCCCGCCGAGCCCGTGACGGCCCAGCCGGCGACGGCCGAGCCGCAGGAGACGTCCCCCGTCGTCGCGGTCTCGATCGAGGATCAGGCGGAGACGCAAGCGGTCGAGCCCGTCGACGCGCCCGCCGGCGGTGCGGAGGCGCCCGACGACGGCCCCGAGCC
Organism: Agrococcus sp. TSP3-2-1; assembly: GCF_049897585.1. Taxonomy (NCBI): domain Bacteria; kingdom Bacillati; phylum Actinomycetota; class Actinomycetes; order Micrococcales; family Microbacteriaceae; genus Agrococcus; species Agrococcus sp. TSP3-2-1. The sequence goes on from NZ_JAFCWN010000002.1 coordinate 442,864, forward strand.
CGGGAGCGCGGCTGACGGAGCGCATCCGACCCCGTCTGCCGACGACGACGAGCGCCGTCGGTAGGCTGGAGGACGTGCTCCGCGTCGTCGTCCTCGTCTCCGGGAGCGGCAGCAACTTCGCCGACCTGCTCGATCGCGCCCGCTCCGGCCGCGTCGCCGTCGAGGTGATCGCCGTCGGCGCCGACCGCGAGTGCGGCGGCGTCGAGATCGCGCGCGCCGCCGGCATCCCGACGTTCGTCGAGCCGTTCGCGCCGCCGCGCGAGGCGTGGAGCGAGCGCGTCGCCGAGCGCGTCGAGGCGTTCGAGCCCGACCTCGTCGTGCTCTCGGGCTTCATGCGGCTGCTCTCGGCGCAGGCGGTCTCGCGCTTCGCGCCGGCGCTGCTCAACACGCACCCGGCGTTCCTGCCCGAGTTCCCCGGCGCGCACGGCGTGCGCGACGCGCTCGCGGCGGGCGTCACCGAGACGGGCGCGAGCGTCATCATCGTCGACAGCGGCGTCGACACCGGCCCGATCCTCGCCCAGCAGCGCGTGCCCGTGCTGCCTGATGACACCGAGGCGACGCTCCACGAGCGCATCAAGGCCGTCGAGCGCGACCTGCTCGCGGGTGTGCTCGAGGGCATCGCCGACGGCTCGATCGACCTCGCCGACCACGGCCTCGAGCACAAGCTCGACCGGCCAGAGACCGCACCGGAGGAAGCCAAGTGAGCGGACCCCAGCACGACCCGAGCCTCTACCGCGAGCGCGATGCGGTGCCCTTCCGGCGCGCGCTGCTCTCGGTGAGCGACAAGACCGGCATCGTCGAGCTCGGCGCGGCCCTCGCGCAGGCGGGCGTCGAGCTCGTCTCGACCGGCTCGACCGCGAAGATGCTCGCGGACGCGGGGCTGCCGGTCACCGAGGTCGCGGCTGTCACCGGGTTCGCGGAGGCCCTCGACGGCCGCGTCAAGACGCTGCACCCGGCGATCCACGCCGGCCTGCTCGCCGACCTGCGGCTCGAGCACCACGAGGCGCAGCTCGCCGAGCTCGGCATCGCGCCGTTCGAGCTCGTCGTCGTCAACCTCTACCCGTTCGTCGAGACGGTGCGCTCGGGCGCGGCCGACGCCGACATCGTCGAGCAGATCGACATCGGCGGCCCGGCGATGGTGCGCGCGTCGGCGAAGAACCACGCGAACGTCGCGATCGTCACCGACCCGCGCGTCTACCCGCTCATCGCGAAGGCCGCCGGCACGGGGCTGGACCTCATGCAGCGCCGCGCCCTCGCGCGCGATGCGTTCGCCCACACCGCCGCCTACGACCGCGCCGTCGCGCGCTGGTTCGCGGGGGAGCCGGTCGACGAGCCGAGCGCCGCCGCGGCGACCGCGCCGGCTGCCGAAGCGCCGGCAGCCGCCGAGGCGCAGGCCGCCCCGGCGACCGCGACGAGCGCGCCCGAGTCCGTCGACGCATCCGCCGCCGACACCTCGAGCGCGAGCGGGCTGCTGCGCGCGGTCGGTGCCGCGAGCCTCGTGCAGGGCCTGCGCTACGGCGAGAACAGCCACCAGCAGGCCGGCTTGTTCGCGCTGCCCGGCGGCCGCGGCATCACGCAAGCCGAGCTGCTGCACGGCAAGCCGATGTCGTTCAACAACTACGTCGATGCCGATGCGGCGCTGCGTGCGGCGTACGACTTCGTCGAGCCGGCGGTCGCGATCATCAAGCACGCCAACCCGTGCGGCATCGCGATCGCGGCGCCCGGCGCTGCCGACGCGATCGCCTCGGCGCACGAGCGCGCGCACGCGTGCGACCCGGTCTCGGCCTTCGGCGGTGTCATCGCCGCGAACCGCACCGTGACGCGCGCGATGGCCGAGACGGTGAAGGACATCTTCACCGAGGTCGTGGTCGCGCCCGACTTCGAGCCCGAGGCGCTCGAGCTGCTCACGGCGAAGAAGAGCATCCGGCTGCTGCGGCTGCCCGAGGGCTACGCGCGCGAGGGCTCGGAGCTGCGGCAGGTCTCGGGCGGCGTGCTCGTGCAGCAGCCCGACACGTTCGAGGGCTTCTCGTCGCACACGTGGCGGCGGGTCGCGGGCTCGCACGTGCCCGACGACGTGCTCGCCGATCTTGAGTTCGCGTGGCGCGCGGTGCGCTCGGTGAAGTCGAACGCCATCCTGCTCGCCGCCGGGCTCGCCTCGGTCGGGGTCGGCATGGGCCAGGTCAACCGCGTCGACTCGTGCGCGCTCGCGGTCTCGCGAGCGGGGGAGCGGGCCGCGGGCTCGGTCGCGGCATCGGATGCGTTCTTCCCGTTCGCGGACGGCCTCCAGGTGCTGCTCGACGCGGGCGTGAGCGCCGTCGTGCAGCCGGGCGGCTCGGTGCGCGACGAGGAGGTCATCGCCGCGGCGACCGCCGCCGGCATCACGATGTACTTCACAGGGGAGCGCCACTTCGCGCATTGAGTCCGAAGCGCGCAATGGGGCGCAGCCCCGTTGCGCGCGAAGGACTCAAGGTCGAGTAGCGCGGCCGAAGGCCGCGCGTACCGAGACCCGGTCCGCCCCGGTCGAGCGTCCGCTAGCCTCGCCCGCATGAGCGCGGGGACGATCGACGACGTGCGCCGCGCGCGTCGCGTGCTGTGCTTCGGCGTCACGGGATCGGGCAAGTCGACGCTCGCGACCGCGCTCGCCGAGCGGCTCGGCCTGCCGGTCGTGCTCATGGACGACCTCTGCTGGGATCCCGGCTGGGTGCAGCCGCCGCGCGCCGAGCTCGACGCGCGCGTGCTCCCGGTGCTCGACCGGGAGGCGTACGTCGCCGACACGGTCTACGGCATCCACAACCGCGCCGCGATCGAGCGCGTCGACGTGATCGTCGGCCTCGACTACCCGCGGCTCGTGTCGCTCGGCCGGCTCGTGCGCCGCACGGCGAAACGCCTCCGCACGCGCGAGCGCGTCTGCAACGGCAACGTCGAGACGCTGCGGCTCGTGCTCGCGCGCGACTCGATCCTCGTCTGGCACTTCCGCTCGTGGCGCTCGAAGCGCGAGCGGATGCGCGCTTGGCGCGCCGACGCCGGGGCGCCGCCCGTGCTGCTGCTCCGCACGCCCGCCGACGCCGATCGGCTGCTCGCGGCGCTCGATCGGGGAACGCGCGACGCCGAGTCATCGGGAAACGCCGATCAGCGGTAGACACGTCGCATGGCATCTGCTTAGGATCGAAGGCTGTCTGCACCGACCGGGTGCTGCCGACGCCAGGAGGATGCCATGAGCACGACGACGACCGCTGCGATCGCTGCCACCCGCGCCCTCCGCGTCCGCTCCGCGGGCCCCGCCGCCTAGGACGGCCGAAGGGCCCCGCCCGCCGCGAGCCCGCTCGCCCCGCGTCACGCTCCGCTGACGCCGCACGACCACTGCGACCATCGTCGCGTCACACCATCGCAGGCCTACCCAGCCTGCGACCGCGAAGGATCCCCTCATGTCCTCGACGTCTCCGGACCAGACCGAGACCAAGCCCGTCGGCCACCTGCGAGCGCTCTCGCGGCTCGTGCCGTTCCTCCGGCCCGTGCTGCCGCGCCTGCTGTGGGGCACGTTCGCCGCGCTGCTCTCAGCGCTGCTGAGCCTCGCGACGCCCATCGCGATGCGCGCGCTCGTCGACGGCCCGCTCGCCGCCGGCGACGCGGCCGCCGTGTGGCCGGTCGGCATCGCGATCCTCGCGCTCGGCCTCGGCGAGGCGTTCTTCGTCTACATGCGCCGGCTGCTCGTGACGCTGCCCTCGACCAAGGTCGAGGCGTCGATGCGCCGCACGCTCTACGCGAAGCTGCAGGCGCTGCCGGTCGCGTTCCACGACCGCTGGCAGTCGGGGCAGCTGCTCAGCCGCGCGGTGCAGGACCTCGGCATGATCCGCCGCTTCACCGCCTTCGGCGCACCGCTGCTCGTCGTCAACTCGATCACGCTCGTGGTCGGCATCGGCGTGCTCTTCTACTGGAGCCCGCTGCTCGCCGGCGTCTTCGTCACGCTCTCGGCGCCCATCGTGCTCGTCGCGCTGCGCTTCGAGCGCCGCTACTTCTCGATCTCGCGCTCCGCGCAGGACCAGGCGGGCGACCTCGCGACGACCGTCGAGCAGTCGATCCACGGCATCCGCGTGCTCAAGGCGTTCGGCCGTGGCCGCCACGCGCTCGAGGGCTTCACCGACCAGGCCAAGCGGCTGCGCGAGACCGAGATCGACAAGGCCCGCATGGACGGCAGCTTGTGGATGTGGCTGACGATCGTGCCGTACGTCTCGTACGCCGTCTGCCTCTTCCTCGGCGTCTGGCTCGCGGCGAGCGGCCAGATCACGGTCGGCACGCTCTTCGCGTTCTTCGCCGTCGCGATGGTGCTCAACTGGCCCATCGAGTCGATCGGCTTCCTGTTCGCGTTCCTCATCGACGCGTCGAACGCATCCCGCCGCTTCCACGAGATCCTCGACAGCGAGAACACGATCGTCGACCCGGCCGAGCCGAAGACCATCCGCGAGCCGAAGGGCCGACTCGTGTTCGAGGGCGTGCACTTCCGCTACCAGGACGCGCAGCCGCACGAGCGCGACCTCGTCGACGGCGCCGACCTCGTGATCGAGCCGGGCGAGACGATGGCGCTCATCGGCATCACCGGCTCGGGCAAGACGACGCTCACGGCGCTGCCGACCCGCCTCTACGATGTCACGGGCGGCCGGGTGCTGCTCGATGGCGTCGACGTGCGCGAGCTCACGCTCGAGGAGCTGCGCACGCACATCGCGATGGCGTTCGAGGACGCGACGCTCTTCTCGGCGTCCGTGCGCGACAACGTGCTCATGGGCGCCCCGGATGCGTCGGAGGAGGCCCTCGACCGCGCCCTCTCGATCGCGCAGGCCGACTTCGCGCGCAACCTGCCGGACGGGCTCGACACCGAGATCGGCGAGGAGGGCCTCTCCCTCTCCGGCGGCCAGCGGCAGCGGCTCGCGCTCGCGCGCGCCGTCGCGGCCGACCCGGCGGTGCTCGTGCTCGACGACCCGCTCTCGGCGCTCGACGTCGAGACCGAGGCGCAGGTCGAGGATGCGCTGCGGCACGTGCTCGAGCGCACGACCGCGCTCATCGTCGCCCACCGCCCCAGCACGGTGCAGCTCGCCGACCGGGTCGCGCTCATGCACGACGGCCGGATCGTCGACGTCGGCACCCACTCGGAGCTGCTCGCCCGCAGCGAGCACTACCGCTACGTGATCTCGAGCCTCGAGGAGGCCGAGCGCGACCGCCAGTCGATCGCCGCCGTCACCGGCGCGATGGAGGTCATCGACCTCGACGAGCTCGATGCCGAGTCTTCCGAGGGGGTCTCCCGATGACCGTGCAGGGCGTGCAGGGCGAGGACCGCACCGACTACACCAAGGCCGAGTCGAAGGCCATCCGCGCGCGCTCGCGGCGGCTGCTCGGCTCGCTGCTGAAGCCGCACGTCGGCCGTGTCGTCGTGACCCTGCTGTTCGTCGTCATCGCGGCGGCCGCGAACATCGCGGGGCCGCTGCTCATCGCCTACGGCATCGACGTCGGGCTGCCCGCGATCATGCAGCAGGGCGACTGGATGCCGCTGTGGGTCGCGACGCTCGTCTACATCGCCGCGGCGATCGCCGCCGGCGTGCTCATGTACCTCTACACGGTCGGCATCGCGCGCATCAGCCAGACGGTGCTCTACGAGCTGCGCCGCCGCCTGTTCGCGCACGCGCAGCGGCTGAGCCTCGAGTTCCACGAGTCCTACACGTCGGGCCGCATCATCGCGCGGCAGACGAGCGACCTCGAGTCGATCCGCGACCTGCTCGACCAGGGCCTCAACGAGCTCGTGCGCGGCGTGCTCATCATGGGCTTCACGGCCGGCGCCATGACGCTGCTCGACCCGCTCTCGGGCGCGATCATCGGCATCGCGCTCATCCCGGCGATCATCCTCACGCGCTGGTTCCAGGTTCGCTCGACGGTGCTCTTCCGCGAGACGCGCACGACGAGCGCGCGCATGATCGTGCACTTCGTCGAGACCATGACGGGCATCCGCGCCGTGAAGGCGTTCCGCAAGGAGGGCGCGAACCAGCGCGAGTTCGACGAGCGCGTCGACGACTACCGCGACGCGAACTACCGCACGATCAACATCTTCGGCATCTACGAGCCGGGCATCATGATGATCGGCGCGGTCACGATCGCGACGCTCGTGCTCGTCGGCGGCCTCCGGGTCGTCGAGGGCTCGATGCAGATCGGCGCCCTGCTCGGCGTCGCCCTCTACGCGCGCAACTTCTTCCAGCCCATCCAGGGCATCGGCATGTTCTTCAACGGCTACCAGTCGGCCTCGGCCGCGCTCGAGAAGATCTCGGGCGTGCTCGAGGAGGAGCCGACGGTGAAGGAGCCGGTGCAGCCGAAGGCGCTGCCCGCCTCGCGCGGCCAGATCGACTTCGACGCGGTGCGCTTCGCGTACGGCAACGGCAAGGTCGTGCTGCCCGACTTCGACCTGCACATCCCCTCCGGTCAGACGATCGCGCTCGTCGGCACGACCGGCGCGGGCAAGTCGACGCTCGCGAAGCTCGTCTCGCGCTTCTACGACCCGACCGACGGATCGGTGAAGCTCGACGGCGTCGACCTGCGCGAGCTCGCGAACGACGACCTGCGGCGCGCGGTCGTGATGGTGACGCAGGAGGCCTACCTCTTCTCGGGCACCGTCGCCGACAACATCGCGCTCGGCAAGCCCGGCGCGAGCGACGAGGAGATCGAGGCGGCCGCGCGTGCGGTCGGCGCGCACGGCTTCATCGAGGCGCTGCCCGACGGCTACGCGACCGACGTCAACAAGCGCGGCGGTCGCGTGAGCGCGGGGCAGCGGCAGCTGCTGTCGTTCGCGCGCGCGTTCCTCGCCGACCCGCGCGTGCTCATCCTCGACGAGGCGACCGCGTCGCTCGACATCCCGTCGGAGCGGCTCGTGCAGGAGGGCCTCACGACCCTGCTCGCCGACCGGACGGCGATCATCATCGCCCACCGGCTCTCGACCGTCGCGATCGCCGACCGGGTGCTCGTGATGGAGCACGGCCGGATCATCGAGGACGGCTCGCCCGCCGAGCTCATCGAGCAGGGCGGCAAGTTCGCCTCGCTGCACCGCGCGTGGCGGGAGTCGCTCGTCTGATTCACCCGTTCGTCGAGTAGGCGCCGTAGGCGCCGTATCGAGACGTCTCGATACGTGGCCTGCGGCCGCTGCTCGACGAGCGGGGGAACGTAGCCTGTTCGTCGAGTAGGTCGCGGAGCGGCCGTGTCGAGACGGACCGACTGTGCGTCTCGATACGCGGCCTGCGGCCGCTGCTCGACGAGCGGGGGAACGTAGCCTGTTCGTCGAGTAGGTCGCGGAGCGGCCGTGTCGAGACGGACCGACTGTGCGTCTTGATGCGCGGCCTGCGGCCGCTGCTCGACGAGCGGGGGAACGTAGCCTGTTCGTCGAGTAGGTCGCGGAGCGGCCGTGTCGAGACGGACCGACTGTGCGTCTTGATGCGCGGCCTGCGGCCGCTGCTCGACGAGCGGGGGAACGTAGCCTGTTCGTCGAGTAGGTCGCGGAGCGGCCGTGTCGAGACGGACCGACTGTGCGTCTTGATGCGCGGCCTGCGGCCGCTACTCGACGAGCGGGGGAACGTAGCCTGTTCGTCGAGTAGGTCGCGGAGGGGCGGCCTGCGGCCGCTGCTCGACGAGCGGGTCGGGCCGACGAGCGGGGTGCTACGGGCGGGTGGAGCGGTCGAGCGCGACCGCTTGCCACGGGCCGAGCTCGAGCGCGGCCACGCCGCCGGCGACCTCGACGACGGATGCGCAGTCCGGCACGACGACGTCGCAGTAGCTCCCGTCAGGCAGGCCGACGGGCACCTCGACCGAGGTCGGCTCGTCGTCGAGCTGCACGGCGAACGCGGCCGTCTCGCCGCGGAGCGACACGAACACCGAGTCGATCGACGACTGCTCGGTGACGGGCGCGTCGACGACGCGCGAGCGCCAGGAGACGAGCTCGAGCGTGCCCGGCCAGCGGTGCTGGCACACCCACTCGCCGTCGTTCCAGCCGCCCTCGGGGTCCGGTCGCGCATCCGCCGTGCACGAGGCATCCGCCACCGAGCCGTCGGGCTCGAGCTCGGGACCCGCGTCGCGGTCGGAGAAGGCGTAGCCCGAGTAGAGCGTCGGCGGCCCGTAGTCGCTCGCGAGCATGACCGCGGTCGCCGCGGCGAAGGCGCCGCCGTCGCGGTAGGAGAGCGTCTGGCCGTTGCGCTCGGTGTCGTGGTTGGCGACGAAGGTGCGCTGGCCCTCCTCGAGCAGGCCGTAGCCGGCGGGGGAGAGGTCGGCGAGCGCCCGCGCCTGCCCGCCGCGCACGAAGGCGCCGACGCGCTCGGCCCAGCCGAACTCCCACACGGTCGAGAAGCCCGTGTACTGCTCGGGCGTCACCGGCTCGCCCGCGCCGCGGATCACCTCGCTGATGACGGGCGTGCCCTCGGGCAGCGCGCCGACGATCGCGGCTGCGTCTCTGGGGTCGATGTGCTTCGCCGCGTCGATGCGGAAGCCCGTCACGCCGAGCGAGAGCAGGTCGTCGAGGTAGGCGACGATCCTCGCCCGCACGGGCTCCGACTCGGTCGCGAGGTCGGCGAGGTTCTCGAGCTCGCAGTGCTGGATGACGAAGGGCTCGCGGTAGGCGTCGATGTCGTCGTCGGGCGTGCGGTCGCAGTCGTGGAAGTCGGCGCGGCCGTAGAGGCCGGGGTACTCGTAGTGCTCGAAGGCGGTGCCCGCCCAGCCCGAGCCCGACTCGACGCCCGCCATGTGGTTGATCACCGCATCCGCGTACACGTCGACGCCTGCCTCGCCGCACGCGGCGGTCATCGCGGCGAACTCGTCGCGCGTGCCGAGCCGCGACTCGACGGCGTAGGAGACGGGCTGGTAGCTCCACCACCACTCGGTGCCATCCGCGCCGGGCAGCTCCGCTGTCGCGCCGTCGACGTGCTCTTGCGGCGGCGAGGTCAGCACCCACGCGACGCCGGCCTCGCCGAGCGCGGGGCACTCGGCGGCGATCGCGTCCCACGTCCACTGGAACATCGCGACGCCCGCGTCGCGGCGCTCGGGCGGGGCGGATGCGCAGCCCGCGACCGCGAGCGCGGCCGCGCTGGCGACGATGGCGGCCAGGCGTCGCACGCGGCGCTCGCGGGGCTAGATGTACCGGGTCATGACCTTGGTGCGGTTCGGGTGATCGGTGGGGCTCCGATGGCTGAGTGGATGCGTTCAGTGTTGTAGCGCTGGAGCCAGGGCGCAAGGGCGGCAGCCCGTTCTGCGT